>NZ_CABTZR010000061.1 GCF_902489365.1 uncultured Corynebacterium sp. | reverse complement strand
ACACGAAACCCACGAGCATGAGCGGCAGGGCTGTAACGCCGGTAAAGGGGAGGGACACAGCGTGGGCGAGGAGAGCAAAAGCTTGCTCGCCCACGAGCCCCACGTAGCTCTCTGTTGAGGGGACACCGCCGATATTGAAATTCGAGGTGTCGATGAATGCTGCGGCCACACCGATGCCAATGCCGGCGAGTACTTGGAAACCGAAGAGTACATAGGCCACGCGCATGAGAGTCTTGTCGGTCACAGGGAGTAGCAGCGCGATGAGTATGCCTATGGCTCCATACAGCATCATGATGTCGCCCATAAACAGGAAGAGGCAGTGAAGTGCTCCGAACAGAGCCAAGAACCCGTAGCGCTTTGCAATCACCGTTCGCGCGCGGCGAAGTGGGAAGCCGCGCCGCCACAAGCTCATCGCGATAAGCCCCACGCCGAAACCTAAGAGCGTGGAGAACATCGGCAGGCCGCGCACGTGGATGAACATGGCGGAAAAGACCACGTAGATTTTGTCCGCAACGGTCTCGACGCCGCCGAAATAAGCATCGGGGCCATCGCCGTCGTTCATAATCCACGCGGTGCAGACATTAGCCAGCGCGATGCCCAGCAGGGCCATGCCGCGGGCGACGTCGGGGACGAGGAGGCGAGGACTCGACGTCTGGCGTGTCGGAAGGGGCTGATATGGCTGTTGGAGCATGGCCCCAAGCTACCAGAACCACAAAAACTTATTTATCCGAGAGCGCGTTCCGCCAAGGTCGGGCGAATCGGGCGCGCCAGTTGCGTCATGCGGCGACGCCCGCGCAGCTCAATGGACTTCATCAGCGTCCAGCGGGCTTGCTCGGCCTCGTTGGCTCCGCGCAGCGTGGCAGAGTTGGTGAGCACTTGGCCCGGGGTGTCCTTGGCCAGCTCGGTCAGGCGTGCGGCCTCATTGACGGCATCACCGATAACGGTGTACTCGAAACGGTCCGCACCACCAATGTGGCCGGCCACCACGTGGCCCGCGGCCACGCCGATGCCCGCCTGCAGCCGCAGCCCGCGCAGCTCCTGGCGCAGTTCGCGGGCGGCCTGCAGGGCCATGGAGTTGGCATCGTAGACCGTCAGTGGGGCACCGAACACGGCCAGAGCAGCATCACCCTGGAACTTGTTGATGATGCCCTTATTGCGGTGCACCACCTCAACGACGTGCTCGAAGAACTTGTTGAGCTCCTCCACGACCTCCTCCGGGGTGTGGTTGACGGCGAAGGTGGTGGACCCAATGACGTCGATAAACAGCACCGCCACCTTGCGGTCCTCGCCGCCTAGCTCCGGGCGTTCCTCCAAGGCGCGCTGTGCCACTTCAGTGCCGACATAGCGGCCGAAGATATCGCGCACGCGCTGGCGCTCACGCAGGCCGCGCATCATCTCGTTGAAGCCGGCCTGGAGCACGCCGAGCTCGGAGCCGTCGTAGATATCCACCTGGACGTCGTTCTCGCCGCGGCGCACGCGGTTGATGGCGTCCTGTAGCTCCAGGATGGGGTCCACCACACTCATCATGGCGAACATGGTGCCGATAAGTCCCGTGCCCAGCGCCGTGATGCTCAGCGCGATGATGGCGGGGATGATATCGGCGGTATCGGCGGTGAACATCCCCATCTTCTGGCCCAGGTGCACCAGGATGATGCCGATGAGCGGGATGCCGGAGGTCATGAGCCACGTGGAAAGCAGACGGTACTTAATCGGCGGCTCCAGGGTGGAATCCTCAAAGCGCCGGGCCACGGCCTCCGCAGCCACGGGGCGCACGAGGCGCTCTGCCTGCAAGTACGTCAACAGCACGATGAGGCCGCCGGCCAATGCAGCAGAAACACCGACTACGACGGCCAACCGCGCCGAGTGCTGGCCTGCCAGCACCACCGCCAAGATGATGCCCAGCAGCCACACGCCCGCGGCCACACCGGCCTGGAGGAGCGGGATGCGCAGGACCAGGTTGCGCACCATGTTGGGGTCATGGTCATCAGGATTGCGCTGCCAGTCCAACACCGGCCTGAACAGCCGCAGTGTTACCGCTATGCCGATGATGACCGCAAAGGTCACGAACAGCGTGCCGTAGGTCCACAGATGGGGCGTGTGGGCGATGAAATCGGAGATCTCCGGCATGGGGAGAAAGAAGACCACGAAGGTCATGATCGCAATGGCGCCGATGATATTGGCTCCAAGGACGAGCGCGGCGTACATCGGCCATTGAGTACCCCATAACCAGCGGGCGCCACGCATCAGTCTGTTCATGATTAACAACTCTAGTTATCCCAGTAGGCTAGGGCGAGTGAACACCTCCAGCGTTGCCGAAAGGCTTGCCGACGCCCCCTCCGTCTCCCACACCATCCTCAGTGCTGCCCGCGCGGCGCGGGGTGAGGGCGACTCTCGGGCGATGAGCCACTCCTGGCTATTCACCGGGCCCCCGGGTGCCGGACGTTCGCTGGCCGCGCAGTGCTTCGCCGCGGCGCTCATGTGTACGTCCGCCGACGAGAACGGCAACCCCGGCTGTGGGCGCTGCCCCTCCTGCCAGAGCGTCCTGGACAATCAAGAGCACACCGACTTGGTCTACGTGGACCCGCAGGAGCAGTTCATCACCGTGGGTGAGGCCCGTGAGGTCATCGGGCGCGCAGCCAGCCTGCCGAGCGTGGCGCCGTGGCGGGTAGTGATCTTCAACAAGGCCGACCGCCTGCGCAACGAGGCCGCCAACGCGCTGCTGAAGACCGTGGAGGAGCCCCCGGAGCGCACCGTCATCATTATGGTCGCGCCCTCGGAGGACCCGGAGGACTTCTCGGTCACGCTGCGCTCGCGCTGCCGTCACCTTTATATCCCGGCGCCGAGTGTGGAAGGCGTCGTCAAGCAGCTCGTCGCCGAAGGCGCCAGCGAGGATGACGCCCGCCTGGCCGCCGTGACCACCCTGCGCCACGTGGGCCGTGCGCGACACCTGGTCAACGAACCTGCCGCGCAGAAGCGCCGCGCCATGGCCATCAACCTGGCTGAGGATGTCTTCCACGGCTCCCAGGCCTTTCAATCCGTCACAGCGCTGCTGAAGTTCATTGAGAAGGAAGCCAAGGACTCCCACGCGGCGGCGGAGGAGGCGGAGCGCTCCAAGATTGAGCAATCCTTCGGCGTTGGCGCCAAGGGCAAGGGCGCGACGAAGGCGCAGCGCGACGCCCGCAGTGCCCTGAAGGATATGGAGGAGCTCCACAAGAAGCGCGCTAAACGACGCATCGCCGACGGCCTCGACATCGCCTTGGTGGATCTCGCCGGCATCTACCGCGATGCGCTCATGCTCAAAGTCGGCGCCGAGGTGGAGATGACCCACCCGGATTTCGCGGGCCTGGCCGGCGAACTTGCCCAGCGCGTGAGCGAAGACGGCCTGCTGGCTGCCCAGGCCGCTATCCGCACCTGCCGCGAGCAGCTGCCGCAGAACGTCACTCCGCAGGTGGCTTTCGATGGCATGGTGGGCCGCCTGCGCCTGGCCTGCGGTGCGCGCTAACCTGCACGTGTGCTGCGAGGGCACTGCAGGTGGTAGCCCGATTTCTTTCTCAGCCCCGGCCTAGGCTAAACTCTCACGCGGTGCATATACACACGGCACCGTGCCGCCTTAGCTCAGTCGGTAGAGCATCTCACTCGTAATGAGAAGGTCGCGAGTTCGATTCTCGCAGGCGGCTCCATTAAGCCTCAGCTAGAACAGTGTTCCAGCTGGGGTATTTTCCTATCGTCACCGGCTACTAAATCGGCCCAGATTGTCCGCGCTATTACCGAGCGTAGACAGGGCACAGGCTGAGAACACCGAAGAAGTGAATCGGGAGCAGAAGTTAGAATGGTCCTTTGTGGATAAGGGACAGGAAGAGATCATTGAGAGGCTCCTAGAGAAGAGTAAGGAAGCTTTTGCTCTTGCAGTGGAGCTGTACAACAGGCCAACGTTGAAATACCACGCGGAGACCTGTTCAATTTTTCTCTGCAACGCATGGGAGTTAATGCTCAAGGCGTACCTGGTCCGAGAGCAGGGAATCGAGTCGATCTATTACTCGGACGAATCTGGAAAGACAATTGCTCTAGCAGACTGTCTCAAGAAGATTTTCACGAATGAAAAAGATCCCCTGCGCATCAACATGGCGGAAATCATTCGCTTCCGTAATGTTAATACTCACTTCATTACTGATGAATATGAGATTTTCATCGGACCGTTCCTGCAAAAATCTGTCATGAATTATGCAGATAAGCTCCTCGATCTTCATGGCGAATCCGTTAGCGATTTAATACCGGAGAATCACTTGACGTTGGCCGTGCGCCGCGGTGCAATTGACCCCGACGTGATTCGGACGAAGTATGAGCCTCATGTCGCAGAGAAGCTTCTCAAGATGAGTCAGCTAGCCGCCGACGCGGCAGGAACCGGAGAAGGGGGTTCTGCTGCCGTCATCTACGAGACAAACCTGCGCATCGTCAAGAAAGCGAAGGATGCCGATCTTAACGTCTATGTCGACAAAGATGCGGAAGCCGGCGTCACCATCGTTAAAGACATCCGAGACGCTGCCTCCTATTACCCTTACACAGTTGGTAATGCAGTAAAAGAGGTACGAAACAGGTTAAGGAAGTCGAAAACCACTATTTACTTCCGAGGCGAGGAAAAGTTATTCAACCGGTGGCACTTCAATCTCTTCAATAAGGTATTCCAATTTAAAGAGGATGACAGGTACGCACACGATCGCAGCACCGCTGGAGAACCCAATTCATCCTGGACATACTCTCAGCGAGCAATCGAGTTTATCGTTGCACAACTCGAAAAAGAGCCAGGGACGTGTATTGATGCCTTGCAGGCCAAGGCGAAAGCAAAGTAAAAACGCCAACCCTCGGAGCAAAGGAATTCTCAGGCCGAAGCCCTACTCCCATTCGGGAACCCAGCTTTATCCTTCTCGGGTTGACGTTGTGTCTCAAGCATAATCGGGCGCGAGGCCTTCCACAACACATAACTTCCCGGTGTGGACAAAATGGAATCAAACTACCAGGCAAACTCGGCGCCAGAATTTTTGGGACATACTCCGGTAACCCCAGCATCTGCGACGACGCGCAGGCTTTCGCACTCGCTGCTTATTTCTGCTTGCGCCGGTAGTACACCTGGCGGCGCACATGGGCGACGACGTCGCCTTCCTCATCAAGGATGTCCACGTCGAACCAATGCAGGTACTTCTCGCCGTTGGCCGTCTTCTCCTTGATGAGCGCGTAGGTCTCCTCGGGGATGCGCATATCGGCGGTGACCGTGCCGCGGCCGGGTTTGAGATACTTAATCTCACCAGCGGCATCCCAAATGCGGTACTCCTTGCCCAGACGGTGCATGGAGGCGAGCATGAAGAATGGATCCGTCATGGCGGAGAGCGTGCCGCCGAAGGCCACGCCCATGGCGTTCTTGGTCAGCATATTCGGCCTGTGGCTGACAACGACGCGGGTGCCGTCATCAGCGAATTCTTGGACCTTGATGCCAGCGCCTAAAAAGGGCGGCCAGAATCCCATGAAGCGCTTGAGCTGGCGTGCAGAAAAGTGGGCCATGAGGATAGCTCCGTGTGAGTTGTGGGGTCAGATGGGCTAAATGGCGTCAACTCTACCGTTGCGGGATAGAGGATAGTTTCGTTCCGTGGTGTGCCGGTAGTCATGGCTACATTTTTGCTATATCTCCGGATAACTGACGAAGTAGATTTACTGCAGAATTAAATGCTATTTGATGTCGTTGTCTTGGTTACCGGAGGCACCGTACATGGTGGCCTTCAGCGTTGGCCCCGCAGTGAGGATAGAGGTGCCGAACCCTGATACGACAAGGGCCGCGGCTGGGCCAATGGCACTTACAACAGGTGCTCCGATGATGTATCCAATAAGCATTGCGGAGCTGTTAATTGAACCCATCGTAGAAAGGGCTTTGGGTTTCACTTCATCAGGTACGGATCCGACAACGACTATTCGTAGTGCGGCTACCTGAGCGGCATTGCAGACTCCGCCAAGAAAGAAGCATGGAATACAGAGCCACAGCGAGGGAAATAGTCCAGGTAAAGCAATGAAGCACCCCATAGCGAATCCTGCCCCGGTCAGGACCTTCTCGGCGTTCTGTGAGTGAAGGCGAGCTGAAAGCCGTGCGCCAAAGATGCGGCCCACGATAAATGCTTGGGCAATGATGGCATATAACGTACCGCTTACGTGGAGGGTCTTTGTCGCATAGAAGACAAGCGAAACGTTGAAAATCGAGGTGCAGATAATTGCTCCCCAAATGCTGGTTAACGCGGACCGAGCGCTTCTATTCTTTAGCAAAAGAGAAGGTGCTTCGAGGACCTTGTGGAGAAAACTTGGTGAAGAGTCTTTGGTTTCTGGATGAAGCAGTGTTTTCTGGGGCGAGGATTTATAAAGGAAATAAAAAGCAAGCAGCGAGAGTCCAACAGCGCAGGCTTCAACGAAAAGCGCTGTCTGCAGGTTTCTTTGGTCCAGTAGTAATCCGCCTAGAGGCGGGCCCAGGAATCCGCCGCAAAGGCGGGCTGTATCTAAGAGGGAGAAGGCTTTCGCCTGCTGTCCTTCGCCGACCTGAGAATCAGCGATGGTGAAAATGGATGGAATTGACAGGCCGCTTAAGCATGCGGTGACGAGGTTTCCAAGAATGAGGATCAATGGCTCTGGATAGGCCGCCATTGATAACAAGCCCAGAAGATCTAAGAAAAGTGCAGCAAGCGCAATGTGATAGCTGTTGAATTTGTTGAAGAGTGGGGTCAGAAAGGGGACTGCAAAAACTTGAGCGCAAGTACCCGAGATGAAGATGCTTGCCACCAACAATTCGCCCTTGTTGAGTTCGGCGAAGTGGAGTGAGATCGAGAGGCTGGTCATTGACCCGCACACTGACAATAAAAAATATGTGGCGGTCAAGGTGTAGATAGATAAAAACCCTTTGCCACCACTGTTTCTAGGGGGATGCATTTAGGCTGCAACTGTTTCGTTGCCCTGACCGCTGGACGGACCTGAACGTCCTACTGTGACTACTTCGGAAAGCGATTCGGAGATAACCATTATTTCTCCCATATGTGATGACGGTTATATTCAGCAAGATAATGATGTGTGTCTCATATCGCAAGGGTGTAGCTGGGGCAGGAAGCGATCTGCCCGATGAATTGCGGCATTACTTTGGCACCCCTCTAGACCTGTATGCCTCCACTTCAAGCGGAGGCAGGTCATGCACGGTGTATAGGAAAAAGTAGTGCTAGCGCTAGTGCCTTTCACGCTTGTGGGAAACACAATGTAGGGCATGAAAAAGCTTGTGGTTGGCATGATTGCCGTGGTGGCCGTGATTGTGGTGGCGTTTGTCGGGTTTGTGGGATTCATGCAGTGGGTCGATGCAGACAGCGTGACCGGTGATGACGGCGTGGCTGCCGGATACAGCGCTGAGACAGGTGGCCCGCTGGAAGCGTCGTTCGCGGACGAGGGGCCGCACGCAGTCGACGTGCAGCGCGACGGCGACGTGACCATCGCGGCACCGACGGGGGCGGGACCGCTTCCGGCGGTGGTCATGGCTAATGGCACGAACACGCCGTTGAGCAGCTATCTACCCGTGGCGGAACACCTGGCTAGTTGGGGCTTCGTGGTCGTCGGCGATGAGACTCCCCACACCGGAACAGGGGAGAATGTTGTGCACTTAATTGAGCGATTGCCGGAACTGGATTCCCGTGTGGACCGGTCACGGGTCGGTATTTTCGGGCACTCGCAGGGCGGCGCGGGTGCCATCAACGCTGCGGCACAAGTGGAGGTAGCAGCCGTGTATGCGGCGAGCCCGGCCTCCCACAAAGTGGCGCGGTCCAATGACTGGGACTACAACACAGCCGACGTAGAGGAACCGCTTTTCCTGATGACGAGTGATGGCCGTTCGGACCGCTGGTTTGTCAGCCCGTGGAAAGACCTGCAGGAGAGCTATGAATCAGCTGGTGGTCCGGCAGTCAATGCCCGCCGCCTGGGTGCGGACCACAAGGACGTTTTAGAGCTCGGGGACGGTTATGCCACCGCGTGGTTCCGCTACATTCTTGCTGACGATCCTGATGCGCGAGACGTGTTCGTTGGCACCTCACCAGCGGGCGCCGGTGAGCTAGCTCGCAACGCGCTTTGGGACCGAGTGGCCACCCGCGGCTGGTAACTCACGGGGCCTTTCGGCATACCACGCGGTGTACCTAACACGTTAGAAGGCATCTGCGCTCACACACCCTACGGAGGAAGTGCGGTTCACAAAAATTGGTAGCCCTGATAAATTTCAAGTGAATTGTCAATTGGGCTGTGCTTTGCCAGCCCGTACAAACAGAATCGAATGAGTCATGCAGACAGAGGCGAAAGGCCACGTCGAGGGCCTCTATATCGATGAAAACTTCGAGCTGCGCGCCGGGGCCGTCACGTTCGGGGAGAGTATTGAGGGCATAAAGCTTGGCTCTGTCCCCCAAGCCGAGGCCGCCTGGCGCGCCGGGGACCCGAATGCGTTGCTGTGGGTGCCCGGCTTCGTGGACCTGCACAACCACGGCGGCAACGGCGGGGGATTCCCCAACGGCGACTACGAGCAGTGCCTGGCCGCCGCCCGCTTCCACCGCGCACACGGCACCACGACGCTGCTGGCCAGCTTGGTCTCCGGCACACAAGAAGAGCTGTGCGCCCGGGCGGAGCTTTTGGCTCAGCTGGCTGAGGAGGGCGAAATCGCCGGCATCCACATGGAAGGCCCCTTCATCGCGGCGGCCAAGTGCGGCGCGCAGGACCCTTCGCGCATCGTGCCCGGTGACCCGGACTTCTTCCGCGCGGTCATCGCCGCGGCCCGCGGCCACCTGTGTTCGATTACCTTTGCGCCGGAGACGGAGAACGTCGACAAGCTGCTTGAAGCCTGCGCGGAGCACGGCATCATTGCCAGCCTGGGGCATACCGAGGCCGATTACGACACCACGCTGAACGTTATCGCTATGGCCAAGGAACTCGGCGTCACCGTGACCGGCACGCACCTGTTTAATGCCATGCCCTCCATCCACCACCGCGCGCCGGGCCCTGTGGCTGCCTTGCTCGCAGCGGCGAAGGCGGGGGATGTGTCCGTCGAGCTCATCGCAGATGGCGTGCATCTTGTTGACGGCGCCGTGGACATGGCTCACAACCCCCGCGCCTTCGCGGTGACGGATGCCATGGCGGCCGCCGGCATGGCCGATGGTGCTTATGAGCTAGGCTCCCTTCCCGTCACGGTGAGCGGGGGAGTAGCACGCGTGCCCAGCGGCGCCATCGCGGGCGGTACCTCTACTTTGTCCCAGCAATTCGCCAGCTTCGCCGAGCGCCACGGCCTCGGGGAAGCAGTTCGTTTTACCTCCACCACGGCCGCGGATGTGCTGGGGCGCAAAGATCTAGGCCGCATCGCGGTCGGCGCGTGCGCCAACCTGGTGGGCCTCAATGCTCAACTGGAACCGGTGCGCGTCATTGTCGGTGGCACTGAATTTATAAACTTTTAAACAAGACTCTCACTCACATCAGGAAGGCAGATTATGGACATCCTCATTCGCTCCACCCCCGCCGAGGTCGCCGCCGCGGCTGCCGATATCCTCGCAGGCTACGCCAACAAATCCGCCACCCTAGGTCTAGCCACGGGCTCCACCCCGGTGGCTACCTACAAGGAGCTCATCGCCCGCCATGAGCGCGGCGAGGTGAGCTTCGCCGGCAGCCGGGCTTTTCTTCTCGACGAGTACCTTGGCCTTGACCCCGAACACGAGCAGTCCTACTACGCCACCATCCGCCGTGACTTCACCAGCCACGTCGATTTCGATGATGCCTTGGTCAAGAGTCCAGAAGGCAACGCCGCCGACCCCGTGGCAGCCAGCGCCGCCTATGACCAGGCCATCCGAAATGCCGGTGGTGTCGATGTCCAGTTGCTCGGTATTGGCGCGAACGGCCACATCGGCTTTAACGAACCGTCGAGTTCCCTGACGTCGCGCACTCGTGTGGTGGCGCTGCACCCGCAGACCGTGAAGGATAACTCCCGCTTCTTCGACACTGTCGAAGAGGTTCCGCGCCACGCACTCACGCAGGGCTTGGGGACGATCGCTGAGGCCCGCCACCTGCTCCTCATCGCCACCGGCAGCAACAAAGCCAACGCGGTGCACGCGATGGTCGAGGGCCCGCTTTCAGCGCGCTGTCCTGGCTCGGTGTTGCAGCTGCACCAGCACGCCACGGTGATTGTGGATGAAGCCGCCGCTGCCCGCTTGGAGGACCGCGAGTACTACCTCTTCGCGGACCAGAACCGCCTGCGTTAAAGCTTCTTTTTCTCATTCCAACCTTCACTTCTACTCGAAAGGACATTTCAGACATGAAAATAGATGTCATGGGGCCGCTACAGCGGCTCGGAAAAGCGCTCATGGGCGCCGTGGCGGTGCTGCCCGTCGCGGCGATCCTCTGCGGTGTTGGTTACTGGATCTCCAGCGCCGCCGGCCCGGATAACCTCGCCGCCCAGCTGCTCATCAGCTCCGGTGATGCGGTGCTGGCTAACCTGGGCTGGATTTTCGCCATCGCGATTTCCTTCGGCCTAGCCAAGGATTCCAACGGCGCCGCAGCTCTTTCTGGTTTCTTGGCTTTCGCCACGTTCATGAAGCTGCTGGGGCCAGAGGCCGTCGCCGGCTACCGTGGTATCGAAGATCCCACCGCGCTGACCGGCGATGAGGCGCTCGAATGGGCCGCGGAAGGCTGGAATGCCGTGGGCGGCGGCAACGTCCTCTTCGGCATCCTCGCCGGCATCATGGCAGCCTGGGTGTACAACCGTTTCCACGGCACCAAGCTGCCGGACTTCCTCGCCTTCTTCTCTGGTCGCCGATTGGTGCCGATCCTGACCGCAATCTTTGCCATGGTTGTCTCCGGCATCCTTTATTTCGTGTGGCCGTTCATCTACAACGCGCTGTTCAACTTCGGTACGTCCATCCAGGGCCTGGGCGCGGCGGGTGCCGGCATCTACGGCGTGGCCAACCGCCTGCTCATCCCGACCGGCCTGCACCATGCTCTGAACTCCGTCTTCTGGTTCGACGTCATCGGTATCAATGACATCGGTAACTTCCAGGCCGGCCAGGCCACCATCGACGCCGCCGCGGCCGCGACCTCTGCCGCCGATTGCCCGGGTATCTGGGCCAACGGCCAGTGTACGGTCGAGGGCGTCGTGGGCCGTTACCAGGCGGGCTTCTTCCCGGTCATGATGTTCGGCCTGCCGGGTGCAGCACTCGCCATGTACCTGCGTGCGGATAAGAAGAAGCGCAAGGTCGTCGGCTCGCTCATGGCCGCTGGTGCCCTGGCCTCCTTCTTCACCGGCGTGACCGAGCCGCTGGAGTTCTCCTTCATGTTCGTCGCTCCGCTGCTCTACGTGGTGCACGCGCTGCTGATGGGCCTGTCCGTCTTCATTGCCTCCGCCATGGAGTGGACCGCCGGCTTCGGTTTCTCCGCGGGCTTCGTGGATATGCTGCTTTCCTCGCAGAACCCGCTGGCCAATAAGTGGTACATGCTGCTGGTTATGGGCGTGGGCTTCTTCTTCCTCTACTTCGTTATCTTCTACTTCCTCATCGGCTGGCTGAACCTCAAGACCCCGGGCCGCGGCGAGGATGAGGCCGAGGACGCGGCGGATTCCGCTACGGGCGATGACAAGACCGCAGCCGATGCCGCCCGCATCATCGAGGGCCTCGGCGGCAAGGACAACATCGACTCCCTGGACTACTGCACCACGCGCCTGCGCGTGGGCGTCAAGGACCGCGCGCTTGTCGACGACTCCCTGATCAAACGCGCCGCCGTCTCCGGCGTTATCCACCCATCCGAGAAGAGCGTCCAGGTCATCGTGGGCCCAGCCGTACAGTTCATGTACGACGAGGTGAGCCACCAGCTGCGCCACGGCTCTCCGGCCCTGTCTACGGCTGGTGCTGCAAGTGTCGCAGGTGCCGCGGGCGCTGGAGCCAGCGTACCTGCCAGCGCCGCTTCCGCTAATCGCGTCAGCAGCGATAACGCGAACGTCGACGTACGCGCCCCGTTCGCGGGTGAGGTTGTTGAGCTCTCCCAGGTTCCGGATGCTTCCTTTGCGCAGGGCATGGTGGGCGAAGGTTTCGCGGTTATGCCTGATGCCGTCGATGCCTTCGACGTCTGCGCCCCCGTAGACGGCACCATCACCATGGTCTTCAAGACGCGCCACGCCTTCGGCATGAAGACAGCGGACGGGCTAGACCTGCTCATTCACATCGGCATCGACACCGTGGAGCTCAAGGGCGAAGGCTTCACGGCCCTGGCCAAGAAGGGCGATACCGTCACTGCCGGCACGCCGATCATCGCGGTGGAGGCACAGAGGCTGCGCGAGCGCGGCGTCAACCTCATCACCCCGGTGGTGTGCCCGACGGCTAAGCAGGTCGCTGGAGTCGATATCGCTCGCGAAGGTCATGCCCTGCCAGGCGAGGTCGCAGCAACCATCAAGCGCAGCAGCTAATCTGCCCCCGGCCCACCTCAGGAGCCGGCGGGACTAAAGCCCAGACACCAAAACTGCCCTAGTTGCCAAACCTTCGCTTCACATCGCAGGCGAGTTCAGGTGGTGAATGCATCTATGCAGCTGGGAGGTTGTGTAGATGTCGGGTAAAGAGAAACTACGTGAGCAGTATGTGGAGGCGTATCTGCATGATGCGCGTCTGATGACGGTGATCTTCAAGGAGTTTGGGGTGTCGAAGGCTACGGCGAGGGTGTGGCGTCAGGCTGAGGGTAACCTCAAGAATTGAAAGGCGAGTAGGCGACTGTGGCGTCGAATGGTCACCGGGTCGGCTACATCCGTGTCTCCACGGTGGAACAAAACGACAACCAGCAACGCGAACAACTCCACGCCTCAGGAATCATTGACCGCATCTTTGAGGACAAGATTTCCGGACGCACCCGCGCCCTGCGCCCAGGGCTTACCGAGTGCATGACCTACCTGCGCGACGGGGACGAACTCGTTGTCTCATCCATTGACCGTCTCGCCCGCTCGCTGACAGATCTGCGTGCCCTGGTGGACGAACTCACCGACAAAGGCGTAACCGTGACCTTTCTGCACGAGCATCTCTCGTTTTCGAAGGGAAACAGCGACCCACGCGCAGATTTGATGCTGGGAATTTTGGGGTCGTTTGCCGAGTCTGAGCGCGCAATCATCCGTGAGCGCCAGGCCGAAGGTATCGCCTTGGCGAAAAGACCGGCAAGTACACAGGCCGCAAGCGCGCCCTGACACCCGAGCAAGTCGTAGACGCGCGGAAGCGTATCGCGGCGGGTGAGTCGAAAGCATTGGTGGCTCGCGCCTTCGGGATTACCCGCCCCGCCCTCTACCGAGCACCAGAAGATAGTGCTGAGCGTTAGCGGCGGGGCAGGGGCGGGCGCTGCGGATGCTGCCAGCACTGGGCGTGGGCGGCGTTGAAGAATTGGGCTTGGTCAAGAATCTGGCGCCCGAGCTGTGCAGCGTTGCCGTCAAGGAGTTT
>NZ_CABTZR010000060.1 GCF_902489365.1 uncultured Corynebacterium sp. | reverse complement strand
GTTGATGCAGCGCAAGGGCTATCCGGAGTCTTATGACCGCCGCGCGCTCATGCGTTTTGTTACCGACGTTAAATCCGGCAAACCGCTGGTTACCGCACCGTTGTACTCGCACGTGTCCTATGACATCGTCCCCGATGAATTACAAGAGGTCCGGCAACCGGACATCCTCATCCTGGAAGGCCTCAACGTCCTGCAGACCGGGCCGACCCTCATGGTTTCGGATCTCTTTGACTTCTCTGTCTACGTCGATGCCCGCGTGGACGACATTGAGAAGTGGTACATCGACCGCTTCCTCAAGCTCCGGCACACTGCCTTCCGCGAGCCGGGCGCGCACTTCGCTTCCTTCGCGGACATGACGGATGAGGAAGCCTACGCGCAGGCACGCGAAATCTGGCAGTCCATCAACCTGCCCAACCTCATTGAGAATATTTTGCCCACTCGGGTGCGAGCTTCCCTGGTTCTACGCAAAGGCTCACACCATTTGGTGGAACAGGTCAGGATGCGCAAGCTCTAGGCAGCGTATCCCGGCTAGCGCCCAAAGCGGCGCGAGCGCTGAGAATAGTCGCGCAAGGCACGCAGGAAATCCACCCGGCGAAATGCTGGCCAGTAGGTATCCGTGAACCAAATCTCGGAATAGGCTGCCTGCCACAGAAGGAACCCGGACAGCCGCTGCTCACCGGAGGTGCGGATGACGAGGTCGGGGTCCGGCAAACCTTTGGTGTAGAGGTTGCCCGTGATGGCCTCCGCAGTGACGTTCTCCGCGATCTCCTCAGCACTCAGTCCCTTGCGTGCTTCGCTGCGGATCAGGTTCTGCACGGCATCCACAATTTCTTGGCGCCCGCCGTAGCCCACCGCGATATTGACGATGACACCTTGGTGATCCTCGGTAGCCTCAGCCGCACTCTGCATCTTGGCTGTGACCTGTTCGGGGAGCAGATCTAGGTGCCCGACGAGGCGGATCTGACAATCCAAGTCCCCCTGGGAGAGGTGCGTGACGACATCCGAAATAATGTCGAAAAGCAACTGCACTTCCTGCTCGCTGCGCTTCAAGTTTTCCGTCGACAGCAAGTAGATAGTGACGACTTCAATGTCGGTGCCCTGGCACCACGAAATCATCTCACTAATCTTCCGCGCGCCTTGCCGGTGACCGTGGCTGATATCCGTAAAACCCGCCTCGCGCGCCCAGCGGCGATTGCCATCTGCCATGATTGCCACATGGCGTGGTTGCGGTTTGTTTTTAATCTCACGCGTCAGGCGCGCCTCATACAGGGGGTATAGGAGCTGGCTTAGGAACTTCACGGTGGGGAAACATCCTCTGCGTTAAAAGATGGACTTCTTACTGTTATCGAGGATGCCGGCTTCCTTCATTGCCGCATCGACCGCCTCATCATCAAAAGGATCGATGCCATGATCCTGCGCGAACATGGTGCGGCGGCGGAAGCGCGAATAGCGGCGGTGAAAGTTCCAGCCTGCGAAAAGGACGGCCACTCCCATGAGAACGAGGATTAGCAAACCAATGGGCGAGGCCTTACCGAACTCCGGTCCCACCGGCCCGCTTTGGTTCCCTTGGGCGAGCAGGGCGACGTCATGCGCCGCGAAGTACAAAGCGTTCATACTTTAAGATTCCCCTACTTCCGGGATTCCCGCAAATAGGTCGTCCTCCGGCAGCGAGGTCGACACACGGGTTTTGGCCAACTCGAACTCCTCCGTTGGCCAATGCTCCTGCTGCACGGCCACGGGCGTAGCGAGGAAAGCACCAGCCGGATCGATTTGGGTGGCGTGCGCGCGCAGGGCGTCCTCCCGGTTTTGGAAGTAATCCGCGCACTCTACCTGCGTGGTCACGCGCGCCATGATGTCACCAAAAGCGGTGTCCCAGCGCGCCAGCATCGGCTCATAGGGGCTAATCTTTCCCTCTTCTACTAGAAGGTCGTGAAAGATCTTCATCCTCTGGTACACGAAACCGTGCGTGTAGTAGAGCTTCTGCGGCTCCCACGGCTCGCCCAATTCTGGGTGGTACGCGGCATCGCCCGCCTTTTCCCAGGCCAACATAGAAGCACGGTGGACCATGAGATGGTCCGGGTGCGGATAGCCGCCGTTTTCGTCATACGTAATGATGACCTGGGGGCGGAACTCCCGAATGATCTCCACGAGCTCTTGGGCCACATCATCATCTTCTTTGAGAGCAAAGCAGCCCTCAGGCAGCAGGTCCTTGATATTGGGCGCCAACGGATTACCCGGAAGGCCCGAGTCCACGTGTCCGAGCCACCGGTGCTGTACTCCCAAGGAGGCGGCGGCCCTCGCCATTTCTTCACGACGAATACTACCCATGTTCTCGAGGACGCCGGGGCGGTCCATGGCTGGGTTGATGATGTCCCCCCGCTCACCGCCGGTGCAGGTCACGACGAGGACCTCCGCCCCTTCCGCAGCATACTTTGCGGTCGTCGCAGCACCCTTCGAGGATTCATCGTCAGGGTGCGCGTGGATAGCCAAAAGGCGCTGTGTACTCACTGGGTGATACATCTCCCTACATCGCTTCTTTAAACAGAGGCCCAGTCTAGTGGATAGTAACTTCGTAGCGACCGTTGGATAGAATCAGACTCATGTCTGACGCCCAACCTGCTTCTCGCTCCGTACGCTCACGATCTCGCTACGGTTCCTCTTCCTCCTCTGCTCCCACCGGAAAACCATGGACCGCTCGGGCCTTAGTCCTGGTTTTGCTGGCCATGCTGGTGGCGGCCATGGTCTTTGGGGTGCAGTATGTGCGCAGTCAACAGAGAGTTAACGCAGACATCTCTTACGTCACCCACGAGATTCTTTCCGACGATACCGCCCGCGTGTGGGTAGACATCACTCGCAACCGCGTGGAGGAGCCTGCCTATTGCATTGTCCAGGCTTTTGACTATTCCAAGGCAGAGGTGGGCCGCCGCGAAATTGCCGTGCCGGCAGGCGGCGAGGCCGCCCAGCGCGTCGCCGTGGACATCCCTACCAATCACCCGGCTGTCGCCGGTGGCGTCTACGGCTGCTCCGGAAATATCCCCTCCTACCTTGATATCAGCACCATGGATTCTGCGGGTGAGGCAAACGCCGGGTAAAAGCCCAGCTATGCTAGTATGTTGAGCGTTCTGAATGGGCCGCGCCACCTGCGCTTTTAGGCCCAGTCTTTAAGAAATAAAACCGTTCATCAGGAACCGTCAACGGAAGGTTGCACTATGGCTGAGCAGCAGAAGCAGTACATCACCCCGGAAACCAAGGCCAAGCTCGAGGCCGAGCTGCAGGCCCTCATCGACCACCGCCCGGTCGTCGCCGCAGAGATTAACGAGCGCCGCGAGGAAGGTGACCTGAAGGAGAACGCGGGTTACGACGCCGCCCGCGAAATGCAGGACCAGGAAGAGGCCCGCATCAAGCAGATCTCCGAGGTTCTGGCTAACTCCACCACCGAGCGCACCGCCGTCCAAGAAGGCGTTGCCCACATTGGTTCCGTCGTCCACGTCTACTACAACGGTGACAAGGAAGACCGCGAGACCTTCCTTATCGGTACCCGCGCTGCGGCCTCCGATAACAAGGATCTGGAGACCTACTCCGAGCAGTCCCCGCTGGGTGCTGCCCTCCTGGGTGCTGCTGAAGGCGAAACCCGCGAGTACACCGCGCCGAACGGCAAGACCTTGGCGGTGACCGTGGTCTCTGCAGCACCGTATGATTCCGCAAAGGCCGCAACTCCGCGCAAGTCCTAATTTATACTGCTCTTAGGTCATCGTTTTTCTGAGAAAGAGTTTTATCACATGAAGAAGTTCACTCGTTTCGCTGCCGCTGGTTTGGTTTTCTCCGCTGGTCTCACCCTTGCCGCTTGCCACCCTCCGAGCGAGCAGGATTCCACTGAGAAGGTCGACACTGGCGCCACCTTCACCGGTGAGGCCCCGGGAGCTGATGCATCCGAGTCCACCGCAGCAACGGCTGAGACCGAAGCCACGGCTGAGACCGAGGTTGCTCCGGCCGAGTACACCACTGCTCCGGTTCAGCAGTAGACTCACCGTCAGCTTAAAGCGAAAGCGGCGTCCCGATATTCGGGCGCCGCTTTCAGCGTTATGAGGTTATGAGAAAATCCCTCACCCCAGTCCCCTAGTTTTCTTCCCGGGCCCACTCGCCGATGACCCCGGGCAGCACCGCGGGCGCTTCACCGAGGAGATCTCGGCGGTTCGGATCGCGCTCAACCTGCGTTGTGACGGATTTGATCCTCTTTTCGCTTTCACCGCCGCGAGCTGCGCCGCCCATCATGGGCATCATCCGCATCCCCGCGCCGCGGGTTTGTCCGCCGCCAGCCTTCGCGGCGCCCGCTCCCCCAGCGGCACCTACGACACTGTTTGTACCGCCAGCATTACCGACACCACCGGCGCTGCCGACGCCGACGCCGCCAACACCACCAGCGCCGCCGATCACTCCGCCTCCGGCCATACTGCCTCCGCTTAGCGACGCCCTTCCGTCCCTCTGCAGTCCAGTCCCCGCTACGGCCCCGGGTAGGCCACCGATAACCGGATGCGTACCCGTCTGCGGTCCACCGGGCGCAGTACCGAAGCCGCCCAGCCCCGCCGCGGCGGTCGTCGGGTTTGCCGACATCTCCGGCAACCGGCCCAGCCCTCGGCCGCTGAGTCCAGCGCCACCCCCAGGCAGCGCATTGCTGCGCGCATTCGCAAGCCCAACGGCACCAAGTCCCTGCCCACCGGCTCCGCTGCCCAGGCCTCCTAGCCCACTCAGACCAGCGCCAATATTTGGCGCGCCAACATGGGCTCCCGACGTCCCCGGAATACCAGCATGAGAAGGGCTCAGCGTACCTACGCCTGCGCTCGCGGCCGACGTGTTCACTTCCGTTGCGCTGACGGGGGCCAGCGAATCTCCGAAACCCAACTCGCTGAGGATCGTGCGCCCACGGTCATGTAATGCGCTATGAAACTTCGCGATGTCACCAGCATCCATTCCAAGGCCTTCAAGCCCCTGGATTTCACCGTCTGCGACGCCAAAGGAACCTGGGCCGACGGCGCCGCTTTCCATCGCCTCAGCAATCTGCTGCGGCCAAGCAACACCTTCCGTGGTGTAGCGGGATCCATCACCTGCAACCGCCCCAAATTGGGTACTGACATCCCCACCACCGCTGGGCGGCGCCGCATCCATGAGCGCGTGTTGATAGGGCATGGCGGCGATAACCTGCTGTTGAAGCACGCCCTGCATATATCCCAATGCTGCCTGTTCTGCGGCCTCGCGCGCCACGGGATCTGGAATCGCTGCCACCTCGAAAGCCAGCGCGATGGCCTCTGGCTGCACATTCATCAGCTGCGCTTGGAAGCCGAACAGCTTTTGTTGCATCACGTCCGCGTTGGCAATGAAGTGTGTGCCTGCCTGCGCAACTTCACGAATCTTCTGGGCCGCTCGCGTGGTGGCTTCGCTATCATTCTCTGCCTCCAACGACGCTGCCGAGTTCTCCAGACCCGCAACGATATCGGCCACTTCTCCGCTCAAGGCTCCCCACCGTGCATTCGCTTCCGAGACATCCCAGAAACGGGTGCTGAACAAGTTGGATGCCAGGCCCATGAGTGATGCACCGGTGTCAACGATGGGAACTGTAAAACCAAATGGGCTGTATCCCGGATCTGGTTGCGACACTATCGGCATCGCCTCCGCCGCACCCCCGCCACCGGCGTCTGCGACATCCAGCCCTCTGCTGTTGAGCTCATCCTGTGATTCGAAGCCGGCGAGCTCGGTCTGGAGTGCCTCCCCAAGCCAAGAAACCTGTCCTCTAAACCCCTCCAAGGAATTACGCGCCGACCCCGGATCCGTTGCCAGAACGCGTTGGTGGATTGCGCCGACTTCGCTTAAACCCGTAACTGGAGAAAATCCTCCATCGAGTGGAGATGTCGCTTTTCCGCTTAAAGCATCGAGTCTCCTGGAAAGCCGATCGACGTTGTGGACCTCTAGCCGCATATTTTGTTTATCGATAAGCATTTACTGCCCCTTTATCTACATAATTTTTACAAGTATTTCTTCCGCTTTTTCACACTGCTCTATTTGATCCGGAGAACCAGTGAGAAGACTATAAGTAGCGGTGATAAGTCCGCGCTCAGTCGAAAGATTTACCGAACACATAGACTGCCCCGAATATGGATCTTCAAACGCAATAACCGGAATGTACTTCCCCCTATAAATCACAGCCCTCCCCTGAGCTTCTTCTACCTGCGCAGTCCCCGTGTCACTACTCGCAATAGTAACTACCCCCTCTTTCTCCCCAGATTGATGAATGAAAGAGCAAAAGACAGTGTCACTCTCTCGAAATTCTTTTCCTTCTATCCGAAAGATCCCGGCTCGCTCCAACGCCCAATTAGGTACTTCCCGGCAAGGATCAAACAACTGAAAACCTGGCACCGTACGATCAAATTCACCAAGTGGCGGCAGTACCCCACCGCCCGCACGAGACTCACTGCTTGATGCTTGAGACTCTCGCACCTTCGTGGCGGTGGCTTCAGCGACCCCCGAGTCCACTGAGCCACCGCCGGACATTTCGCCAGAAAAGTTGCTAAAGTCCCCCGAGTTATTACCATTGTCACGAGCACTAAGGCCCAGCGGAGCTGCGCAGTTTGAAAGCACCCCTATACAAACCGCCACCAACGCAAGGCCCCCGATTCGCTTCATGGTTTCCCTTCAACCAACTTTTCTGACTAACAGAAGCCACTCACCAGAGCCAAGCTCAGCGAGCGGCTTCTGCGACCAGAATGCACGAGAATGCGCAATATGTCGCGCCAACTCCACATAGCCCATTTTCAATGGGTTACAAATAGTGATGTATTAGATGCGACTGATAAAAGGTTCATAAATAGGTGCTGGTCGTCGCCTGTAAGAATTGTGAGTGCACGGCGTGAGACTCTTATGTCTGCACTGCCGATTATGACCATGCAGGTGCCCCCTAATTACAACACTGTCAACATTCGTTCGTCGTTTTTCACTCCGCAGGCACGACCCCATCACGCGTTTCGGAAGTAAGAACCAGCTTCATCCACACAGCCGCTCACAAAACCACCTATGACCTTGCACTACTTCCACAGAGGCGGGCGGCAACCAGTCGTAGAAAGTGATTCCAAGTCGCACTCCGTACCGCTGTCGAAGGTCACTTCGGACGAACGTGGACGGGATTCTTCATCCGCTCTTTCGACTTGGTTGATCGAGCTTTTCTCCCAAGACAACGGCATCTTCTCGCCGATTTGCACTTTTTGCAACGCGTGTTTCTTTCCTCTTCGCGCCCCGGCTGGTGTGGTGAGAAATTGCCATATGAGGCGCACAAATAATCGCAAGACTCCTGGCACACTTGTACTAACTATGGGGGCGGCATATTTCTCATGCCTGGGACATCGCCACCTATCGTGCTGAACTGAGTGCCTTGCTTCCCCATGGGGTTGTAGTTGCAAGCGAACCGGACATAGAAAACCGGCGGCCAGCACCCACATGTCATTGTGGTGCCGGCCGCCGGTTCTTAAAGGCGGTGCCGAGGCTAGTCCCTGAAGTAGCTCAGCAGACGGAGAATCTCGGTGTAGAGCCAGACCAGGGTCACAGCCAAGCCGAGAGCGATGCCCCAAGCATACTGAGCCGGAGCGCCCTGGCGGATGAGGCGGTCAGCCTGATCAAAGTCCGTCATGAAGGACAGGGAGGCCAGAACGATACAGACCAAGGAGAAGATGATGGCAAGCATGCCACCATCACGCAGCGGGTTAAAGCCGAAGAAGATAGCTCCCAGCAAGTTGCCCAGCGCCATCACAGCCACGCCGGCGATGAGGCCGAACATGATCTTGTTGAACTTCGGAGTGACCTTGACTGCACCGGTCTTGTAGACCATCAACATGCCGATAAACACACCAACGGTGCCCATGATGGCCTGGCCGATAAGCGCCATACCGTCGGAGTTGCCGAAGGATACGCCAGCGAACATGAGCGAGAATCCGCCCACGAAAAGCCCTTCAAACACTGCGTAGATCAACGTCGCCGCAGCAGATCCGAACTTCTTGCCAAACGTTGAGACCAGAACAGTAACGAAACCGCCCAGCGCACCAACCAAGGTAAGAATCATTGAGATGCCCGGGTTGATCAACTCACCAATAGCGAAGTTGAGCACGGCCATAACGATAATGACGCCCAAGGTGATACCAGTCTTGGTCACGACATCATCAACCGTCAGCGGACGATCAGCGCTGCGGTTTTCTTGGCTGAATGGATTGTCGCTCTGCCCGTAGGGATTACCCTGGGTCTGACTTTGGTTGGACGAGAGGGAACTCATCACGGGGTTACTAGAACGCACGCGAATCCCGATTCCTTTCACAGTCTTTCTCTAAAAAGCAGCCCCGGAGGGGTGCCGTGTTTGTCATTTCACTGGGATCAACGTGCCCCATTGCTAGGAAGTTCCCAAAAATCCCAAAATTCGCAAAATTGTCCACACGTGTCAACGAAACGTCGGGAAGCACCGCTGCACCGCGGTAGCACACTGTGTCCTTGGCTAAGGATTGTGAGGTCCTCTCCCCGCTCCTCGTCCAAGCACGCTGCGCAGCGGTTAGGGTTCTCTTCACTCACTATCACTTCAATGGAAGGCGACAAGCAGTATGAAGAAACTTTGCCTTGCGGTTGCTGCTATTGTTTTTGCCCTCGGCGGTTGCAGCACCGCCCCAACACCTGAACCAAGCCCAACGAGTACTAGCAGCAACGAAACTGGGCCCGACGAGGCGCCACCAAGCACAAGCCCCACCAGTACCTCCCCCGCAGATGCATCCAAGTCCACGGCCCCAGAGTCCCACGTGGAAGAGGTACAACCTGACCCAGAACTTCCCGCATCCGACGCTCCTGCGGCAGCAGAACAAGTACCCGCGGAACCCACCGTCGTGGAATGCCTCGAAGGGACCCCCGGCCCTGCCCGCTGGTCAGATGGCACAGTCTCCTACTCCCAATGGTGTTTCGACACCCGAGGCGGCGAGCAGTACCTCGAAAATGAGCGCCAGGCCGGACTAGAAGAAACCGAGGAATGCGTCGGCCCATCGGCAACATGTGGATACGGCACTGCAGATAATGGCGCCCGTAACCCAACCTCGGGCGAAATTCAGACTTACCACGGCTGCCAAGACGGATACATTGATGACCCAGACCTGTGCTCCGCAGTAGAAGATATAGTCCGAGCTGCCGACCCAAACGGCTCTATCTACCAGTAGACAAACCCGCATCACAACAACCGATCCCGACACTGGAAGCACGGCCCCAATGCAGGGGCGGTACCGCTAGGGGCTCGTGAGCCAGAGACACAGTTCCAGCGAAACTGTGATGACTAGCGATTTTTTGGACACTTTTTGGACACTTTCACACCAAAGTGGCCATCTTTACCAACGTTTCCGCTGGTCATGGTGCCCCCACTGGGACTCGAACCCAGACTGAATCGATTTTAAGTCGACTGCCTCTGCCGATTGGGCTATGGGGGCCAAACCGTGCCCACTTATCTTAGGGCACGGGTGGACACATGCCGAAAATAGGGTCGGCATCCGCAGAACTGTGCCGGTCCGCGGGACGGTGCCGGCTTAGTTCGCGACGAGGCCGCTAATGATGCCATCGAGGATGTCCTTCTCACTGATGAAGAAGGAACGGGCATCACTGTTGCGCTCAATCATCGTCATGATGCCCTCGACGGCCACGCAGCCGCCGCCGATGACATCGGCGCGGCCCGGGTGGATGACGGGGTTGAGGGCCCTCACGTCCGAGGACAAACCGATCATCTGTCGGGTGAGCACCCGCAGGGCGTCGAAGCGCAGCTCGGATCCGTGGATGGAGTCAGCGTCGTAGCGTTCCATGCCCTGGGCCAGAGCCGAGAGCGTCGTGAAGGTACCGGCGCAGCCAACAAAGGTCTGAGCCTTGTCGATGGGCACGATCTTTTCCACTTCAGCCATGCGCTCAGCGACGTAGTCAGCAGCAATCTCGATTTCCGCCTCGGTAGGTGGATCGTTGCGCATCATGCGCTCAGTGAGCCGCACGCAACCCATCTGAGCAGAGTGGGAACCAAGGATCTCGCCGTCGATGGTGCCAACGACGAACTCCGTCGAGCCGCCTCCCAAGTCAATGACGCAGTAGGGCCCCTTCTCAGAGCGCAGGTCCCCCACCGCGCCGGTGAAGGACAGCAGTGCTTCCTCCTCGCCGGAAATGATCTCCGCGCGGGCACCCGGCTGGACCTCACCGAGAAGCTCCTCGGTCATGTCGAAGAATTCGCGGTGGTTCTTAGCATCACGCGTGGCTGAGGTTGCCACCATGCGCACGCGCTCAACCTTCTCAAATTTCATCTGCTTGACGTATTCTTCGAGGGCCACGCGAGTCCGTGCGAGTGCTTCTGGCTCGAATTCACCGGTGGCGTCGACGCCTTGTCCGAGGCGGACGATCTCCATCGTGCGGGAGATATCCCGAATCTTGCCATCCTCTTGGATCTCACTGATGAGCAGGCGGATGGAATTGGTTCCGCAGTCGACAGCAGCGACGCGAGTCATAAGGCTAGCCTTTCTCTTAACCGGCGTTAGAAAAATCAAACCGGGTCATATCAATGCCCAGATCCCCCACAGTGGGCCAATCCTCCGGGATGGCGCTTCCTCGGAGTTTACCGTGTTCTGCAGCCATCGCGACGGCCTCGGTACCAAAGCGCACCCGACCAGGGCCTTCTGCCAAGGCATAAGCAATAAGCACGTGGAGGCACTTGACGCGCTCAGGCATGCCGCCACCGGAAAATTCAGTGCCCAAGTCCTCCATGGCATTGCGGGTTTCCAGGTAGTGCTCGTGCGCTGCCTGGTAGTCCTTCTGCAAGTCCTCATCCGCGGCGAGACGCTGCTCCATCCATTTCATGACGTGGGCAACTTCAAGGCGCGATGCCTCGGCGGTCAGGCGCGGATCAGTGAGGTAATAGAGGGTAGGAAACGGAGTGCCGTCGGGAAGCTTAGGCGCCGTCTTAATCACGGCAGGAGCTCCGTCGGGGGTGCGGTAAGCAATGTCCACGACGCCGCGCGGAGTGCGGCCCAATTGTTCGCGGACGACTTCAAGATCAGCATCGGTCACGGTCATAGGAACCATTGTGACACGGAGGCGCGGGTGCGTCCTATTCAGCAGGAGCTTCGACTAAGTCTTCCGGCGGGTTCTCCGCTTCCGATGGGTTCTCAGCGTCCTGTGACACCGAATCCCACAATACCGTGTACCACGCGCGCTCGTCGACGTCCTCACGGCGTTCCGAGGTCACCGTATCGCCTGAGTCCATCCGCGGATCCATGATGCGGAACGCGGTTTCTCCTTCATCCATCACACCGAAGCGACGACGTGCTTCTTGTTTGACGTATTCCTCGGATCGATACTTATCAATCTCGGTGAGGAGGTTTTCCTTCTGCTCCTGCTTGGCGGCAATAGAGCTTTCCAGGCGCGCTATCTCCGACTGGCCATGATAGTAATTGCGCAGCGGAACGGCAATGGATAAGAGGACTATGAGCACGACGGCGATAATGACGCCCACTCCCAGAATGTCGAGTCCCTTAGGCTGGGACGGATTCTTCTTCGGCTTGGTGCGCTGCGCGTCGCGGGCACGCGTTTGGACCGGAACGGTGTTCCGGCGCTTCGTGCGGGAAGAAGTATTGCGTGCCATCGGAACGTCATTGTATCCCGCTACAGCCCAGGTAGTGCGCGGCGCGCGTCGTGTCTCAGAAATAACATGCGTCACAGCGTTATGGAGGCCACCCAACGAAAAAAGTGCCACAGTTTCCTGTGACACCTCGTGCTAAGTCGCTATCTCAGCGAGTGGCAGATACTCTGCCACTCCTAGAAACTAGCCCTGGAAGCGCGGGAATGCGGTGCGGCCGGCGTAGACGGCTGCGTCGCTCAGCTCCTGCTCGATGCGCAGCAGCTGGTTGTACTTGGCCACGCGCTCAGAACGTGCCGGGGCACCGGTCTTGATCTGGCCGCAGTTGAGGGCAACCGCGAGGTCAGCAATGGTGGTGTCCTCGGTCTCGCCAGAACGGTGGGACATCATGGTGCGGTAGCCGTTGCGGTGAGCCAGCTCGACGGCGTCGAAAGTCTCGGTCAGGGTACCGATCTGGTTGACCTTCACCAGCAGTGCGTTGGCTGCCTTCTTATCGATACCCTCCTGGAGGCGGGCCGGGTTGGTAACGAAGAAGTCATCGCCCACAATCTGAACCTTCTCGCCGAGAGCTTCGGTGAGCTTGGTGTAGCCCTCCCAGTCATCTTCCTGCAGCGGATCCTCGATGGAGACGATCGGGTAGTTGGCAACGAGGTCTTCGTAGACCTTGGCCATCTCCTCAGCGGTGTGCTCGCCGCCCTCGAAGTGGTACTTGCCATCCTTAAAGAACTCGGAGGAAGCCACGTCGAGAGCCAAGGCGATGTCCTCGCCCGGCTTCAGACCGGCCTTCTTGATTGCGTCAACAATGAGGTCGAGTGCAGCCTTGGTGGACTCGACGGACGGAGCGAAGCCGCCCTCGTCGCCCAGACCGGTGGACAGGCCCTTGTCCTTGATGACGTTCTTGAGGGCGTGGTAGACCTCGGCGCCCTGACGCAGCGCCTCGGAGAAGGACTCCGCGCCGATCGGAGCAATCATGAACTCCTGGACATCCACGCCGGAGTCAGCGTGGGAGCCACCGTTGAGAATGTTCATCATCGGAACGGGCAGGACGTGAGCGTTCGGGCCACCGACGTAGCGGTAGAGCGGAAGGCCAGCAGACTCGGCAGCAGCCTTGGCAGCGGCAATGGAGACGCCCAGGATGGCGTTGGCGCCGAGGCGGGACTTGTTATCAGTGCCGTCCAGCTTGATGAGGGCCTGGTCGATCAGGCGCTGGTCATCAGCCTCGAAGCCGGCAAGCTCATCAGCGATCTCTTCGTTGACGTTCTCAACTGCCTTGAGAACACCCTTGCCCAAGTAGCGGTCACCACCGTCACGCAACTCGTGAGCCTCGTGAACACCGGTGGAAGCGCCAGACGGAACGCCGGCGACACCGCGTGCTCCATCGTCGAGGAATACTTCAGCCTCAACGGTGGGGTTGCCGCGGGAATCAAGAATTTCGCGTGCCATTACGTGGATGATGTCAGCCATGCTGCTTTCACTCCTATAGAGCCAAATTGATCTTGGGTACGTGTTCTGGGAGGGGCTCCCAAACCACCTGCAGCCAATTGTTCCAGAAAACTTCGGAACGTGTCGGGCGGAAACGGACAACGTGATAAAGATCTAGGAAGGCGCTAGGACGTCGCAGGCTGTTCGATGGCATAGGAATTCGCCGCAGCAGCCACTTTGCGCAGGTAGTCCTCGGATTGGTTGTAATTAAGGATGGCTGAGCGCCAACCTTCCGGCGTCGAAAGGTCTCTATCTCCGAAACACAACAAGGCGGCAGCACCCAGCGCGGCATCATCGATTTGATTTGGATCGGCTACGCCATCACCGTTGGCGTCACGACCAAAATGCCCCCACGAAGACGGGATGAATTGCATGGGGCCCACCGCCCGATCAAACTCAGTATCGTCATCAAACACACCGCCATCGCTGTCCGGTACGTGAGTGGTGTTGTTCGTACCGTCGAGAGGGATGCCCACGATAGGCGGCTCGGGGTGTCCGTTCTCATCGAGTGAAGAACGGTGGAAGATATTGCCGCTATAGGTCCCGTGACGGGTTTCCACCCAGCCAATCCCAGCAAGGGTATTCCAGCGCAGATTACAGTTCGGCCACGACTCCCGCGCGATCAATTCGGCGTTGCCATAGGCCCGCAAAGCTTGGGCGGGGATGCTGGTGGCGTCGGCAAGCTGATCAGACCACCACGTCAACTTGTCCGCGGTGCGCCCTGGCGCTTCGACGTCAATATTGGGCACCTCTG
>NZ_CABTZR010000059.1 GCF_902489365.1 uncultured Corynebacterium sp. | reverse complement strand
CTGACGTCCGCCGCGGCAAGGCCCTGGCAACGGCTATCTGCCGCGCCGAGGTTACCGATGAAGAGGGCAACAAGGTTGATGTTGACCAGTACTTCGGTGAGATCGACGAGGACGAGGCTGAGGCTACCGACGCCGAGTAATCGCCCTTAATGCTTGAAGGCCCAGCGTTCGTGCGCTGGGCCTTTTGCATTGCGTTTGAGTGCCGAAAGTCCTTCCTTAATCGCGCAGGATACGTGCCCAAACGCTGATAGCGAACACACCCCACGCGCCGCGCTGCGTCCAGTAGTGTGGTGGCATTAGTGAAAGAACCGTCCGCAAGGAGACTGAAATACATGTCTGGAAATATTGAGATGACCTCGCCGGGAACGGGCATGAGCCTGGGCGATAGCGTCTATGAGCGCCTGCTGCGTGAGCGCATCATCTTCCTGGGCACTCAGGTGGATGATGAGATCGCCAACAAGCTGTGCGCCCAGATCCTCCTGCTGTCCGCAGAAGACCCGACGCGCGACATTTCGCTTTACATCAACTCCCCGGGTGGCTCCGTCACCGCGGGTATGGCCATCTACGACACGATGAAGTACTCGCCGTGCGATGTGGCTACGTACGGCATGGGCCTGGCTGCCTCGATGGGCCAGTTCCTGCTGTCCGGCGGCACCAAGGGCAAGCGCTATGCGCTGCCGCACGCGCGCATCATGATGCACCAGCCTTCCGCTGGTGTGGGCGGTACCGCTGCAGACATCGCCATCCAGGCCGAGCAGTTCGCGCAGACCAAGCGTGAGATGGCGGAGCTCATCGCTGAGCACACGGGCCAGACCTTCGAGCAAATCACTAAGGATTCGGACCGCGACCGCTGGTTCACCGCCCAGCAGGCCAAGGAATACGGCATCGTCGACCACGTCATCGAGTCCGTCAACGGTCCTATCACCAACTAGGGAACAAGGAGCTTTATCACCATGTCTAACCTTCAGATGCCTTCTTCCCGCTACGTTCTGCCGGAGTTCATTGAGCAGAACGCACAGGGATCGAAGACCACCAACCCGTATTCCAAGCTCTTTGAAGAGCGCATCATCTTCTTGGGCACCCAAGTCGATGACACCTCCGCCAACGACATCATGGCGCAGCTGCTGGTCCTGGAATCCCAGGATCCGGACCGCGACATCACGATGTACATCAACTCCCCGGGTGGCTCCTTCACCGCGCTGATGGCCATCTACGACACCATGCGCTACGTGCGTCCTGACGTGCAGACCGTCTGCCTGGGCCAGGCTGCTTCCGCTGCCGCCGTGCTGCTGGCAGCCGGTGCTCCGGGCAAGCGCGCCGCTCTGCCGAACTCCCGCGTGCTGATTCACCAGCCGCGCACGCAGGGCACGCAGGGCCAGGTGTCGGACCTCGAGATCGAGGCTAACGAGATCGAGCGCATGCGCCGCCTCATGGAGCAGACCTTGGCGGAGCACACCGGCCGCACCGCTGAGCAGGTGCGCATCGATACCGACCGCGACAAGATCCTTACCGCACAGGAAGCAGTCGAGTACGGTCTCATCGATACCGTCTTTGATTACCGCAAGCTCAACGCCTAACTGAGCAAGCTTGAAGCCCCGCTATCTGAAAGGTAGCGGGGCTTTAGTCGCGCTTAGTCATAAGGAGGCAGGATGGCTTCGGGGGATTCGGGGAGGATCTGGCCACCGTCGATGATGAGGGTCTGACCGGTGATATAGCCGGCTTCGCGGGAAGCGAGGAAAGCCGCGGCGTTACCGATATCGCGCGGGGAACCCAGTCGGTGCATGGGGATGGAGCGCGCCATCTGGTCGAGGTACTCCTGACCTTGGCCCTCTAGGCCTTCGGTGAGGATATTGCCTGGCAGCACACCATTAATGGTGATGCCATCGCGCGCCACCTCCAGGGCGGCGGAGCGCATGAAGCCCTGCTGAGCGGCCTTCGACGCGCCGTAGTGCGCCCAGCCCGGGTAACCGGTGTGCGAGCCGGTGATAGACGTCGTGATGACGATGCGCCCGTAGCCCGCCTTCTTCATATAGGGCAGTGCTTCCTGCACCACGGTGAATGTGCCGTGCGTGTTGATGGCGAACATGGTGTCCCACTGCTCGTCGGTCATGTCCTCGAGCGGGCAATTGGGGAAGACACCGGCGTTGGAACAGACGATGTCGATGCGGCCATAGCGCTTGACGACGTCCTCGTAAAGGTTGCGGACGGAGTCGCGCGAGGTGACGTCGACAAGCAGAGCGTCCGCACCGAGTTCTTGGGCGCTCTCGTGCGCTGCTTCCTCGTTGAGATCAGCGATGACGACGGTCGCGCCGGCCTCGCGCAGGGCGCTGACGATACCGCGGCCGATGCCTGCGGCACCGCCGGTGACGATGGCTACCTGGTCTTGAAGGTCAAACATGTGAAGCTCCTTAGCGGTCGGGAGGTGATTCTGAGCCCCAGCCTAGGCTGCTACCGGTTGTGGTGTGCTGTGATTTGTGGTCGCTGTGTAGGTGGCGCGCCGCCACGCGAGAAATAGCGCTCGAGTCTGGGTGGTTTACTAGAGTGGAATAGACTGCGGTAAAATCGCTCCACCCAACCCCAGAGAAAAGAGTTGAAAGGCCTTCATGGCACGTATGCAAGAAAGCGCTGACCTGCTCAAGTGTTCCTTCTGCGGAAAGAGCCAGAAGCAGGTGAAGAAGCTTATCGCCGGCGGCGGCGTCTACATCTGTGACGAGTGCATCGAGCTCTGCAACGAAATCATCGAGGAGGAGCTCGGCGCAGCTCAGGCTGAGGCGGACGAAGAGAAGGAAATGCGTCTTCCGCGTCCTTCGGAGATTTCGGCTTTTCTGGATAAGTACGTCATTGGTCAGGACCAGGCCAAGCGCGTGTTGTCGGTGGCTGTGTACAACCACTACAAGCGCATCAAGGCTGAGGAAGCCGCAGGCCTGGAGGGCCGTCGGAAGAAGGCGCAGGATGAAGAGGTGGAGATTGCCAAATCCAACATCCTGATGCTGGGCCCGACGGGCTCCGGAAAGACCTACCTGGCGCAGACCCTGGCGCGCCTGCTTGACGTCCCCTTTGCCATTGCGGATGCCACGAGCCTGACCGAGGCCGGCTACGTGGGCGAGGACGTGGAGAACATCCTGCTCAAGCTGCTGCAGGCTGCGGACTTTGATGTGGAGCGCGCGCAGCACGGCATCATCTATGTCGATGAGGTGGACAAGATCTCCCGCAAGTCGGAGAACCCCTCGATTACTCGCGACGTGTCCGGTGAGGGCGTGCAGCAGGCGCTGTTGAAGATCCTTGAGGGAACCGTAGCGGCCATTCCACCGCAGGGCGGGCGCAAGCACCCGAATCAGGAGTTCATCCAGCTGGATACCACGAACATCCTCTTCATCGTGGCCGGTGCATTCGCGGGCTTGGACAAGGTGATTTCGGAGCGCGTGGGCAAGAAGGGCGTGGGCTTTGGCGCCAAGCTGGAAACTAAGGATGAGAAGGAGTCAGTCGACTTCTTCTCCCAGGTGCGGCCGGAGGACCTGGTGAAATTCGGCCTTATCCCGGAGTTCATCGGCCGCCTGCCGGTGGTTGCCACGGTGGATAACCTGGACCGCGAATCGCTAGTTAAGGTGCTCGTGGAGCCGAAGAACTCTCTGGTCAAGCAATACCAGCGCCTGTTCAGCATGGATGGTGCGGAGCTGCACTTCGACGACGCAGCGCTGGAAGCGATCGCTGAGCTCGCGCTCGAGCGCAAGACCGGTGCCCGCGGCCTGCGTGCCATCATGGAGGAGCTGCTCGTGCCCATCATGTATGACCTCCCGGACCGCGAGGACATCGCCAGCGTCCACATCACGAAGGACTGCGTGACTGACGGTGGCGAGCCGGAGTTCGTGTACTCGGATGAGGCGAAGGAATCCGCCTAAACGGCATCTCTTAAAAGGCATCTTCAAGGCTGAAGATGCCTTTTGTGCTGTCTACATGGCGTTTTCAGGTCTAAAAACGCCTTCTGTCAGATGCCATCTGCCTGTTGGGGGGCAAAGGAACCAGATGAATGGGACCATGTAGCTATGGCGTGAGATTGTGACCTGGGCTTGTGCTCAGGCCGGCGCGCAGATGGTTCCTTTACTTTGGTTTCTTTGCTCGCGCGGTGCTGGGAGAGGGCTCTACCCGTAGAGACCCGTGGGCACGTCGCCGTCGTCCTCAGTGGAGTAGACATCCAAGGGCGCAGACTCGGCATCAAGCTCAGTTTCGTTCTGGGTGAGGTAAGACTCAAAGCCAATGTCGGGGATGTTCGCCGTGAGGAAGGCCAGCACGGCATCGACGGCCATACGGTGTAGGCCCTCGGTGTTGTTGTGGGTATGCATGTCGATGTCGAGCAGATTGCTCATCATCGCGTGATTGGTCACGCGGTACATCGTCAGCGCCGAAATCAGCGTGAAGATGTCGTTGGCGGAAATGCCTGGGCGGAACGCGCCGGAATCTTGGCCCAGCATGAGGAGCTTGTCTAGGTGGAGGGAGATCTCGGAAACGTCGACAAGTGCCTGCGAGGACTCCAACACACTGTGGGAGGATTCCATCGTCAGCATCCGAATGGCCTCGGGGTTATCCACATGCTGGCGGAACAACCAATCCACCAAGGTACGCACGCCCTCGACCGGGACAGCAGAATTGATCTCGAGGCTGCCCTCCGGCGGGTTTAGGCGCCGCGCTGCGGCTGCCAGTGCCTGCTGGTAGAGGCCCTTCTTGTCCCCGAAGTAGTAGTGGATCATGCGCTTGGACATCCCAGACAGCTTCGACACGGATTCGAGCTTGGTCTCGGCATAGCCGTGCTCAGCAAACTCCGCAATCGCAACATCGATCACGCGCTCAACAGAGCCGGAGTCGACCGATGCAGTCTCAGTGCTCATGGAAAGTCCCGTCTAGTCGATGAATATGCGTACAGTTGTCCACTATGCCGAAAAAAGACGGTCATGGAGCTCAAGTACAAAGAACTCGCATCTTTCGGGGGTGAAATCACACCCCATGGGGGCGAAAAACGGGACTAGGCTGGGAGGGTGAGTACCGAGCCGAAAGGATTCACACATGACTGCTTCCCAACCCGTCAAGATCACCGTGACCGGCGCCGCCGGAAATATCGCTTACTCCCTGCTGTGGCGCATCGCTGCGGGCGATGTCTATGGCAAGGACACCCCGGTGGAGCTGGCTTTGCTGGAAATCCCGGACGCCGTGGGTGCCGCTGAGGGCGTGGCCATGGAGCTCAATGACTCCGCCTTCCCGCTGCTGCGCGGCATTACCGTCACCGATGATCCGAACGTGGCCTTCAAGGACACCAAGGCCGCTTTCCTCGTGGGCTCCCGCCCGCGCAGCAAGGGCATGGAGCGCGCTGACCTGCTGGAGGCCAACGGTGCTATCTTTACCGTGCAGGGCAAGGCGCTGAATGACGTCGCCGCGCGCGATGTCCGCGTCCTCGTCGTGGGTAACCCGGCTAACACTAACGCTTATATCGCTGCCAACAGCGCACCGGACCTGGACCCCAGCCAGTTCACCGCGCTCATGCGCCTGGACCACAACCGCACCCAGAGCCAAGTCTCCCTCAAGACGGGCATGCCCACCGCGGAGCTGACCAAGGTTGCCGTCTGGGGCAACCACTCTGCATCCCAGTTCCCAGACCTGACCTTCTCCAACGCCGAGGTAGATGAGACCTGGTACAAGGAAGAGATGATTCCGAAGGTGGCCAAGCGCGGCGCCGAGATCATCGCCGTGCGCGGTAAGTCCTCGGCAGCTTCCGCAGCCTCTGCCGCGGTGGATCACATGCACGATTGGATCCACGGCACTGAGGATTGGCGCACCGCAGCTGTTGTCTCCGATGGCTCCTATGGTGTGGACGAGGGCCTCGTCGCAGGTTTCCCCACCGTCGCCCGCGACGGCAAGTGGGAAATCGTTCAGGGTCTCGAGCTCAACGATTTCCAGAAGGAACGCATCGAGGCTTCCGTTCAGGAGCTGCGTGAGGAGCGCGAGGCCGTAGCCCACCTGCTTAAGGGCTAAGCCTGAAGCACCAAGTTATCGATGAGCCGCACCGGCCCCACCTGCGCTGCAACGAGCGCCAAGGCGGGCCGGTGTTGTGCATCAACGGGCTGGAGCGTGCCTGGATCCACCACGGTGAGGTAGTCCACCGTCACACCGGGGGAGGAGGCAAGCTGAGCTTCAGCCTCCTTGAGGGATGCACCATCCCGCAGGGCAAAGAGCGCCTGGGACAGCGCCACGGCCTGCTCACGCTCGGCGGCACTGAGGCGCGCATTGCGGCTGGACTCGGCCACGCCATCCGCCGCGCGCACGATGGGCGCGCTGACGATCTCCAGCGGCAGGTCGAGGTCCGCCACCAGGCGCTGGATAATGGCCACCTGCTGGGCATCCTTCTGCCCAAAGTAGGCGCGGTCCGGGTTAACTAGGCTAAACAGCTTGCTCACCACGGTGGCCACGCCGTCAAAGTGACCGGGGCGCGAAGCACCTTCCAAGACCGAGCCCATCTCACCCGTGCGCACCCACACCCGCGGGGTACCACCCGGGTACATCTCCTCCACGCTGGGGGCGAAGACCGCATCGACTCCCAACGAGTCCAGCAGCGCGGTATCTGCGTCGAGAGTGCGCGGGTAGGCGCGGTAGTCTTCGCAATCGCCCAGGTCTGTGAACTGGAGGGGATTGACAAAGACCGAGCACACCACGGTGTCGTTGTCTTCGCGGGCGCGGCGCACGAGTGAAGCGTGGCCATCGTGAAGCGCGCCCATCGTGGGCACCAAGCCCACGGTGCCCGATGCGGCTGCGCGGAAGGCGCGGAGTTCAGATTTAGTTTTCAGGATCTGCATGGCATAAAACTCTAGTCCTCGAAGGACTCCTCGGCGTTGGGGAAGGAGCGTTCGTTCACATCGGACACGTAATCCTTCGCGCCCTCCAGCAGCGCGCCGCGCAGATCCGCGTAGCGGCGCACAAAACGCGGCGCCTTGGGTCCGCCTAGGCCGAAGGCATCGGTCCATACCAGAATCTGGCCGTCGGTCTGAGCGCCGGCGCCGATGCCGATGGTGGGGATGGGCAGCTCCTTGGTCACCTGCTCAGCAAGGGCTGCTGGGACCATCTCCAGCACCACGGCGAAGGCGCCGGCCTCGGCGAGGGCGCGGGCGTCGTCGTGAAGCTTCTCCGCGCCGGCACCGCGGCCTTGGACTACGAAGCCGCCCAAGGCGTGAACCTGTTGGGGCGTGAAGCCTATGTGGGCGCAGACGGGGATGCCGGCGTCGACAAGCGCGGCGACGATGGGCGCGCGCTCGGCGCCGCCCTCTAGCTTCACGGCCTGCGCACCGGTTTCCTTCATGACGCGTACCGCGGTTTCGAGCGCCTGGGAGGGGCCGTCCTCATAGGAGCCAAAGGGAAGGTCCACCACCACGAAGGCGCGGGAGGTGGCTGAGACCACGGCGCGGGCGAGCGGAATCATTTCATCGAGGGTGAGAGACAGCGTGGTTTCGCGGCCCAACACCACATTGGCCAGGGAATCGCCGACGAGCAGGAGATCCACACCGGCTTCATCGAAGATCTCGGCGGTCATGCAGTCATAACTCGTCAGGCACGCAAAGGCCTGAGAGTTTTCTTTGGCTTGGGCGAAGTAACGGGTGCGGAGGCGGGCGCGGTGGCCAGGGTTGTGAGACATGCCCTTACTCTAGACAGGGCGCTGGTGCCAGTTGACGCACAGGGTAGAGTTGGCCAGGTGACTGATCAGAATAAAGAGCAACTCGTTGGCACCAACCGCGCGGACCAGCTTCCCAAGTCCTGGGAGCCGCAGGCAGTAGAGAAGGACCTCTACGAAGGCTGGGTAAGCGCCGGTTATTTCACCCCGGACGCCTCCTCCGAGGCGGAGCCCTACTCGATTGTCCTGCCGCCGCCGAACGTCACCGGCCAGCTGCACATGGGCCACGCCCTGGACCACACTCTGATCGATTCCATCATTCGCCGCAAGCGCATGCAGGGCTATGCCACCCTGTGGCTGCCGGGCGCTGACCACGCCGGCATCGCTACCCAGACCAAGGTGGAGGCCCGCCTGCGTGAGCAGGAGGGAAAGAAGCGCTGGGACTATGAGCGCGAAGAATTCATCAATAAGGTCTGGGAGTGGAAGGAAGAGTTCGGCGGCACCATCCAGAACCAGATGCGCGCCATCGGTGACTCGGTGGACTGGTCCCGCGAGCGCTTCACCCTGGATGATGGCCTCTCCCGCGCCGTCCAGACCATCTTCAAGACCCTCTACGACGAGGGCATGATCTACCAGGCCAACCGCCTGGTTAACTGGTCTCCGGTGCTGGAGACCGCAGTGTCCGATATCGAGGTCGTGTACAAGGACGTCGAGGGCGAGCTCGTGTCCATTCGCTATGGTTCGCTGAACGACGATGAACCGCACCTCATTGTGGCCACCACCCGTGTGGAGACGATGCTGGGTGACGTCGCCATCGCCGTCCACCCGGACGACGAGCGCTATGCCCACCTGGTGGGTAAAGAGCTGCCGCACCCCTTCCGCGATGATTTGAGCCTAAAGATCATCGCCGATGATTACGTGGACATGGAATTCGGTACCGGTGCCGTGAAGATCACCCCGGCGCACGACCCGAATGACTACGCCATGGGACTGCGCCACGACCTAGACATGCCCACCATCATGGACACCACCGGCCACATCGCGAACACCGGCACGAAGTTTGACGGCCTGACCCGCGAAGAGGCTCGCGTGGAGATCCGCGAGGCGCTGCGCGAGCAGGGCCGCATTGTCAAGGAGATCCGTCCCTACGTCCACTCCGTTGGCCACTCGGAGCGCTCCGGCGAGCCCATCGAGCCGCGCCTGAGCCTGCAGTGGTTCGTGGCCGTGGAGAAGATGGCGAAGATGTCCGGTGACGCCGTCCGCGAGGGCGATACCACCATCCACCCGAAGTCCCTGGAACCGCGCTACTTCGAGTGGGTCGATGACATGCACGACTGGTGCATCTCCCGCCAGCTGTGGTGGGGTCACCGTATCCCGATCTGGTACGGCCCGGAGGGCGAGGACGGCCAGCGAGATATCGTCTGCGTCGGCCCCGACGAGGAAGCGCCGGCAGGCTACGTCCAGGACCCAGACGTTCTGGATACCTGGTTCTCCTCTGCGCTGTGGCCTTTCTCCACGATGGGCTGGCCGGAGAAGACCGCCGATCTGGAGAAGTTCTTCCCCACGAACGTGCTCGTTACCGCATATGACATCCTCTTCTTCTGGGTCGCCCGCATGATGATGTTCGGCACCTTCGCCGGCGCCCACACCCCGGAGCTGCTCGGCGGGGGCAAGGATGGCCGCCCGCAGGTTCCGTTCACCGATATCTACCTCCACGGCCTGGTGCGCGATGAGCAGGGCCGCAAGATGTCGAAGTCCCTGGGCAACGGCATCGACCCGATGGATTGGGTGCGCGACTATGGTGCGGACGCACTGCGTTTCACCCTGGCCCGCGGTGCCAACCCGGGCGTGGACCTGCCGCTGGCTGTCGACGCTGCCGCCGCCGGACGCAACTTCGCCACCAAGCTCTTTAACGCCACCAAGTTCGCGCTCATGAACGGCGCGGGTGTGGCGGAGCTGCCGGCACGTGAGGCGCTGACCGATGCTGACCGTTGGATCCTCGACCGCTCCGAGGAGGTCCGCGCCAAGGTCGACGCCTACCTGGACGATTACCAGTTTGCCAAGGCCAACGAGCTGCTCTACCACTTCGTGTGGGATGAGCTGTGTGACTGGTACCTGGAGATTGCCAAGACCCAGATCCCGCGCGACTTCGATGCGGCGAGCGCCGAGGAGCAGGCAACCGGACGCACGACTCAGATCGTTCTGGGCCGCGTGCTTGACCTGGTTCTGCGCTTGCTGCACCCGACCATGCCTTTCGTCACCGAGGTCCTGTGGAAGGCCCTGACTGGTGGGGAGACCATCGTCACCGCGCAGTGGCCTACCCAGGAGCACACCAACGGTGGCGCGGAGAAGGATGAGGTGGCTGCCCGCCGCATTCAGGACGCCGACAAGCTCATCACCGAGCTGCGTCGCTTCCGCTCCGATCAGGGTGTGAAGCCTTCCCAGAAGGTCCCGGGCCGCCTTGACTTCGCCGCGGCCGACCTGCAGGAGCAGGAGGGGCTCATCCGCAACCTGGCCAATACTACGGAGCCGGGCGAGGACTTCACCGCCTCCGCTTCCATCGAGGTGCGCCTGTCCCAGGCCACCGTCGAGGTCGCTCTGGATACCTCCGGTGCCGTCGACGTCGCCGCTGAGCGCAAGCGCCTAGAAAAGGACCTGGCCAAGGCCCAGAAGGAACTGGACCAGACCGGCAAGAAGCTGGGCAACGAGGCCTTCCTGTCGAAGGCGCCGGAGGCAGTCGTGGAGAAGATCCGCGTGCGCCAGCAGGTGGCCCAGGAGGAGGTCGAGCGCATCACCGCACGTCTGGAGGGACTCAAGTAGTGGCGGAGGAGAAGGACCGCGAGGAATTTGAGGTCGTCGATGCCCTCGCGGAGGGCACCGATGGTGGGCCGGTGGAAATCACCGACTCCGGCCTGACCCTCAACCTCGGCGGCGAGGAGAATTACGAGGAGGCCGCCCCGGAGCAGGCCACGCCGGAAGAACTCGCGGAGCTGGCCGAGGTCACCGCGGAGCTCAACGCACGTGCCCCGGAGACCATTATCGAGCCGAGCCTCGAGCGCATTGAGATGCTCATGGATCTCTTGGGCAACCCGGAGCGTTCCTTCCACGTCATCCACGTCGCTGGTACCAACGGTAAGTCTTCGACCGCCCGCATGATCGATTCGCTGCTGCGTGCCTTCCACCGCCGCGTCGGGCTAGTGACCAGCCCGCACCTGCAGTTGGTCACCGAGCGCATCGGCATCGACGGCCACCCCATCCACCCGCGCGACTTCGTGCGCATCTGGCGTGAAATCAAGCCTTATGTGGAGATGGTAGATTCCCGCTCCGACATTCCCATGTCCACCTTCGAGGTGCTTGTTGCTATCTCCTACGCAGCCTTCGCCGATGCACCCATCGACGTCGCCGTCGTCGAGGTTGGCCTCGGCGGCACGTGGGATGCCACCAACGTGGTCAATGCTGAGGTGGCCGTGGTCATGCCGGTAGGCCTCGACCACACGGACTACCTCGGTGACACCATCACGGAGATCGCCGGTGAAAAGGCCGGCATCATCAAGGCTCGCGAACATGACGCCGACGATGTCATCGCCCCGGGCGAAAACATCGCCATCGTTGCTGAACAAGACCCCGAGGCGATGCGCGTTATCCTGCAGCGCACGGTAGACGTCGGCGCCGGCGTGGCCCGCGCGGGCTCCGAATTCGCTGCACTGGAATCGCGCATCGCAGTGGGCGGCCAGCAGCTGACCATCCAGGGCCTGGGTGGGATGTACGAAGACATCTTCCTGCCGCTGCACGGCGAGCACCAAGCCAAGAACGCGGCCGTGGCCTTGGCTGCGGTGGAGGCTTTCTTCGGGGCGTCGTCAGGCAATCAGCTCGACATCGCCTCCGTGCGCACCGGCTTTGCCAAGGCCATTTCCCCCGGTCGTCTGGAGCGCGTGCGCACCAGCCCCACGACTTTCCTTGACGCCTGCCACAACCCGCACGGCGCCAAGGCCCTAGCCGCAGCGCTCGACCGCGACTTCGATTTCGCGCGACTCATCGGCGTGGTGTCCATCTTCACGGACAAGGACGCTGCCGGCATCCTCACCGCCCTAGAGGCGGTTCTCACGGAAGTCGTGATTACGCAGAACACCTCCCCGCGCGCCCGCGATGCCTATGAACTCGCGGAGCTGGCCCGCGATATCTTCGGCGAGGAGCGCGTGTATGTTGAGCCTGACCTGCCCAGCGCCTACACCCAGGCTGTCGAATTGGCGGAGGACGCCGACGTGCAATCAGGTTCCGGCATCGTGATTACTGGCTCGGTCGTCACTGCCGGTGACGCCCGCGCACTCTTTGGAAAGGAACCCGCATGAGCCCCCGTAAACCCGTCCCCGAGGACGAGATTGGCCCGCTGGGCTTGGGCCAGGCACCGGCCAAGGATCCCCTCAAGCAGTTCGGTGGCATGGTCGTGGCGAGCTCCCTCACCATGGAGCTGCTCACCCTGGTCCTCGCATTGCCGATGCTGTACAAGCTTTATGACGGCACCCTGTGGACCCCGTTCAACTATGGCGTGGTGATCGGCTTCATGGTGCTGCTCTTGGCTTCCTTCCCCTTCATGAACAAGCCGTGGATCGTCGGGGTGCAGATTGTCCTCCACGTCATCGGCATTGTGCTCGGTTTTATGGTCCACTGGTCCGTGGCGACCATCTTCATCATTTTCGCCCTGCTCTGGGCGCTCGCGGCCTACATGCGCTCGGTGATCGTCGCCCGCATGGAGCGCGGCTACCTCACCACGCAGCACCTGACTGAGAAGTAGGTCGCTGCGGTGTATATCCGGCCCGAGCTGCGCGCGGGAGCGGCATTCATGTCGCTGTGGGATCCGACCAATCCGCTGATCCGCCGCGCCGGGCGCATCGTGCCAGCGCTCTGGCCCGCGCCCTATATCCAGGGCGTGCGCACGCGGCGGGTGAAGAACACCGAAATCCACGCGACCATCTATAGCCCGGAGAACCCGCGCGGCGCGGTGCTGTGGATCCACGGGGGTGGGCTGCTCATGGGGCATCCGCGCCAAGACGTCAAGCACCTCAAGGAAACCGCCGCAGAGGTTGGAGTCACCATCATCGCGCCGAGCTACCGCTTCGCCCCGGAGAATCCCTATCCGGCCGCGCTTGACGACGTCCACTCGGCCCACCACTGGCTCCTCACGCACGCGGAAGAGCTGGGAATCAGCCTGGATCGGATAGTTATCGGCGGGCAGAGCGCCGGGGGAGGGCTCGCCGCGGTGCTCTGCCAGCGCCTCCACGATGAAGGAGGGGTTCAGCCAGCGGGGCAGTGGCTATTTTGTCCGATGCTCGATGACCGCACAGCCTCCACCGACCGCAATCCTATCTGGGATGCGAATTCCAACGCGCTGGCGTGGCGCTACTATGTCAACGGCAACCCGGACGCGCCCTATGCCGTTCCCGGGCGCCGCACGGAACTAGCTGGTTTGCCGCCTGCTTGGCTGTATGCGGGCAGCAGCGAGCTCTTCTACGGCGAGATTATGGACTACGCCGAGCGCCTAGAGTCCGCCGGCGTTCCTACACAGTGCGAGGTCGTCGATGGCGGTGTGCATGCCTTCGAGTTGTGGGCTCCCCATACCGCGGCGGCAAAGCGCCTGCTCATGAGCTCTCGCGTCTGGCTGCAGTCGACACTCAACGCGCTAGACTAACGGGCATGCTCTTTCTGCTCTACGGTCTTTCCGCACTGCTGTGCATCGCCGCGCTCGTGGCCAAGCTGTACTTTGGTGGCTTCGCGTTCCCGCTCGCACTGCTAATTCCGGCCTTCGTTTTCCTCGTCGTCGGTATGCTCAAGCAGCAGCGTGACGAGCGGCCGGTGGAGTTTGCGGATTTGGAAGATTGGCACCGCGAGGAGCTGAAAGGCCTGCTGGAGAGCGGCCAATACGGCACGGCCGTGCGCCAAGTGCAGCTGTGGTTTCGTGGTACGAGCCATGAGCGCGCGGAGGAAATCGTGCGCCGCCTCACGTAGCGCTTAAAATTTGGCCCACTGTCGGGACGAGGGAGCCCCTGTTCTGTACTATGTGCCCTATGACTGAACGTACACTCATTCTCATCAAGCCGGATGGCGTCAAGAACGGCCACGTGGGCGAGATCATCTCCCGCATCGAGCGCAAGGGCCTGAAGCTCGTCGCCATGGATCTGCGCGTCGCCGACGAGGAGACCGCTAAGAAGCACTACGCCGAGCACGAGGACAAGCCTTTCTTCGGCGAACTCGTTGACTTCATCACT
>NZ_CABTZR010000058.1 GCF_902489365.1 uncultured Corynebacterium sp. | reverse complement strand
TTCAAGCAGAAGACGGCATACGAAATCACGGAGATGTCCTTCTGGAACCCGGATCCGCAGGATCGGTCCAAGATTATCCGTGGCGCTCGCCCCATCGATGACGAGCAGGGCATCTCTGAATTCCCCCACCTCATTGTCAACCAGGCCCGCGTGCTGGACTACTTCGCCCGCTATGCACACCGCGCCCCGGGCCGCATCACGCCGGACTACGGCTGGAACTTCGTCTCCCTTGAGGTAGGGGAGGGCGAGTACCCGGTGACGGTGCACCTCGAGGACGTCGACGGTAACCCGCGCGACGTTCGCGCCAAGTACGTCGTCGGCTGCGATGGCGCTAAGTCCCGCGTTCGCAAGTCCATCGGCCGCTCGCTCAAGGGCGACCAGGCTAACCACGCGTGGGGTGTCATGGATGTCGTGGTCGACACCGACTTCCCGGACTGGCGCACCAAGTGCGCCATCCACTCCCAGGCCGGTTCTATCCTCCACATCCCGCGCGAGGGCGGCTACCTTTGCCGCGTGTACGTTGACCTGGGCGTGGTGCCAGAAGATGACAACCACAAGGTCCGCAATACGCCGATTGAGAAGATCATCGAGAAGGCTAACGAGATCTACGCCCCCTACTTCGTCGACGTCAAGATGGTGGCGTGGCATTCCGTCTACGAGGTGGGCCACCGCCTCGTCGATGCCTTCGACGATAACGACGACGATCCGCGCGTCTTCCTCACCGGCGACGCCTGCCATACTCACTCGGCCAAGGCTGGCCAGGGCATGAACGTTTCGATGCAAGACGGCTTCAACATTGGCTGGAAGCTGGGCCACGTCCTCGACGGCCGCGCGCCGAAGGAACTCCTGACCACCTACCATGGCGAACGTCAGCCAGCCGCCCAGAACCTCATCAACTTCGACCGCGAATGGTCCACTCTTATGGCCACCCCGACGGAAGAGCTCGATGATCCGGAGGCGGTGGAGAAGTACTACGTCGCCGCAGAAGAGTTCGCCGCCGGCATGATGACGCAGTACGAAGAGAACCTGATTGTGGGTACTACCCAGCACCAAGATCTGGCTTCCGGCTTCCCGGTGGGCAAGCGCTTCAAGTCCTTTGAGGTTCTGCGCCGCTGCGATGCCTACCGCCAGCACTTGGGCCACCAGCACACTGCCGACGGCCGCTACCGCATCTACGCCTTTGCCGACGCCCCCAAGGCCGGCGAGGACTCCACGCTGAGCCAGTGGTCCGAGAAGGTCGGACCCATCCTGGCCAAGTTCACCCCTGAGGGAGCTGATGAGAATACCTACTTCGACGTGAAGGCTATCTACCAGCAGACTAACCACCACGACTACGAGATTCTCGACGCCCCTCTTCTCTTCCGCCCACGCAACGGCAAGTTCAATGTTCCGAATTGGGAGAACGTCTTCAATGCACTCCCCGGCACTGAGGACATCTTCGATGCCCGCGGGATTTCTCGCGATGGAGCCGTCGTCATCGTCCGCCCAGACCAGTACGTCGGTGCCGTCCTCCCACTCGATGATCCATCAGCGGTCGAGGACTACTTCTCCTCCGCGCTCATCAAGCGCAAGTAATTCCACGCAAGCTCACGTAGCTTCACACGCGTAAGGGCCCGGCACAATGCTGGGCCCCTTTCTTTGCGGCTTAGCAAAGCCCCACAAAAATGCCAGCTCGCAAACAAACCAAGAGCCCACAGGCAGAGAGAAACCCAAACAAAAGAAGCCTAGACGCTGTCAAACACAACGCCTAGGTTTCACGTGAAACAACTACGGGTGTACTTCTACTGCAAGAGTGTCCTATCGGAGGTTGCTCCCTTGATCTTCGCGAACTCCGCCATGAGGTCCTCCACTGTGAGCTTCGCCTTTTCCTCGGCGTCAGCTGAGTAAATGATCTGCCCCTCATGCATCATGATGAGACGGTTTCCTACCTGCAGCGCCTGGGCCATGTTGTGCGTCACCATCAACGTGGTGAGCTGACCTTGCTCCACAATGCGCTTCGTCAGTCTTGTCACCAGCTCGGCGCGCTGGGGGTCGAGAGCAGCCGTGTGCTCATCAAGAAGCATCACCTTCGGGTGGGTAAAGCCCGCCATGAGCAACGACAGCGCCTGGCGCTGACCGCCGGAGAGCAAGCCCACCTTCGTCCCAAGGCGCTCCTCCAAGCCCAGCTCGAGCGACTCCAGCTGTTCCACAAAGATGGCCCGGCGCGCGGAGTTGAGACCCAGACCGAGTCCGCGCTTCTTGCCGCGCAAATAAGCGAGCGAGAGGTTCTCCTCAATCGTCAGGTTCGGCGCTGTACCCGCCATCGGATCCTGAAAGACGCGCCCGACCTTCCTTGCACGCTTGTGCTCCGGCTGGCTCGTCACGTCGTTGCCATCGATGACGATTCGGCCCGCGTCCGGAATCAACCGTCCCGCAATGGAGTTCAACAGCGTCGACTTACCTGCACCATTAGAACCGATAACCGTGACGAAGTCACCGGGGGCAAGCTCCAGGGAGACGTCGCGAAGCGCACGGCGTTCATTCACCGTCCCCGGAAAGAAGGTCTTTGAGATCTTGTCTATGTTGAGCATGATTTAGGCCTTCCTTTTGCCGCGTACCCGCGTCATGCGAGGCACCAGGAGAGCGACGATAACCAGCAGCGCCGTAATGAGCTTCATGTCATTCGGGTTGAGACCCACCTGCAACGCGGCGAAGATGATGAGTCGGTAAATCACGGAACCCAGTGCCACAGCTACGACGGCCATCCACAGGCGCGACTGGGGGAGTACCGCCTGCCCGAGGATGACGGAGGCCAGACCTACCAGAATGAGACCGATGCCCATCGAGATATCGGCAAAGCCTTGATATTGCGCGATGAGCGCACCACACAGACCCACCAGGCCGTTGGACAAGGCCAGGGTCAGAATCTTGGTGAAATCTGTCGACACACCAAAGGAGGTGATCATCTGTTGGTTGTCGCCGGTGGCGCGCAGCGAGAGTCCCAAATCCGTGGACAGGAACCACACGATGAGCAAGCAGAGTAGCACCGAGCCCACCGCGAGCAGACCCACTCCTGCCCAGGTTCCCATTACCGCGTCCAGAGGAGTAAATACCGAATCTTGCGAGAGCAACGGCACATTGGCGCTTCCCATGATGCGAAGGTTGATGGACCACAGGCCGATCATCGTGAGGATGCCAGCGAGCAGCCCGTCAATGCGGCCCTTCGTATGTAGAAGTCCTGTGATGCAGCCCGCCACACATCCCGTGGCGAAGCCAGCCAGCGAGGCCACAAAGGGGTTGACCCCATTCGTAATGAGTACGCCGGCGGTGGCAGCACCGGTAGTGAAGGAGCCGTCGACTGTCAGATCCGGGAAATCAAGCACACGGAACGTGAGGTAGACGCCCACGGCCATTACCGCATAGATGAGTCCTAGCTCAAGTGCACCAATCACAGCGTCTCAGCCTTGTCTAGGATCTCCTTCGGCACCTCGATACCCTGGGCCTTCACGGCTTCTTCATTAATCACGTAGGTGTATTCGGAGGCAGTTTCCACCGGGGTATCGGCCGGATCGGCGCCATCCTGCAGGATCCGCAGCGCCATCTCGCCAGTCTGGCGGCCTAGCTCCTTGTAGTCGATGCCAATGGTCGCCGCAGCACCACCTTCAACGGCACCCGAGTCCGCTGCAATGACCGGGATGGTCTTGTCATTCGCCACCTTGATGAGCGAAGAGATACCGGAGACGACCATGTTATCGGTCGGGATGTAGATGGCATCGACGTCACCCAGCGCCTCCACGGCCTGGGGAATCTCCGTCACGGACGTCACCGTCTGCGACTTCACATCAAGGCCCTTCGGCTTGGCAGCCTCCGTCAGCTGCTCCACCTGCACCTTGGAATTCACCTCGGCGGAGGAGTATACGACACCCACAGATTTGGCGTCCGGGACAAGCTGGGTAATCAGCTCTACCTGCTCCTCGATGGGTGCTGCGTCAGAGGTACCAGTGACATTCTTGCCCGGCTTTTCGAGGGACTGCACGAGTTCCGCCTCGACGGGGTCGGTCACCGCGGTGAACAGCAAGGGCTTATCCTTGATGGACTTGCTCATTGCCTGGCCAGCCGGGGTAGCGATGGCCAAGTAGAGATCGTGGTTGGCGTTCGCCATCTGTTGGGAAATGGACACCGCGGTACCTTGCTCGCCGTTGGCGTTCTGGATGTCCCAATCCACGTCCGCACCCGCGTCCTCGAAGGCTTCTTGGAATCCTTCTGCAGCGGCATCGAGGGAAGGGTGCTGAACCAACTGATTAATTCCGATGGAGTAGGAGTCTCCACCTCCGGAGTCACCGCCCGCGCTATCCGACGATGACGAGCATCCCACGAGAGCGGCAGCGCTCAAGGCGAGGGCTGAGAGGGCGGCGGCAGTTTTAGAGAACATAACGGTCCTTTTCTACTCAAGAGTGACAGTAGTGACCGTTATTTAATCCTCTTTTCACCCTTTTAAGCAGCAGTTTTGTGAATAATTTTCCCGAGCGGGGGTACTCTTAGCTCTTCAAAAGCTATAGCCCTACAGTTTTAGAGTTCTATCTCACATCGCTAAGCTGCATGTTTTCTCCATCACTCCCGCCCTTTTCCTGCACTACCACCCATACGCTACGGGGGTACCCGCCGGCCTATTATCTGTACGGCGGAAGGTATCGGTGTTAGAGTCAGTGATATGAAGAACACAGTTAACCTTTGGTGGTGGCGCGCGTAACCTGCGGGCCTCGTTGTTCTCCCATATTTAAGGCCCGCAGCTGCGGGCTTTTCGGCGTTTTGCTCTCTTGCGAAGCTCGCGGCAGCACACAAAACCGTTAAAGAAAGACAGAATATGCCGTACACAGCCACACGCGAGGTCAGGTACACACCCGACGCCAGCGCACTCTTTTATGCCCTCGCCACCCCACAGAACTCCCTGCTCTTAGAGTCCGCGGACATCGAGTCCAAGAAAAACCTCACGTGTATTGCCATCACCAAGGCTGCGCTCAAGGTGGTGTGCCGGGGCCAGGAGGTCACCGCCACCGCATTGACACCGTCGGGCCGCCTTCTTATCGACGAACTCCGCGAGGACTTCCAGTCTCGGATTATCCAAAGCTCAGAAGGCAGCGTCACCTTCCGCTTCGATCTCTCCACCGAGCACGATGAGCGCGCCCGCCTCCGCGCCGCCTCCACCGCCGATATTCTGCGCGCGCTGCAGCTTAGCCAGCTCTATTCCGGCGAGTCCCTCCCATTCCTGGGTGGCGGATTCGCCTTCGACTACGTCGCGACGTTCGAGGAACTGCCACCGGTGCCGGACGGCCCAAACGAATATCCGGACTATGAGTTTCTCGTCGCCGAGCACGTCCTCACGGTGGACCACCTCACCAAGACGGCAAAGATTGAGGGGTGGGGCGTCGACAAGCACACGCTCGAAGAAGAGCTGGACCGGGCCGTTGTCACCGTACCTATTCCTCCAGAAGCCCCGGCACCGCGCGAGACTGTTCGCGCACGCGCCAGCATCGATGACGCTGCTTTCCGCCGCCACATCGAGCGCCTCCAAGGCAACGTCCATGCCGGGGATATCTATCAGGTCGTTCCTTCCCGCGCCTTCAGCCTCGATTGCCCCGATGCCTTCGCCGCCTACCGCACGCTGCGCGAGACCAACCCCTCGCCGTACATGTTCTACCTGCGCGGGGAGGAACACGAACTCTTCGGTGCATCCCCTGAGTCCAATCTGAAGTACACGGCCTCTGACCGGCAGGTACAGCTTTACCCCGTCGCCGGTACTCGTCCGCGCGGCGCCACACACGAGCTGGATATCCGCAACGAACTGGAGATGCGCACCGATTCCAAAGAAGTCTCGGAGCACATCATGCTCGTGGACCTAGCCCGCAACGACCTCGCCCGCGTCGCGGTCCCTGGCACCCGAAAGGTCGCTGACCTGCTCCAGGTGGACCGCTACTCGCGCGTGATGCACCTGGTCTCCCGAGTCGTCGCCACACTGCACGAGGATTTCGACGCCCTCGACGCCTACCGTGCCTGCATGAACATGGGCACGCTGACCGGTGCGCCGAAGCTGCGCGCGATGGAGCTCATCCGTGAGACCGAAGGAACACGCCGTGGCTCCTTCGGGGGAGCAATCGGCTACCTGCGCGGCGATGGCTCGATGGATAACTGCATCGTCATCCGTTCCGCCTATGTCAAGGATGGCACGGCCGTCGTCCAGGCCGGCGCGGGCGTCGTGCGCGATTCCGTCCCCCAATCCGAAGCCGATGAAACGGTACATAAGGCCTACGCGGTGCTCAGCGCCATCGCCCAGGCACACAACGCAAACCTGGAGGTCATCCGATGAACCCGCACGTCGTCCTCATCGATAACCACGATTCCTTCGTCTACAACCTCGTCGACGCCCTCGCCGGGTATAACACCACCGTCTTCCGCAACTCCGTGCCGGTGGAGGAGGTCCTTGCCGCCCAGCCCGATATCATCATCCTCTCGCCCGGCCCGGGTCATTCCCGCGACGCCGGATCGATGATGCAGCTTATCGACGCCTCCCTCGGCCGCATCCCCATCCTCGGTATCTGCTTGGGCTTCCAAGCGCTCCTTGATCACTTCGGCGGGACCGTCGAGCCCTGCGGCCCAGTCCACGGTTCTTCTGTGCCCATGACGCTGACCGACGCCGGCGCCAGACACCCTCTCTTTCAGGGGCTCACCACCGACTCCGAGCCCGATAACCCGAACTACGTTGGCCGCCTCGTCCCCGTTGCGCGCTACCACTCCTTGGGGTGTGCGAACGTTCCCGTCCAGATGCGCAGTCTCGCCGAGACCGAGACCGCCATAGGTCCCGTCACCATGGCCGCAGAAACGCTCGACGGCATGGCCCTCGGCCTCCAGTTCCACCCAGAATCACTCCTCACGCCGACGGGGCCAATCATGATTGAGCGCTGCATTCATCAACTTTCTAATCAACCCATCATTGAAGGAGCCAAGTAATGACCGACAATAAGGCACTGGAGACATTGCAAGCTTTCCTCGACATCCGGGAGCCGACCCTGGAGCAAGCCATTGAGGTCTTTACGCCTCTGACGGTAGGGGAGTACGACGACATCCATATCGCCGCCCTTTTGACCCACATCCGCACGCGCGGAGAGACCTTCGCCGATGTCGCCGGCGCGGCACGCGCTTTCATCAAGGCCGGCCGGCCTTTCCCAGTGACCGGCAAGGGACTGATGGATAGCGCGGGAACCGGTGGCGATGGCGCCAACACCATCAATGTCACCACCGGTGCATCGCTGGTCGCCTCCGCCGGCGGGGTCAAGATGGTCAAGCACGGCAACCGCTCTGTCTCCTCCAAGTCTGGCTCAGCCGACGTCCTGGAGGCCCTCGGCATCCCGCTCGACCTCGATCCCGAGCGCGCAGTCCGTCAGCTCGAGGCATCCAATTTCACCTTCCTCTTTGCGCCGGCCTACAACCCGGCCGTTGCCCACGTGCAACCGGTGCGCAAGGGTCTCGGGATTTCGACGCTGTTCAACACGATGGGCCCGCTCCTGAGCCCCGGCCGCCCTGAATTCCAGATAATGGGCATCGCCAACCCCGAGCAGGGCCAGCTCATCGCTGAGGTCTTCAAGGATCTCGGCCGCACCCGCGCACTCGTGGTCCACGGTGCCGGTACCGATGAGATCGCCGTCCACGGCACCACCCAGGTCTGGGAGCTTCGCGACGGCACCATTAGCCACTACGAACTCACCCCGGAAGACCTCGGCATTGCCCGTCACGAACTGGCTGACCTCGCCGGCGGCAACGGCGCACAGAATGCCGAAGCACTGCGCGCGGTCTTCGCCGGTACGGGTAAGCCAGCCCATCACGACGCTATCGCAGCATCGGCAGGCGCCATGTTCTACCTCAGCGGCACAACCGACACCATCCGAGACGGCGTCGCGCACGCCGCGAAGCTCATCCAGGACGGAACCGTTGCCGCATGGCTGAAGAAGCACGAGGAGGCGAACTATGGCTCTGCCGACCGTGCTTGAGGGGATCGTCGCCAAGCGCCGCACGCACCTACCAGCCATCCGCGAACGCCTCGCCCACGTGGACCTCACGACTCTCCCGCGCTCCGAGCGTTCCTTCTACGACGCCCTCAACGGCACCAACCGTTTCATCATGGAATGCAAGTCCGCGTCCCCGTCGCTCGGCCTCATCCGTGAGCATTATGAACCGGGAGCCATCGCCCGCGTGTATTCGCGCTATGCCTCGGCCATCTCTGTTCTCTGCGAACCGGACCGCTTCGGTGGCGACTACGACCATTTGCAGACCGTGGCACTGTCCACGCACCTGCCGGTCTTGTGCAAGGACTTCATCATCGATCCCATCCAGGTGTATGCCGCGCGCTACTTTGGCGCCGACGCCATCCTGCTCATGATGTCCATCGTCGATGATGAGACTTATGCAGAGCTCAAACATCTGGCAGATTCCCTCGGGCTCGACGTTCTCACTGAGGCAATCACTAAGGACGAGGTCGAGCGCGCCACCGCCTTCGGCGTAGACGTCATTGGCATCAACAACCGCAACCTTCACAACCTCAGCATCGATCTCACCCGGTCCGAGCGTCTCTCGCGCTACGTTCCGTCCGGCAAAGTTGTGGTTTCGGAATCCGGCATCCGCAATAACCAGACTGTGCGTCGCCTGGGTTCTCACGCCAACGCATTCCTTGTCGGCTCCCAACTCACGGGTACGCCAGATATCGATCGTGCTGCCCGCGAGCTTGTCTATGGTCACAATAAGGTCTGCGGACTCACGACATGGTCTGAAGCTCAGGCCGCCCGCGCCGCCGGCGCTGTCTACGGCGGGCTCATCTTCGAAGAGGCATCACCGCGCAATGTTTCACGTGAAACCGCGCTCGACATCATCGCCCACGAACCCGACCTCAACTACGTCGCGGTCTCTCGCCGCACCTCCGGCTGGGAGGAGCTTGCCTGCGACGGCATCGCCGCCCTACAACTCCACGCACCCTTCCAGGGAAGCACCGAGTCCGAGCTCGAACTCATTGAGTCTGTGCGCGCTGTGGCGGGGGAGCGGCAGGTGTGGCGCGCCATCGACATGACAGCTGCCCATGGCCCCGCCCTTGCCTCCGCGCTTGCCGACGCCGCCGACATGCTCATCCTCGACTCGGGCGTCGGCGGCACTGGCACATCCTTCGACTGGACAACAGTTCCAGACGGCGTCAAGAAGAAGGCACTACTCGCTGGCGGCCTCAATCCCGCCAACCTGCCGGATGCACTGCGCGTCGGTACCGTTGGTCTCGATATCAATTCAGGCGTAGAGGTTAACGGGAGGAAGGACACCGCGCTCATCGCCAAGGCCTTCGACGCCATTCGTCACTTTACGTATTAACCCCCATCCCAAGCTTTGCTCCAAGCCCTAGCTAAAAGGAACACTATGACCAACCAACAGGACACCAGGGAGACCCTCCTACCCGCTTATTTCGGGGAGTTTGGCGGACAATTCGTTCCCGAATCCCTCATCCCGGCGCTCGACCAATTGGAGAAGGCCTTCGTCGATGCCCAGAACGATCCCGCCTTCCGCGAAGAGCTGGCCGGCTACCTTCGCGACTATCTCGGCCGCCCGACCCCGCTCACCGAAGCCACCAAGCTCGGCGGCAAGGCACGCATCTTTCTCAAGAGGGAGGACCTTGTCCACGGCGGCGCGCACAAGACCAACCAGGTGATCGGCCAAGCGCTCTTGGCCAAGCGGATGGGGAAGACCCGCATCATCGCCGAGACCGGCGCCGGCCAGCATGGCACGGCGACCGCCCTCGCCTGTGCGCTGCTTGACCTCGACTGCGTGATCTACATGGGTGCGAAGGACGTCGAGAGGCAGCAGCCCAACGTCTATCGAATGGAACTGATGGGCGCGAAGGTTGTTCCGGTTGATTCCGGTTCCGGCACGCTCAAGGATGCCGTAAACGAAGCTCTCCGTGACTGGACCGCCACCTTCCACGAATCTCACTACCTCCTCGGCACTGCGGCTGGGCCGCACCCCTTCCCAACGATCGTTCGCGAGTTCCACAAGGTAATTTCCGAAGAAGCCAAGGCCCAGATGATCGAACGCACCGGCGGTTTGCCGGATCTCGTCGTCGCGTGCGTCGGCGGCGGTTCGAACGCCATTGGTATGTTCGCCGACTTCATCGATGAGGAATCCGTCGAACTCGTTGGAGCGGAACCCGGGGGAGAGGGACTCGACTCCGGGCACCACGGCGCGACCATCAACAACGGCACCATCGGCATCCTCCACGGCGCCCGGTCCTATCTCATGCGCAATGCCGACGGCCAGGTTGAGGAATCCTATTCCATCTCCGCTGGCCTCGACTACCCGGGCGTCGGTCCACAGCACGCGCACCTCGCTCAGACGGGGCGCGCAACCTACGTCGGCATCACCGACGCCGAAGCTCTCGAAGCCTTCCAACTCCTGAGCCGCCGCGAGGGCATCATCCCCGCCCTCGAGTCCTCGCACGCACTGGCTTATGCCCTCAAGCGCAAGGATGAAGACATCACCATCCTCGTTTCCCTGTCTGGGCGTGGCGACAAGGATATCGACCACGTCCGCCGAACCCTTAACGAGCACCCCGAACTCAAGATCACGGAGGACAAGTAATGAGCCGTTACGAGACACTCTTCTCCACCCTTGCCGCACGCGGTGAAGGCGCTTTCGTTCCTTTCATCATGCTCAGCGATCCCGATCCTGAGACCACCCTCACCATCGTCCGTGCGGCTGTCGCTGGTGGCGCCGACGCTCTAGAGCTAGGTGTCCCGTTCTCGGATCCTGTCGCCGACGGCCCCACGATCCAGGCCTCCCACATTCGCGCACTCGCCGGCGGTGCAACGGTAGATTCCGCCATCGAGCAAATCCGTCAGATCCGCGGCGAGTTCCCGGACCTGCCCATCGGCATGCTCATCTACGGCAACGTGCCCTTCACCCGCGGGCTAGAGACCTTCTATTCCGAGTTTCACGAGGCCGGCGCCGATAGCATCCTGCTTCCCGACGTCCCCGTTCGCGAGGGCGCCCCGTTCGTCGCCGCAGCCGACAAAGCAGGAATCGATCCCATCTTCATCGCACCGGCGCAAGCCTCTGAGAAAACCCTCGAGGGCGTAGCGAAGTATTCCAAGGGCTATATCTACGCGATTTCCCGCGACGGCGTAACCGGCACCGAGAAGGAGTCAGAGACCCGCGGGCTCGCTGACGTAGTGGACAACGTGAAACGATTCGGAGGTGCACCAATTCTCCTTGGTTTTGGAATCTCCACCCCGCAACACGTTGCCGACGCCATTGCTGCCGGCGCTGCGGGAGCAATCACCGGTTCCGCTCTGGCCAAGGTCGTTGATGCCCACCTCGAGGATGACAACCGCCCCAACGACACTCTCGCCGCTGCGGTCACCGACTTCGTATCTACGATGAAGGCGGCTACCAAGCAGAAGAAGTCTTAGCTGAGTTCAGCTCGCAACGGCCTCTTTCCGCCAGAATCCGCATTTACCGACGGCAGGGCGGAAGGGGGTCGTTTCACGTGAAACTCCTCCCTAAAAAGGAATATCCCCTTCGCCATCGGTGAAGCGGTCCGCCGGATCTGTCATGTCGAATACTTCCACCAAGGTTCCGTTATCCATTTCCACCTTCAGCGCCCGCGCAGCTTCATGCATCTTACGGCGGTGCGCAACGACATCTTCCGCGATGGAGCGGGCCCATACCTTCGAAGCAGGAGCCAACGGTCCGCTCGCTTCGGTAACCGCCCAGGTTCCGTCCTCGTACAACCACACAACGTCTCCAGTCACGGGATCCAGGATGTAGAACGCCCGCCCATCTGTCTTCATATTGTGATGGTGCTGGCACAGGGCCAACATGTTGTGTGGGTGTGTAGGCCCGCCGTCGGCGTAGTTGATCCGATGATCCAGCTGGCAGACCCATGCGGGCCGATTACAGCCGGGCGCCCGACACGTGCCGTCACGCCCTTCGACGTACTTCCTTAAAAATTCCGACGGCTGATAGCCCTCACAGGCATATGGGACACTTTCGAAGTCGCGCGAAACAGTCTTCGAAGCCGGAACGCCCTCACCGTTCCACCCATGCCCTTGGACATAGACCGGCGCGCCCTCGACGTCTTTCGCCTTGTATTCGTGGACGACGACCTTGCCTGCCTCTGGCTTGATTTTGCCGGTAATGAGGAGCACCAGCGCATCGGCCATGGAGACGTCGTGTTCTTTTGCTGCCAATTTGATGGTTTCATGGATGACGACACCCACGTTGCTGTCCACTTCTAGCTCGATTAACCCACGTTGCCCGCGGGTGAGTAGCGAGTAGCGATTCTTCTTGCGCTTGTCACGGAATGAAACGGAGTCGTCCAGCACCTTGCAGATGTCTCGCACCTTGCGCCGGATCTTCTCAACTGAGGGAAAGACCTGATTCGGCTTGGTCGGCGTTAACCAGGTGGATAGCTTCTCATCCACTTCCGCTATTACAGCCGCCGTTGGATTGCCAAGCTTTGCCATCACCTGATCGATAGCGACGAGCATCTGCATGTCCAGTAAAAAGTCGGCCTTCTGCAACGCACGTAACTTCGGCATTTCATCAAGACGGATAAGAGCCATCACGTTGCGCGCCACATGCGCCGGAGATTTTCCTGTCTTCTGTCCTATGCGCATGAAGGCGGTATCAGAATCCTCGTCTAATGGTGGCTGGATGCTTACCCAGAATTCATACTCTATTCTGCGCATCAGCTGACCCGACATGCATTCACGATCACGCGGATTTGAGTGGGAAAAATATGCGGTGGGAAGTGACGTAGAAGATTGTGCTGTGGTTGCCATGCCTAGCTGCACCCCTAAACTTGCGGAACAATTCGTTCCCCCACGCCCATCTATAGAATACCTGTTCTATAGCCAAGGCACAAGACTTTCCTTAAGAAATTGGGGCTTAGGCCCAAACTGCCACGGGCAGAACCGCGGTCTACGCATCGGGGCCACTAGCCCCTACATGACTGCACACATTCTCCGGTATTCGGGCAAGAAAAATCCCCCTTCACCCAACTATCCATCGCAGATATCATGTCAGGGAAAGGGGGAGTAGAAGCTTCAGGGTTTCACGTGAAACTTAGGCCTTGCTAAGCTCCTCGTCAGCAGCCTCGGCATCTGCCTCGGCCTCTAGGCCCTCAATCTTGTCGCGTGCGAAGCGATCGACGATCATGGCGATGGCGCCGTCGCCAGTAACGTTTGCGGCGGTACCCACGGAGTCAATTGCGATGTAGGCGGCAATCATCAATGCGACCATCGAGTCGTCGAAGCCCATGTTCGCCTGCAGAAGGCCAACAGCTACCATGACCGCGCCGCCCGGCACTCCGGGAGCGGCGATCATCATGATGCCCAACAGCAAGATGAAGCCGAGGGCCTTGCCGAAGTCAGCCTCCATGCCATCAGCCATGTAAATAATCGCAAAGGCGTACAGCGTCAGCTTGATCATCGAGCCGGAAAGGTGAATCGTCGCACAGAGGGGAACAACAAAGCCCGCGACAGGCTTGGAGATCCCATTTTTCAGCGCGGCATCGAGGGTAACCGGAATAGTAGCCGCAGAGGACGACGTGCCCAACGCGGTGAAGTAGGCCGGGGCCATGTTCTTCAACGCGGAAAATGGATTCTTGCCCGCAATGGCACCAGCAATAATGTACTGCAGGACAAGGTAGACCAAGGTCATCAGGACCGCGAGTAGAAGTACCTTCGTGAAGGCGATCAGCACAGTCCCGATATTTCCGTTCATACCCAGGGAGAGGAACATACCGAAGATATAGATCGGCAGAAGGGGGATCACGAAACCCCAGATAACCTTGATGACGACGTTCTCAAATTCCTTCGTAATTGCGTAAAGATTATCCGACTTCACAGTCGTCATGGCTACGCCGATACAAAACGACAGCAGCAGCGCCGTCATCACCTCGAAGGGAGCAGGC
>NZ_CABTZR010000057.1 GCF_902489365.1 uncultured Corynebacterium sp. | reverse complement strand
GCTGGATCTGCATGGAGACCTCCGGGGTAAAGCGGTGCGTGGAGCCGTCGATGATGGACTTAAAATCTACGCCGTCCTCATCCACCTGCGCCATGCGCTCTTTCTTGGCCGCGCGGATATCGGAGTCTGTCAGGTCCGCCACGTCCATGGCGAGTACCTTTTTGAAGCCCACGCCGAGCGACATGACCTGGAATCCGCCCGAGTCGGTGTACGTCGGCCCATGCCAGTTCTCGAAGGTAGCCACGCCACCGGCCTCATCGACGATGTCGTGGCCCGGCTGCAGGTAAAGGTGATAAGCGTTAGACAGGATGGCCTGGGCTCCGGTGAGGCGAATCTGCTCCGGGGTCAGCGTCTTCACCGTGGCCTTGGTGGCCACCGGGATGAAGGCCGGGGTCTGGATGTCACCGTGCGGTGTATGGATAACACCGGTGCGGCCGTGCTTTCCCGGTTGTGCCGGACCGCTTAAGGTCAGCTCCTTCGTCACGTCGAAGGAAAGGTCGGTCTCAAGCTGCGGCTTAGGGTGAGTCATAGGGAACTATTCTACGGGCTGCGCTGCTTTATCCTCTGCTTCACGGGATGCTGCCGCGTGTTTGCGCTCCCATTCTTCCTCGAGTGCAGTGCCCTCGATATCCAGCTGCGGGATCAGCTTGTCCAGCCATTTCGGCATCCACCAGGTGGTGTGCCCCATGAGGAACATGGTGGCGGGGACAAGCGACATGCGGACTAAGAAGGCGTCGAAAAGCACGCCCGCTGCCAACGCGAAGCCAAAGATCTGAATGAAGGGCAGGGGCTGGCTGATGAACGCCACGAAGACGGAAATCATGATGATGGCCGCGGCGGTAACCACGCGGGCACCCGCGGTAAAGCCGGCGATAGTCGCCTCATCGTTGGCGTTGTACTTGCTGTACTTCCCGCCACTGCCTTGCGGGTAGCGGGAGAAGTGCTCGCGCATGCGGGTGACCAGGAAGACCTGATAATCCATGGCTAGGCCGAAGGTCACGCCAATGAGGAAGATAGGCATGAAGGAAATCAGCGGGCCGGGCGCGGGCACCAGGCCGGTGAAGCCGTCCTGCCACACCAGCACGGTCAGGCCGAAGGCACCACCGACGGAGAGCAGGAAGCCCAAGCCCGCCACCAGCGGGACCAAGATGGAGCGGAATACCGCCAGCAGCAGGAAGATAGCCAGGCCCACCACGATGGCGAGGTATGGCCCCATCGCCCCTTCAAGGCGCTCGGTGATATCGAGCTGCACCGCAGTCAGGCCCGTCATGCCGATCTCGGCACCGGTGGCATCCTCCAGCTCCGCGCTAGCGGTGCGCAGGGCTGAGGCGGTGCCAACCGTGGCCTCATCCGTCGGCGCGGTGGTGGGGCTGACCATGATCTGCGCTGCCTTCATATCCTGGCTCACACCCACCAGCTGGGCGTGCTTGACCCCGCCGACCTGGTTCAGGCGCTGCACGGAATACATAAAGGAGGAAAGAGCGGCCTTCTTCTGCTCGTCTTCTTCACCCTCCTGGCCCTGGATATAGGGCTGCAATGCCGCGGAATCCGGGTCGGCGTTAGCGCCATCCACGATCACCAGGAAGGGGCCGTTGATGCCGGGGCCAAAGCCCTCGGACAGCAGGTCCGCCGCCTTGCGCTGGGTGGTATCCGGATTAGACGTGGTATCCGCCGGAAGTGCCAATTCCATGTGCAGAACCGGAGCAGTCAAGGCTCCGAGGCCGAGCACCACCAAGGCCATGACGACACCGGGGACACGCTGCACCGTGCGCACCCAACGGTTACCCATTGTTGGTTTCGTGCGGCGCGGGCGGCGCTTCGTGGGGTTGCCGGCCACGCCAGGGATGCGCCCAGCGAAGGCCTTATCACCGAGCAGCCCCAGCATCGCGGGCACCAAAGTCAACGCCACAAGCACGGCCATGAAGACCGTGCCCGCAGCGGCCAGGCCCATGGCGGTAAGGAAGCTAATACGCGCCACGAGCAGCGCAAAGAGCGCGATGAAGACCGTCGCACCGGCAAAGACCACGGAGGATCCCGCCGTGCCAACGGCCATGCCGGCGGCATCTGGCCCGTCCATGCGTGAGCGCTCCTGCCGGTAACGCGACATGATGAACAGGGCGTAATCGATGCCCACTGCAAGGCCAATCATGACGGCCAGCACCGGGGTGAGGTTGTTGAGCTCCATCCAGTGGGTCGCAATCATGACGCCCATCGCGCCCAGGCCCACGCCCACGACCGCAGAGATGAGCGGCATGCCCGCGGAGGCCAGCGAACCAAAGGTAATAATAAGGACGATAAACGCCACTGCCAGGCCGATGACCTCAGAAATCGAGTTGACCTGGATTTCATCACCGAAGCCCGCGCCGCCGGCCTCTACTTCCAAACCTGCTGCACGGCCGATATCCATGGCCTCATGGACCACATCTTTATCCGCGGGGTCTACCGAGTAGGGGCTTTCCGCATCGAAGTCGAAGGTGGTGTAAGCAATGGTCTCATCGGCATTGACCATGGCCAGGTTATCGGCATCCGCCCGCGCGGTCTCCTCCGGCAATCCCATGGAAGTGAATTGCTCGATGACCTGCTGCTGCAGTGCTGGCGATACGTCGAGCGGGTTACCCCAGCGCTGCTGGCTGCCCTCCGGGATATCCAAGCCCTCTGCAATGTGGTGCACCACATCCTCGACCGCTTCCTTATTCTGCGGATCGCTGAGCTTCTGCCCTTCCGGGGCCTTGAAGACGAGGTTGACCGACGGCGCATTGGCCGGGTTACCGTTTTCCGGGAAGAGCTCCACCGCACGCCGGGTGGCATCAATAGCCGGGGTGCCGCTGATGGAGTACTCCGTGGTCATCGGCTTCATCAAGCTCAAGGTCGCTCCGCCCGCAGCCGCCACGATGAAGATCCAGGCGATGATGACCTTCCATCGATTGATGTAAGACCAGCGGCCTAGGTGGTAGAGCAGCTTTGCCACGGATTTTCCCCTTCACATGCGCGATTATTGCTCGCGGAAGCTTTGGTGGTGGACACGAATGTGCACCAGTTTAACCAGTTGGGCTGTGAAGCCCTAACGACATCGTGCACCTAGATAAGCACCAACTCGTGGTTGAAAGACTGCGTCAGACACCCCGTATTCAAAGGCGACCTGTTCACGGCTCTTACTAAGTAGGACGACCGTATCGACACACTACGTTCAAGTTCATCCAGGAAAGCTTTCGGTATACTCTCACATCCGTGTTGTTGAGGGGTTTCGCCGTCATCAAGAATCATGGCACCGCAGAATAATGACCTTCCGGCGCAGTTGATAAATGGACTCTAGGTGGTCAAAGTTTTCTTCGAAGCGGTATATAGGCAGTCCTAGGAGAGTCCCCGAAGACCGCAGTTGGATGCACTTTCCAATCCTCTCCTTCTCGGAGAAGCTGCTGTATTCCTGCTCTACAGAACATCCCGGCCCAGATCTGTGCTGCAGCCTTTCCGACGCGTTTGGTTACTCCTAAATGCACCGCCGCCGCGAACTCGCCATTCGCTCTGTCCGGTTGGTTTAACACCGACAAAACGAAGGAATAGGGATCTGTGCTTAGGCGTTTGATCGCATCATCAAATTCATCGATGCGCGATGCGCGTCGCCATTGTGCAATCTCACCGGGCAGTACTCGTTCTTGAGCAGAATCAAATGTGTACTGCCCAATCAGGGACGTTAAACCAAGTGCTGGTATATCAGCTAATTCTTTTTCTGAGAAAGTCCCCGCCCTCTCAAGATTCAATCGAATTTCATCGACCGTCTTTGCATCGGTTAATGCCCAGGCAAATAGTTCAACTTCTAACACGTCACAACCTTAGTAGAGGCAGACCCCAAATTTACATGTGTAGCGCCTACTTTGGAAACTCCACTCACCTGAAGGCGTCTGTCCGAGAGACGTGATGTTGTAGGTAAACTCGGTGAAATACTTGCCATCGCCGAACTTCGCTACAGGCAGACCGCTCTCATGAAAAAGCTAATTTCTTCCAGATTACGCTACTGAAACTCGCGGCATGAACACTTTTTACCCTACCGATGAAAGGATAGAAGCTCCTGATTGGTTCAGCTCGACAATTCCCAACTTTGAAGACATCGCTAGGGGATAGCGTATACGTAGATAAAACTTCTAAGGTGCAAATGGAGGATCAATGTGGATAGATATAGAACAAATCGATGTTAGCCGATTAGCAATAAAGTTGTCGGTAGCACTAGACAAATGGATAGCTGACGAAAACAGTTATGAAAACAAGACAGATATAGCTCCATTATTCATAGTGGAATGCGCTTCTCATTTTGAGATCGCCCTTATCCTCCGCGTTAAAGTACTAAATCGGACGGCAATTGTAGGATATAAGGCTGGCTACCAGCGCTATGTATGGTCACCTAATTTATACGAAGAGATCGCCGATTCAATTGTTTTTGATACTTTAGCCGGCGACTACCCGATTCATAAAGCAGATTTTTCAGAGCCGGACAAAATTGTATGGGTTGGAAGAGTGGAGGCTGCAAATACAAAGGCGCAGTCCATCGGCGATTTCTTAAGCTACTATGAGGACTTAAATGAGCGCGCCAAGGAAAAAATCTGGATCAGTCCAGATTCCCCTTTTAGAGAAGTTCTTGTAAAGTAAGAACAAAATGAGTCAAATAAAGACGACATCACGATCTTCTCTACCTCCATGCTCGTGAAGTCTCTGAATACCTTGCAGATTTCTGCGGGAGAGGTCAACGGCGAGTGGGGCGCCCAATTTCCGAAAGGTGTTGCCACCTTTGTTCCTGAGGGTAACCGGCCAATTGCACCCCTGCGATGCGCTCTTACTTCATTACAAAGGAACAGCACCCTCAGCTATATCTGCCGTACGCGGCGAACGCGCCACAGGCAAGGCCGACGCAACAGCTGCAACCACCAACGCAGCTGCCAAGGCAACCGCCGCAACACCAGGATGAGAAGAAAGTGCCGCGAAAAGAATCATTCCAAGCGGGGTGCCGGCGGTAAAGACCAGCTGATCCTTTGTAGCGAACTGGTGCACCAGACCATCATCCCCCAAAGACTGCCCGAGAGAATCCCACGCAATGCCTGCCGCAGTCATCAACAAGGACGCAGCAGCACCAACTGCGGCGATGAGCACGAAGACAGAAGAGAATGCCAAAGCCAGGATCTGCCCGGCCAGAAGAATCAACATCAGGATTTGCAAGGTGCTAAAACGCACCCGATCTAATGCCTTCAAAATTGTTGCTGCTGAGCCAAGCAGCGAACCGACCGCAAGCGCAGTTGCCATAAACCCCCACGACTTTTCGTCGAAATTATTCATAATCCATGTAGGGCCAGCGCTTCCCAGGAAGCCGTTGACAATTGCCGCGACCAGCCAGGTACCGAGTCCTACTCGTACCCAGCTGGGGAGCGTTGGGGCCGCAAGAGGTTTGTTCGAAGTCGATGAACCTGCGCTGTCCGGTTCTGGTTCAGCCGCTGCGCTATGAGTGCTTTCTCTTGCTGGTTCGCTGCGTACTGAGAGAAACGGAAGAACAAAGAGCATGGCGACGAGGAAAGTGGCGCCGTCGATAAGCAATACCGTGTTAAATCCCAAGGTGAGCACTGCCGCTGTACCGATGAGGGGGCCGGCGATAAACAGCACATCACCGAGCATCGACAGGGTTCCATTGACGCGGGTGCGCTGCTCATCGGAAAACAGCTGTGACAAGAGGCTAAACCTTGCTGGTCCAAAGAATGACGAGGCACAACCGTACACGCAGCTTGAGAGCGCGAACGCAGCAATGGAATCGCCGCGAGCAACCACCCACGCTACAAGTCCCCACTGCGCCAACATCCGAACGACATCACTACCCAGCATCCAGGTCACCGGCTGGTGTGGTGGCGGCAGCTTTCGGACCACTAAAGAACTAAGAAAGCGGCCCGCCCACAGTGCGATAAGCACCACCGTCAAGCCACGCCCCGACGGATCTACTCGGTGTGCCTGAAGCGCAAAAGCAATCGGGATGAGGCCGTCACCCAACCCGGAAACGACAGCAGCTGCAAAGACGAGCGAGAACGTAGATTTAAAAGAAAGACTATTCATCAACCTCAATATTTGATAGTGTCACACATCATATTATTTACCTATAGAGAGTCAGGATACATCCCCCCCTGTCCAGTCAAAGTTTTAACCGCTGAAGTGCTCTAGGAGACCCCCATGTCTACTTTCGTCATCGTTGCCGTCGCGGCCATCCTTCTCATTGCCATCCCAGCGGGCATGATGAGCCGGCGGATTCACAAGCGCACTGAAGACCACGACCCCGAGGCACGCCAAGCCGCGCTGGATTTCCAAAGAGATGTTGATAGAGGGCGAGCCGGCTTCTAAAACACAAAAGACCGGCACCCCAGAGCTAAGAACTGGAGTGCCGGATGTGGCGGTGGCGGCGGGATTTGAACCCGCGGTTGGGGGTTACCCAACAATCGCTTTCGAGGCGATCACCTTCGGCCGCTCGGACACGCCACCGCGTTCCAGATTACGGGAGTCATCCCGAGCGACAAAATCGCTGCCCACGCCACGCGGCGCGGACAGCGATTCAGCTAGATGAGGCGAGGAATTAGTCCTTCAGGCCACCGATGACCTCGTTGGCCTTATCCTTGACGCCCTCAACGGCGTCGGAAGCCTTCTGCTTAGCCTCGGAGGTGACCTGGTCGGCCTTGCCCTCGTTCTCCAGCTTCTCGTTGTCGCTTAAGTTGCCAGCGGCTTCCTTAGCCTTGCCGACGAACTCGTCCTTCTTGTTCTCGAAATCACCCATGGTTTTCTCCTTACTTTCTACGCCTCTCACGTGGGACACCCAGCCTACACCCGAAATGGAAATCGGCTCCCGGGCCACTAACCAACTCAGGGCTAAGCGCCGCTGCCGCGCAGACCCCCGAAGAAGCCCGTGAGCAGCTCCGCGCACTCTTCCTCCAGCACACCGCCGCGTACCTCGGGAACGTGGAGGGCGCCGGGGGCGCGGAGGACGTCGATAAGTGAACCGCACGCCCCCGTCTTCGGCTCAAAGGCACCAAAGACCACCGAGGCCACCCGGGAAGCTTGAATTGCGCCCGCGCACATCGCGCAGGGCTCCAAGGTGACAACCAGCTCGCAGCCTTCCAGCCGCCAACCATCGCCATGCACACGCACCGCCTGGCGGATGGCTTCCACCTCTGCGTGCGCGGTGGGGTCATTCAGCTGCTCGCGGCGGTTAACGCCGGTGGCGAGTTCTTTACCGGAGGCGTCGTAAAGCACGGCACCCACCGGGATATCCCCCGCCGGCGTGGTGCGCGCGACCCCCAGGGCGCGGCGCATGCGGGCCTCCGCGCGCACCAGCCCCTCCGCTGGTTTAAGAATCATCCGAGTCGAGGCCGTCGATGAAATCCTCTAGCTCATCACCAAAGCCCAGCTCGCCGGCGATGCGCAGGAGCATATCGGAAGGCCAGTCCTCATCGTTGTCGATGATGTAGCCCAGTTGGTCCTCATCGAGGCCGAGGTCAGCGAAGATATCGAAATCGCCGTCACCGTAGGGGTCGGCGTCCTCCCACTCGTCTTCGTTCAAATCCGGGATATCGATATCGCGCAGGTCCAGGAAGTCCGCCGCGAAGTCGTCTTCGGAGGCATAGGTGGCGTCGGAAAGCAGCATGCGCACATCCCCCGGCACCGGGCGCACGACGACGAAATAGTCATCCTCCACGCACAGCAGTGCAAATGCCGCGCCCTCCGAACGGAGGTTGCGCACCGCCTTGATGGAGGTGTTGACGTCGGTGAAGTCATCCTTGAAAGGGCGAATCACCCAGCCGCCTTCGGCACTGGCGACGGTGATAGCAAAGGACAGATCGTCGTGGCTCATACCTCGTCAGATTAGTCGGGTTGTGCCACAATTGTCACCGTGAGTTCTCAAGATGTTCAACGCCCCGTCTGCATTATCGGCCTCGGTCTCATCGGAGGTTCCCTCCTGCGTGACCTAGCCGCTGCACGCCATTCCGTGTACGGCTATAATCACTCCACTTCTGGTGCTCGAACGGCCATTAAGCAGGGCTACGACGTCACCGATGATCTGCCGGCCATCCTGCACCGGGCCGAGGAGGACAACGCGCTTATCGTCGTCGCGGTGCCCATGGATGCGGTTGCCTCGGTCCTCGACTCCATCCAGGAACACGCCCCGAGCTGCGGGCTGACGGATGTCGTCTCGGTCAAGACCGAGGTTCGCCAGCTCATCGTGGAGCGCAACATGGAATCGCGCTACGTAGGCGGCCACCCCATGGCCGGCACCTCCAAATCCGGCTGGGAGAATTCCCACACCGGGCTGTTCAACCGCGCTGCCTGGGTTATCACCTATGACTATGCCGCCGAGTGCGACGCGCGCGGCGAGCGCATCCCCGCCGAGTGGGAGAACATTTTTGCCGACGTGGTCCGCATGACCCAGATGGTTCACGCGGAGGCGGTTCCGGTGCGCGTGGCTAACCACGATGCCGCGGTTGCCCGCATTTCGCATCTGCCGCACGTGCTGGCGGAGACCCTCGCGGTGGTCGGCGATAATGGCGGCATCCTGGCGCAGTCCCTCGCGGCCGGCTCCTTCAAGGACGGCACGCGCGTGGCGGGTACTCGCCCGGACCTGGTGCGCCAGATGTGCGAGACCAACTCGACGGCGCTGGTCCAGGCCCTCGACGAGGCCCTTGAGTTGCTGCAGGATGCGCGCGAATCGCTGGCCTCGGATAAGCCGTCCATCGCCGCGCTTGCCGACGCTGGCTTCCGCGCCCGCACCCGCATCGAAGCCCGATCCGGTGCCCGCAAGGAATCGGTCTCCCCGGTGAAGATCTCGTCCCGCCCGGTTCTGCGTTTGCACCCGGGCGCACCGAACTGGGTGGCGCAACTGCGCCAGACGGAGTCTTTGGGCGGGCGCATCGAGATCTTCTAGCCCGCCGGTGGGCTGCTAGGCCCACTTTCTAAGCCCAGAAGGACTCCTGCTCTGGAGAGCTTTCAACCCGCTGAGCACATTTCTGTCCTTGATCGGCGGTTTCACCGCGCCCACACCGCTGCGGAACAAGGTCTCTTTAGTATGGTCCCCTTGCTCTGGTCCCTTTGCACTGCAAAGGGACCATTTACAGGCAGTTTTCATTACCCAGATGGTCCCTTTAAGCAGCGAAAGGACCAAACTAAAGGGACCAATATAAAAGGACCATCTGCAGCGGCTTTTCTCGCCCGCTCTGACAGCGAATATCAGCCGGAAGGTGGGGCGCCATTTGTCGACGGTGTGTGGGGGCCATCTAGCGACCGACCGCGAAGCAGCGTGCGCGGCGGCGTAGTGCGGTGGCGTGGGACGCTTAGTCGCGGAAGGTGTCGTCGCGGTGCTTGCGGGCTTGGGACTCATCGCGTGTGATGCCCAGCAGCGGATAGCCCGCCAAGCCCACCACGAGGCCTACCGGCAACAACCACAGCATGCCGGAGGCCAGCCACAAGACCACGCCGAGGATGGCACCAGCGATGAGACACGGAACGAGTTTCTCTTTCATGGAGAAACAGCCTAGTTGGTACCCCGCACGGCGACAGACTTGCGACTAATCACCCGCGAGAAGATGGCAATCGCGATGAGGCCAACTACCGCAGCAATGCCTGCTGGCCACGCGACGGGCGCGCTGACCTGCATCGTGGCCGGCGGCGCCGGGGAGTTATCGGCGTTGAGGACGCCGTCGGTATCACGGCCGCTGGTGACGCCCTCGATCCAGTCGCGAACTTCAACCACGGACGTAATCGCAGCGGTCGGGGAAGGCAGATCCGGGTCTGCGTTCGACGTGCCAGCCGTGGCCACGCCGACGAGGCGGCCGTTAACAAAGAATGGTCCGCCTGAGTCGCCGCCCTGCATGCCCTCACCATTAAGGGACTTCACGTCCATGATGGCCGCGGCAATCATCGGCCCCACTCCCCCGAGTTCACCGGCCGGGATACTTTCCGCGCCACCTGGGCCAGTGGTGATTTCGGGCATCTCGCCGCCCTTCATCACCTGGGGAGCATCATCTGAGTTTGGTGCAGGAGCCACCATTCCGCCGGGGGCAGGCACAGCCATGTCGCCAGGAGCCGCGGCCCCGGAATCCCCCGGCGCCACCGGCGTCATCTTTTCGCCGGACTCGTCTGAGCTCGCCGGCGGGGTGCCGGCGGATAGCAATTCGCCTACTTCCATCTCAGCCATCGGCAGCTGGCCTTTGCGGGCCATGCGGGAGCTGCTGCTCCATCCGTAGAAGTGGCCTTTCTCGCCGGCGGATGGCACCGCATCGGCTAGCTTGGCGGGCTTGATGCCCTTGACAGGCTCGGTCAGGTGCATGAGGCCGGCGTCGATAGTCGGCGAAACAGCCCAGGAGTCCACGTCATACACGCGGGTGTCCATGCCCTGGCCAAAGCGTGCCTGCGAGCCCTCGTTGTTGACGGACTCCAAGCAGTGGCGGGCGGTCAGCACCCACTGCTCAGCCACCAGCGTGCCGGTGCAATCGCCGAAGTTTCCGATCTCGCCCATGCGCAGCGCAGCCACGGCAGCGCTTTCCTCCGATTGCGGTGCGGGCTGTGCAAACTCCAAAGCCATGGCCGGCGCAGCGCCCAGCCCCACGACCAGAGAGCTGGCCACAACAACAGTTATCTTTCGTGCCACCATTACGCGGCCACCTCCTTGATTGCCCAAGACACGACCCTCTCGGCCGGACCCTTTCCACAGAACTTCTTCCACAGCGCGCTCAACAGAAGGAACGCGAGCACAAAGCCCAATGCCGCCATGGTGTTGTGCAGCGAAACGTGCGCCTGCCAATAGCGAGCGGTGAGAATGTGCAGAATATAGATGGTCAACGACATCGAGCCCAATGCTGCGAAGGGGAAAGCCAAACGCGGTAGCTGACGGCCGATGATCAAACACAGGTGCAGCACCACCGCAGTAACCGCCACGGAGAGAAGGATTTCACCGAGCACACCTGTATGCCCGGTAAAACGTAGCCAGCCGGGGATATCCGGGTTGAAGCGCTGCCACAGGCCGATGCCAGTAACGACGACGGCCACCGCGGTCGTGACGATCTGGGTGCGGGTGGGGCGGGTGAGGTAGACGTCGTAAAGCAGCATGCCTGCCACCATGTACGCCAGGAACGCCACGAGGGGGTAAACCTGCGGGAGGGTGTACGGCGCGTAGAGCACCGTGGCGCCCGCGGTGGCCAGCGCGAAGAGCAGGACCTTCCAGCCGGTGGCCAGCGGCGGCACCCAGGCGGTGAGAGCCATGGCCGCGCCCATCACGACGAGCACCACCTGAATCTCACCGCCGATGGGCAACAGGGCCACGCCGATGAGCATGACTATCAGGCCGCGGGCGACCAGCTTGAGGAAGACCCGCAGCGAGTAGTCGCGGGCCAGGATCATCATCGTGGTACCTGCAATGATGGCAAAGCCCGCCGCCGGCAGCCCAGAGAGCACCACTTTGGTGCTCCACACCAGGTTGGCCATGTGCAGAATAATCATCCCGATGATGGCCAGGGAACGAGCAATATCGAGGCCCACTATTCGGGCGCGCGCTGACACCTATTCATCTCCTTGCAGTTGAAAACGTTGAAAGACCGACCAGTGGCTCTGGCCGGTCTTCTTATTTGTGTTCGTTTTCAGCTCTGCATTTCACTCAGCGCTGCGTGATGTGCGTCTCAGCGGGTAAGCGCGATAGCTTCCTCACCGCGCACGAGGTAAATGCGCTCAGGGGTTGCGGATGCATTGGGGTTCACCATCACCGTTACTGGACCTGAAAGTAGGTTTATAATGGCCCCGTCCGATTGCGGGCCAAAGCAGATTTTGTCCAACCTCAAATCCCGAGTGATTTCTAGCTGACCATCTCCGTTGCTCTCAAAGTGAAAACTGAAGATATCGCAGGAGAACTGCACGACTCGGCCCCTAAAGTCCACGTGAAAGGAATCCGGCTGCTCCACGGACTTCCACTCGGAATTCACCACAAACTCCAACTGCTGTGCATTGGCGGTGACCAGGCCTGCGGGCGTTTGAGTAACGATGTTGCGCTGTGAGGATCCAGCTCCCGCTATGCCCGAGCTCCCCAGCAACTCCGAGGAGCCAGCAAACGAAAAGAGAGAGGAGATGAAAAGCAGGATAGCGGAGAGAATCGCTTTGATCATATTTCAGGACATTACCGGGTTTGCCCAACCCACGGAGTCGAAAACGAGAAAAGCCGCCCGAAGGCGGCTGAGTTTTGGTGCGCCCGGAGGGATTCGAACCCCCAACCTTCTGATCCGTAGTCAGATGCTCTATCCGTTGAGCTACGGGCGCAGTCCGTTGGTTCGCAGTGCTTCACATTGTAGTGTGCAGCTCTGCTGTGCAACGAGAAGTAACTATACCCACGCTCCAGAAAACTGACAAATCACGACGTAGTTGCCCGTTTTCAACGACAGCGCGGGTACAGCAATTCACCCTCTGTTCACCTCGCGCGGGAGGCTACAGAACCAACCCAAAGACCGGAACGGCAAGCAGATAGACCGTGATGGTGATGAGCACGCAGCCAATCAGGTTAAGGCCGACACCGCCCTTGATCATGTCGCCGATCTTGACGTATCCAGAGCCGTAGGCAATCGCGTTCGGCGGGGTTGCCACCGGCAGCATGAACGCACAGGTTGCGGCCAGAGCCACCGGGATGGTGAGCAGCAGAACGTTAATGTCGCCATTTTCGGTCAGGCCGATACCCACGGCCACGCCACCCATGATCGGCAGGAAGGTCGCAGCCGTTGCGGTGTTGGAGGTGATCTCTGTCAGGAAGAGCACGAGCAGGGCCACCGCACCGATGAGCAGGATGGTAGGCAGGCCGCCCAGACCCTTGGCCATCTCACCAATCCATAGGGACAGGCCGGACTTGTTGAACATCGAGGACAGGGACAGACCACCGCCGAAGAGAAGGAGAACATCCCACGGCATTTCATTTGCAGTCTTCCAATCCAGAAGGCGCACACCGGTCTTTGCATCAGCCGGGATGATAAATAGCAGCAGACCAGCAGCGATACCCACGATAGCGTCGTCGTAGTTCGATTCCTTGCCGGTGAAGAACGGGACAATCACCCAGGCCAAGGCAGCGCACAAGAAGATGATGCCCGTCATGATCTGCGGGCCGGTCCATGGGCCAAGCTTCTCAATCTCGGAATCGATGAGCTCACGGCCGCCGGGAATCTTGTCCATCTCCGGTTTGAACACGGTAATCAGCATGAACCAGGCAATGAACAGGAAGATGAATGCCAGCGGCATGCCCACCATCATCCATTTGCCAAAGCCGAGGACGATGTCATGGGATTCCTTCATGTAGCCAGCCAGCAGCGCATTCGGCGGGGTACCGATAAGCGTGCCCAGCGAACCAATCGACGCCGAGTACGCAATACCCAGCATGAGCGCAGTGGCGAACTTCTTCTGGTTGCGCATGCCGCCGACAGCATCAGCGGTGAGCGAGAGAACCGAAATACCAATCGGCAGCATGACCACCGCGGTAGCGGTGTTGGACACCCACATGGACAAGAAGCCAGTAGCCAGCATGAATCCGAGAATCAGCTGCTTAGGCGAGGTACCAACAACCTTCACCACGAACAGCGCCATGCGACGGTGCAGGTTCCAGCGCTGCAAAGCCAAGGCAATAAGGAAGCCACCCATGAACAAGAAGATGGTGGAGGAGGCATAGGGCGCACCCACATCCTTAATGGTGCCAACCCCAGCCAGCGGGAAAATGACCAGCGGTAAGAGCGCGGTGGCGGCCAGAGGGATGGCCTCCGTCATCCACCACACACCCATGAGAATGGTCACGGCCGCTACGGCGCGCAGCGCGCTCTGGGTGTATTCCGTGTCATCCTTAGCACCGGGCGATTGCAGCACGGTGTCGACGGCGTTGCTCGGGAAAATAAACCACACAAGAGCAGCCAAAACGAGTCCGAGGATAAGGCCAATAGCCATGCGACGCCATTCGCGCGTATCAACGCCGTGGTCGTCTTCGCCCTCCGTGTGCGATGTTGAGACGTGAGTATGCGGGGTAGTCATCTGCCCCCTCCTTTTCCTGGTTAACCAGCCCCCATTCAGTTGAGAGAGTTATTAAGATCACCGAATGGGCCTACGGTTTCAGATTATCGATACCACAGACTGCCAACAAACGCTGTCCGATCATTACCCCCGCTAGAGCCATTAATTCACCCCTGTTAGCAAATTTAGTTACAGAACAACCGCAAAGTTTGCTCACCAATGTGTGGGCAGTCCGCAGCTAATTCCCCTCCTCCCCAGATCCCCAGACCTCGATCCCGCAACCTGCAGGGTGGGCGTCGCCAAGCGCTTGCCGACGCCTCACCGCCCACCAGGGAGTTTCGGGATCGAGGTCTGGGG
>NZ_CABTZR010000056.1 GCF_902489365.1 uncultured Corynebacterium sp. | reverse complement strand
GGTGACAAGGTGGTCGCCGGTACCATGGCCACCGACAACGCCGTTCGCATCCGGGTGGAGGCTACCGGCGGGGACACCGCCCTGGCCGGGATCCAACGCATGGTTGCCGACGCCCAGGAGTCCTCCTCCCGGGCCCAGGCCCTGGCGGATCGGGCGGCGGCGTTGTTGTTCTGGTTCGCGCTGATCTCCGCTCTGATCACCGCGGTGGTGTGGACCATCATCGGCAGCCCGGACGATGTCGTGGTGCGCACGGTCACGGTGCTGGTCATCGCTTGTCCGCACGCCCTGGGCCTGGCGATTCCGCTGGTCATTGCGATCTCCAGCGAGCGGGCCGCGAAATCCGGGGTGCTCATCAAGGACCGGATGGCGCTCGAGCGGATGCGCACCATCGACGTGGTGCTCTTCGATAAAACCGGCACCCTGACCGAGGGTGCGCACGCGGTCACCGGTGTCGCCCCGGTGCCCGGTACTTCGGAAGGGCACCTGCTGGCCCTGGCCGCCGCCGCCGAGGCCGATAGTGAACACCCCGTGGCCCGCGCCATCGTGGCTGCCGCGGCCGCACACCCGGAGGCCTCACGCCGCCCACTACGCGCAACCGGTTTCACCGCCGCCTCCGGCCGCGGGGTCTGGGCCACTGTCGATGGCGCTGAGATCCTCGTGGGTGGGCCGAACATGCTGCGCGAGTTCAACCTCACCACCCCGGCCGAGCTCACCGACACCACCAGCGCCTGGACCGGGCGTGGGGCCGGAGTGCTCCATATTGTCCGCGACGGTCAGATCATCGGTGCGGTGGCCGTCGAGGACAAGATCCGCCCTGAATCCCGCGCCGCCGTGAAAGCCCTGCAGGACCGCGGGGTGAAGGTCGCGATGATCACCGGTGACGCGCAGCAGGTGGCCCAGGCGGTTGGCCAGGACTTAGGCATCGATGAGGTCTTCGCCGAGGTCCTGCCCCAGGACAAGGACACCAAGGTCACCCAGTTACAGGAGCGTGGCCTGAGCGTGGCCATGGTCGGTGACGGTGTCAATGACGCCCCCGCTCTGACCCGCGCGGATGTCGGTATCGCCATCGGTGCCGGCACGGATGTGGCCATGGAATCTGCCGGGGTGGTCCTAGCCAGTGATGACCCGCGGGCAGTGCTGTCGATGATTGAGCTGTCCCAGGCCAGCTACCGCAAGATGATCCAGAACCTGATCTGGGCCTCTGGCTACAACATCCTCGCCGTGCCGCTGGCCGCCGGAGTGCTTGCCCCGATCGGGTTCGTGCTGTCCCCGGCCGTGGGCGCGATCTTGATGTCTGCCTCGACCATCGTGGTGGCACTGAACGCCCAGCTGTTGCGCCGCATTGATCTGGAGCCGGCTCACCTGGCTCCGACCGACGGGAAGGAGGAACACAGTGGGTCGATATCCCCCGTAACCGTTACTGACTGACCTTGTCCCTCGACCCCTAACTCACACCACCTTTGAAAGGAACGCTCATGAAACGCAGCATTACCCTCGCCACCTTGGTACTGACCTCCACCCTGGCGCTGACCGCCTGCAGCGACGCCACCGACAACTCTGACGATGCCGACACCACCAGCACCACGACGGCAACCGCAGAGACCAACGAGACCCACCAGGAAGACACCACCACTGCCGACGAAGAGCACGGCGGGCACGACCACCCTGCCGACGGCGGGGCACCGCCGGCAGGCATTGAAGAGGCCGAGGATCCCACGTACCCGGTGGGCACCGAGGTCATCCTCACCGCTGACCACATGCCCGGCATGGACGGGGCCACCGCCACCATTTCCGGGGCGTTTGACACCACGACCTATTCGGTCAGCTACACCCCCACCGAGGGTGGGGCCCCGGTTACCGACCACCGCTGGGTCGTCCATGAGGAGCTCGTCGATCCGGGTCAGGCCCCCCTGCCCGACGGGGCGAGCGTTGTCCTGGATGCCGAGCACATGTCCGGCATGAAGGGTGCTGAGGCCACCATCGATTACTCCACCGAGGAGACGGTCTACATGGTTGATCTCACCGTCGACGGGATGACGATGACCAACCACAAGTGGGTCACCGAGAGCGAGATCCAACCCGCCGAATAGTCCACCCACCCTGAACCGCGAGACCAGACAAGGCACCCGCTCCAGAGTCGGTCATCAATCGCTACCGACCATGCCGCAGCACACCAGCCACACACGGAACCTGCACGCCCACAAGGCCCACGCTGAGGTAGACCTTCTGTGTCACTGCTTCTCTTAGTCAGGGGAAATATGCCCTGGAATGACCCTGGTGACAGGAGTTCATTCCAGGGCTTTGTCTCTGCCCACCGGCCAGTTCCTGGCGGGTGGATGAGACCTATATCCGAGTCGGCGGCAGGTGGTGCTACCTCTATCGGGCGATCACCGCCGGTGGCCAGACCCTGGACTTTTTACCTCTCTCCGAAGCGGAACGTGGCCGCAGCGGAACGTTTCCTGGCCAAGGCCGTCAGATCAAGACAACAATCAAGATGACTTATTGACACCATCGAAAACAAAAGTACGAAAACCGAGAGCGGGAGTTAGAATGTAAATCCCCACACTTGCAATCCTCAACCACTCAAGTTCAGAGAAACAAACAAACCGGAGGTCACGTACCCTTTCGAGTTTGTTACCTCCGGTGTCGCAGTTTGTACAACTGCTCAGCGTGCCCGGGGCGGGACTTGAACCCGCACGTCCTATAAGGACACTGGCACCTGAAGCCAGCGCGTCTGCCAATTCCGCCACCCGGGCAGGGTATTGATGTCTTGGCGACTAGCTAACCTTAGCACGCAGCCCAACAGATTCTGCAAATCCGCTGGCAAACCCGAACTTTCCAGGGAACTATGGGCCGCGCGTCTACGTTAATTAGAGGAAAGCAACCTATACTGATCGCTGCTATACCTCTCCCTTGAACATCCTGAAAGGAGGACGGCGTTACCCCATGGCATTTCTTGACAAGCTCGCCAAGCTGGATTCTTCCCTGCAACGCGGACTGGACAACGGCATGGCCTTTGTCTTCGGCGGTAAAGTCGTCCCCGCAGAGATTGAGGAGCTCCTCAAGCAGGAGGCGCAAGACAATTTGTCCCGCGGTGATGATGGCAAGCTGTATAGCCCCAACGTCATGACCGTCGGCGTGTCCTCCAAGGACATCGAGAATCTCTCACAGGACCAGGATGTTCCCAAGGATCTAGCTGATCAGCTCACCCGCTTCATCCGTAACAGTGGCTGGTCCCTCGCCGGGCCGGTCATCGTCCGCATCGCGGAGGAATCGGGGCTGCGGACTGGGCAGTTGCGCGTGTCCTCTTTTTTGGATCACGAGCCCACCGAAGAAACCGGATTCGATGCGATTTTCCACCACGACCATGGTCAGGAGGACTCTATGACCCAGCCGCACAACGCCGACGAGGCCGCAACCACCGCCTTCATGGCCCCCACCCCGAATCAGCCGGCGCCGCAAGGCCCGGCGGTGACGCTCATGTTGCAGGACGGCTCCTCCCGTGTCTACCACGTGCAGGAAGGCTCCAATATTCTGGGCCGCAGCAACGACGCGGACCTGCGCCTGCCGGATACCGGTGTCTCCCGCCAGCACGCGGAGATCACCTGGAACGGCCAGGACGCCGTGCTGGTGGACCTGCAGTCCACGAACGGCACCACCGTCAACGACACCCCGATTGAGAACTGGCTGCTTGCCGACGGCGACGTGATCACCCTCGGTCACTCCCACATCGAGGTGCGCATCACCGGCCTCGAAGACCAGGGCTACTAAGCCGCCCGGCAAGTGTTCCCAGATTCTTAGCGTAAGGACTTTTCATGGATTCGATCGTGCTGCTCTCGCTGCGCATCGGCCTGCTGGTGTTGCTGTGGCTGTTTATCTTGGTCGCGCTCAACGCCATGCGCCGCGACGCCAATAAGGCCGCCGGCGTCTACCAGGCATCGTCCCCGGTGAAGGGGGCCCAGAGGCGTCGCGAAGCGCCGCGTGAAATCGCCATCGTGGACGGGCCGCTGCGCGGTTCCCACATGGAACTGGGCACGCTCGAAGACTGTACGATGGGCCGCGCGCAAGACTGTGACTTTGTCACCGGTGATGATTTCTCCTCCGGCCACCACGCCCGCCTGTTCCGCAGGGGCAGCGAGTGGTTCGTGGAGGACCTCGAATCCCGCAACGGCACCTTTGTTGGTGGCGTTCGCATTGACCAGCCAGAACGAGTCGGAGTCGGCTCCGATATCAAACTTGGCCGAACGACCGTGAGGTTGATGGCATGACTTTAAGCCTGACTTTTACTGCAGTAACGGACCGCGGATTGGTCCGCGAAAACAATGAGGATTCCGCCCACGCTGGCCCGCACCTGCTGGTGCTGGCCGACGGCATGGGTGGCCACGCCGCCGGCGAGGTTGCTTCCACCACCATGGTGGAGCACATGGCCTCCCTCGAGCGGGATCCGGGCGATAACGACATGCTGGCCCTGCTCGGCGCGGCGGCGGAAGACGCCAATGCGGCAATCCGCGAGCACGTGGATGAGCACCCGGAAACCGAGGGCATGGGCACCACGCTGACCGCCCTGCTTTTTAACGGCTCCGAGTTCGGCGTGTGCCACGTGGGTGATTCCCGCGGCTACCGGCTACGTGAGGGGAAGCTGACCCAGATCACCAAGGATGACACCTATGTGCAGTCCCTGGTGGATGAGGGAAAGCTCGATCCGGAGGATGTCTCCTCTCACCCGCAGAAGTCGTTGATCCTCAAGGCCTACACGGGTCGCCCGGTGGAGCCCACGCTCTTTATGCTCGATGCTGAACCGGGCGACCGCCTCCTGCTGTGCTCGGATGGCCTCTCGGATCCGGTGACGGCCTCCACCATCGAGCAGGCGCTGAAGCAGGGCACGGTCGAAGAGGCCGCTACCACCCTGCGGGATCTGGCGCTGCGCTCCGGCGGCCCGGACAACGTCACCATTGTGGTGGCGGAAGTCGTGGAGGCGGAGGGTGACGAGGACTCCCCCATCACCGTCGGAGCCATCCAAGGTGTTGTTCCGGAGCCGACGCACCCGGATTCTTCCGCGAGCCGCGCCGCAAAGCTGATCTCGCCCCCAAAAGCCCAGGCCGCTGAGGAGAAGCCCCAGGAGGAACCACAGCGGCGGCCCCAGCGAAGCCGGATTGGGTGGAAGGTGATTGCATGCCTTGCCATCGTCATCGTGCTCGTCGTCAGTGGCGGGCTCTGGATGAAGAATTATCTGGGCAATAACTATTACGTGGCTACGGATGAGAGTGACACCCTCACTATCCAGCAGGGTGCGGATTATGAAATCTTTGGCCGCCCGCTGCACCACACGTATCAGAATGCGTGCCTAGGCAAGGACAATGCGCTCAAGCTCGGGCACGGAGAGTGCGCGGGCGACTTTGCGCCGTTCACGCTGAAAGATTTGCCAGAATCCGAACGTGCCGCTGTGGGCAACCTGCCCTCCGGCTCCTATGACGAGGTGCAAACGCAGCTGTCGCAGCTCTCGGACAAGGCGCTCAAGCCTTGCCCGAAGGCCTCGAAGGCCTCGAAGGACGGAAAAGACGGAAAAGATGACAAGAGCGCGTCCAAAGGAAACTGCCGGGAGGTGAAGTAGGTGAGTAAATTCTTCTCCCGCGGCACCGAATTCGGCTTGTTGGTACTCGCCACCGTGGTTTTCGCCATCACCTTGGTCAGCCTTGAGCTGTCCCAAGGCAACGTGCTGACACTCGATGTGCTCTACCTCATCGGCGGTTTCATCGGCGTCTTTGCTGTCGCCCACTTGGTGCTCTGTTTCCTGGCACCCTATGCGGATCAGCTCATGCTGCCCATCGTCGCGGTGCTCAACGGCACCGGGCTCATTCTGTTGCAGCGACTCGATCTAGCTAACGGCGGCGGGCTGGCGGTGCGGCAGGTGATGTGGACCATCGTGGGCCTCATTCTCTTCGCGCTGGTGCTCGTCCTCCTGCGTGATCACCGCTCGCTCACCCGATACTCCTATATCTTGGGTGCGCTCGGCCTGATCCTCCTCGCATTACCCCTGGTGTGGCCGCAGCCGCCGGGCGTCGACGCCCGCATCTGGCTGTGGCTCGGGCCTTTTTCCATCCAGCCGGGTGAGTTCTCCAAGATCTTGCTGATTTTGTTCTTCGCCATGCTACTGACCCAGAAGCGCTCGCTATTCACGGTGGCTGGATACAAGTTCCTAGGCATTTCCCTGCCGCGCCTGCGGGATCTCGCGCCCATCCTGGTGATTTGGGGCATCGCGATTGTCATCATGGGCATTTCCAATGACTTCGGCCCGGCTCTGCTGCTGTTTAGCACGGTGCTCGGCATGCTCTTTATGGCCACTAACCGCGTGAGCTGGCTGCTCATTGGCGTCATTCTCGTGGGCATCGGTGGCTCCGGCATCTACCAGGTCTCGGAGAAGATCCAGCAACGCTTCTCCAACTTCCTGGATCCGCTGGCTAACTATGATTCCACCGGCTACCAGCTCTCCCAGGCGCTCTTCGGCATGTCCTCCGGCGGTATTACCGGCACCGGCTTAGGCCAGGGCCACCCGGACATGGTGCCGGTAGCGCACTCGGACTTCATCCTGGCCGGAATCGGTGAAGAGTTCGGGTTGGTGGGCCTCGCCGCGGTACTTGTACTGTTTGCCATGCTCGTCTCCCGCGGCTTCCGCACCGCGCTGACCTGCCGCGATACCTATGGCAAACTGGTCTCTTCGGGTCTAGCCCTGACGCTGGCCGTGCAGGTCTTCGTCGTCACCGGCGGCATCTCCGCGCTGCTGCCCATGACGGGCCTGACCACGCCGTTCATGTCTGCGGGTGGCTCCTCGCTCATGGCCAACTACATGCTGCTGGCCATCCTGCTGCGCATCTCCAACGCGGCACGCCGCCCGGCGCGCGAGCTGAGCTCAAACGCACCCAGCGATACGTCCATGTTCCCCGCCGTCCAGGAGGCCACCCGATGAACCGATCGATCCGCCTCGTCGCCCTTTTTTCCCTCATCCTCACCGCCATCCTCCTGGTAAACCTCACGGTGGTGCAAGCTTTTTCGACGGATAAGTACGCCCATAACCCTAAGAACGTTCGCGGCTACCTGGAGATGCGCACGACCCCGCGTGGCCAGATCTTCGCTGGCAACACGGTGCTGGCGCAGTCCACTGCCGACGCCGAGGGCAACTACTCCCGCTCCTACCCCGCCGACTCCCCGGCCTTTGCCAGCATCACGGGCTACCTCTCGGAGCGCTTCGGCGCCTCCCAGCTGGAGGCCTCCCAGAATGACATCCTCAATGGCAAGGATGATTCGCTCCTGGCGCGCAATTGGCTCGATATGCTCTCCGGCAAGCCGCAGAAGGGCGCGAACGTCGAGGTCACCGTCGATCCGGCCCTACAGCAAACCGCCTACGATCAGCTCGCTGGACCGGGCTATAACGGCGCGGCCGTGGCCATCCAGCCCTCGACGGGCAAGATTTTGGCCATGGCCTCCTCCCCCAGCTTCAACGTCTCCGACCTGCTCGGTGATAACGCTGGCGAGAAGTGGGAACAGCTGCAGAACCAGGAAGGCACCCCGCTGGTCAACCACGCCACGCAGGACACCCTTCCCCCTGGGTCCATCTTCAAGATCATCACCACTGCAGCAGGCCTGAACAACGGCTTCGAGCCGAACTCCACGCTGACCGGCGCAGCGTCCATTACGCTGCCCGATACCGTCACGGAGCTCACCAACTACGGCAACCAGTCCTGCGGCGGCGCGGACAGCGTCACCCTGCAGACGGCCTTCGCGCTGTCCTGCAACACGGCCTTTGTGCAGATGTCGGAGAGCATCGGCGCCGATGAGCTGCGCAAGTACGCCGAGGGCTTCGGCGTGGGTGAGAAATACTCGTTGGGTGTTAATACTTCCGCTGGCGCGCTCGGTGAGCTTGGCGACGGCGCCCAAGTCGCCCAATCCGCCATCGGCCAGCGCGACGTGACCATGTCCGCCCTCCAGGCAGCCATCATGGCCGGCACCATCGCCAACCAGGGCAAGCGCATGGAGCCCTACCTGGTCAACCGCATCACCGATGCCCAAATGAATGAGCTGCGCGCCACCACACCGCGCCAAGCCGCTGAAGCTGTGGATGAAGAAACAGCCAACACCATCAAGGACCTCATGTTCGCTTCCGAACGCAGCACCTTCGGCTACGACGGAAACGGTTTTGCCTCGAAGACCGGCACCGCCGAGCACGGTGAGGGCCTCGCCCCGCACGCGTGGTACGTGGCCTTCGACCCAGACAAGGACATCGCGGTGGGCGTCGTGGTCAAGGACGGCGGGCACCTTGGCCAAAATGCCACCGGTGGCCAGGTCTCCGCGCCCATCGGCCGTGCCATCCTGCGCGCATACGGAGGTGAGCAGTAGTGAATAGTGCAGATAACAAAAAGCACCTCCAAGAACTGATCGGTGAGGACTACCAGCTGCAGTGGATCGTCGGCCACGGCGGCATGTCCACGGTGTGGCTGGCGGATGATGTCCGCAATGACCGCGAAGTCGCCCTCAAGGTCCTGCGCCCCGAGTTCTCGGACAACAACGAGTTTCTCTCGCGCTTCCGCAACGAGGCCAAGGCTGCAGAGTCCATTGATTCCGAGAACGTCGTGGCCACCTACGACTACCGCGAGCTCGAGGACAACGGCCGTACCTTCTGTTACATGGCCCTCGAGTACATCCGCGGCGAATCCCTGGCAGACCTGCTGGCGCGCGAGGGCGCGCTGCCGGAAACGCTGGCGCTCGACGTCATGGAGCAGGCCTCCCACGGCCTGTCCGTGATCCACCATATGGGGCTTGTACACCGCGACATCAAGCCCGGCAACCTCATGATTACCCAAAATGGGCAGGTCAAGATCACTGACTTTGGCATCGCCAAGGCCGCCGCCGCCGTGCCGCTGACTCGCACCGGCATGGTCGTCGGCACCGCCCAGTACGTCTCCCCCGAGCAGGCCCAGGGCTACGAGGTCGGCCCAACTTCGGATGTCTATTCACTCGGTGTGGTGGGCTACGAGATGCTGGCCGGCAAGCGCCCCTTCAGCGGTGATTCCTCGGTATCGGTGGCGCTGGCGCACATTAGTCAGGCGCCGGAGCCCTTGTCGACGTCGATTAGCGCGCCCACCCGGGAACTGATCGGCATGGCCCTGCGCAAGGACCCGGGCACCCGCTTCGTCGATGGCAACGAGTTCACCAATGCGATCTCGGCCGTACGCCAGGGCCAGCGCCCGCCGCAGCCCAAATCCGCAGCACTCGCGCCCATCGCCGCTGAGCCTTCTCCCTCCGCCTCGACGGAAATGCTGGCCAACATGGCGCACCCCACCACGGTGCGCCCAGCTGTCCAGCCTTCTACACCACAGCCGAAGGAGCGCCCCGCTAAGCAGGGAGGTTTCGGCACCGGTTTGCTCATCGCCGTGGCCATCGCCGCCCTCGTGGCCATCGGGCTGATGGCCTACCGGATGTGGGGGAATACCTCACCGACCCCGCCACCAGCGCCGACGGAGGTCATTGTGACCGAGACGGTAGAGCCGGAGACGCCGGAGGAAGAGGAAACGGAAGCTCCCGAGACTGTCGAGATAACCACCGTCGAGGAGGAGCCGACCCGGGTCACCGTTACCACGACGCACTCGATCATCCCCGCCCCGCCGGTGACCACGGAACACACGACCCATCAGGAGCCGCCCGAATTCCCTACGGAGGAGACGCAACCGCAGGTCAATGACAGCCCAACGTCCGCGCCCGAACTAGACTCACAGAGCAACCCCACCGAAGAATCCGCACTACAGGGAGGCCAGTAACCCACCATGGTCAGTGATCGGTACCACCTCCGCCAGTCCATCGGCACCGGCGGCATGTCCGAGGTGTACGAAGCCGAGGACTCCGTTTTGGGGCGCACCGTCGCCATCAAGATGCTGCGCCCCGACATGGCGCGCGACGTCAACTTCCGCGAGCGTTTCCGCCGCGAGGCCCAGAATTCCGGCAAGCTCAACCACCCGAACATCGTTGCCGTCTTCGACACGGGTGAAAAGGACGTCGACGGCCTGATGGTGCCCTATATCGTCATGGAATACGTGCAGGGCCGCACCTTGCGCGACATCGTCCGTGAGGATGGCCCCATGCCGGTCGAAGAAGCCGCGCGCGTGCTCAAACCGGTGGCGGATGCTTTGCAGTCTTCCCACGAGGCCGGGATTATCCACCGCGATATCAAGCCGGCCAACATTATGCTGACCAACACCGGCCAGGTGAAGGTCATGGACTTCGGCATCGCCCGCGCGCTGGATGATTCCACGTCCGCGATGACGCAGACCTCCGCGGTGATCGGCACCGCGCAGTACCTCTCGCCGGAACAGGCCCGCGGCAAGCCTGCCGACGCCCGCTCTGACGTTTACGCTTTGGGCTGCGTCATGTATGAAACGGTTACCGGCCGCACGCCGTTTGAAGGTGAAACACCTTTTGCGGTGGCTTACCAGCATGTGCAGGAGGATCCGGCACCGCCCTCGGAGCTCATCACCGAAGATCTGACGGAGCGGCAGCGCCTCGGCGTCGACGCCGTCGTGCTCACGGCGATGGCCAAGCACCCTGCGGACCGCTATCAATCTGCTTGGGAGATGGGCGATGACCTCGAGCGTTTGGCCCAGGGTCAGCTGCCGGAGGCAGCACGCTCCCACGTCAACGATGAGGATCACCCCACCACGATGGTGGCACCCGTGGCCGCGCAGCACCGCGCACCGGTGGCCTCGACCCGCCCGTCGGAGGATGAGGAATCCGGCTCCGGTCTGAAATGGCTGGCGGCGCTGCTCGCGGCTTCTCTCGTCGCCATCATTGGTTATTTTGCCTGGGATTTCTGGGATAGCTCCCGCCAAGAGGCCCGCGAACGCGAACAGGAGCAGCAGGAAGCAGCCCAGCGCGCAAACATGGTGACTATCCCGAAGGTGGCCAACCGCCCGCGCAACGAAGTGGTGGAGGAACTAGAAAAGCTTGGCCTTCTGGTAAGCATCAACGAGGAAGCCAGCCCCGATGTGCCGCGCGGCAAGGTCATCCGTATCAACCCAGCGGAGGGCTCAGAGCTGCAGAAGAACTCCTCGGTCACGCTGACGGTGTCCTCCGGCAAGGAGGTCACCGAGGTTCCGGATCTCACCGGCATGAAGCTGGATGAAGCCACCGCCGCGCTGGAGGAAGCCGAGCTCGAGCTCCACACCGACGTCGAGCAGGTAAATGATGAGGCCCCCGCGGGCGAGATCATTTCCCAGAACCCGGCGGGCGGTACGCAGCTGTCCAAGGGCTCGAAGGTGCGGATCACCGTCTCCAAGGGTCAGAAGGAAGTTAGCGTCCCGGATGTCAGCGGCATGGATCGTGACCGCGCGGTCGAGATGCTGTCCTCCATGGACTTTGACGTCAACGTGAACTCGGTGGACTCTGAGCTTCCGGAAAACCAGGTGCTCAGGGTCGTCGAGAAGGGCCAGAAGCTTCCCAAGGGCAGCCAGGTCACCCTGGAGGTCTCCAACGCGATGCTCATCCAAGCACCGGACCTGACGCGCTCTACGCAGCAGGAGGCTGACTCCGCGCTGCGCGCCAAGGGCTGGTCCGGCTCCTTCGAGGTGGGCGAGCGCATCCCGACGTCTAACCCGATCGACAGCGACAAGATTGGGTGGGCGTCGGCAAGCCGCGGTGATGTCATCCGCAAGGATGAGACCATCCACATCCGGTTCTGGGAGTTTGACCCGGCAGCACTGCTGCCGCAGTAGCTCTCATTGCCGCAGCTGCTAAGGTATTCCACAGATTAACCCCCCTATTCTTCGTGAAGGTGTAACAATGCCAAAGTCCAAGATCACGACGGAGGGCTCCGCACTCCCGCAGTCCTCCAGCTCTGCTACTAACCGCACCCCGGTCAAGATCAACTCTGAGGGCACCCCGAAGTGGTACATCGCCATTATGCTGGGCCTCATGCTTCTCGGCCTGCTCTGGCTGGTGGTCAACTACCTGGCGGGCGAGTCCATTCCGTTCATGCAGGAGCTAGGCCCGTGGAACTACGGCATCGGCTTCGGCCTGGCCATCATCGGCCTTCTGATGACGATGGGCTGGCGTTAACTTTCAGCGCCGCCGATGAACTCCTCGAAGTTCTATAGCATCGCCGGCGTTGGCTGCATCATTTTGGTGATGCTCACCGTCACGGTAGACAAAAACTTTCTCACCCCCGGCGCACTCGTCCTCGCCGGCCTCGGCGTCACCCTGACACCGCTGGCCGTCCGCCGCCCACTTGTGGCGGCCTGCGGGTACGGTGCGCTTTTTGCGCTGGCGATGTGGTTTTCCGATTGGCGGTCATTCCTGCTCTTCGCGTGGAGCCCCGTCATCGTGGGCATCGTGGCGTTTCGCACGCGCTGGCTGTGGGCCGTTCCCCCAGCGGTGGCGTACACATACCTCGTCACTACGGATCCTTCGATTAATTTTCTGCCTGACTTCGACCCGTTAAACCTGTCGACGCCGCTCGTCTTGTATGCGGTGGCCATCGTCATTGGGGCTGCGCTACGCAAAACCCGGGACCAGCGTCTTGCCGCTGAGCAGCGCGCCGCAGAAGAGCGCGAGGCGCTGATGACCGCACTGCACGATTCGGTCGCCGCGACCTTAACCTCCGTGGTCATGCGCTCCGAAACCCTGGCGTTGACCCAAACGGATCCTTCCGCGGCTGACTCCGCGGAGGCGATTGCTGACGACGCCCGCCGCGCCATGGGCGAGGTGCGTGATCTATTGCGCGTGATGAAGAACGAAAGCGTGACCAAGGGGGTCAAGTCGCTGCAGGAAGACCTCGACACCATGATTAGCTTCCTGAGCAGCCACGGCTTCCACTGCGAAGCACAGATCAATGTAGGCAAGAACGGTGAGCTTGCGCTACCGGAAAAGCTCTCCCTCGTGTTCTCTGAGCTCGCCATCAACATCCTCAAGTACGCTCGCCCTGAATCCCGTGTGAGCATCGAGGCCACCGGCAGCTCCAAGTCCATCGACCTCGTGATCACGTCCGAGATTGCGGCGCAACAATCACGCCAATACATGACGACGAATCTGGGTTTGGGGGAAATCGCCCGCCGCGTTCGCCGAATGCACGGCAGCTTCGGCAGCGGCAAGGAAGGCGAGCGCTGGGTCACACGCCTTACTCTTCCCACCGCCCACCTAAGAAAAATATAGTAAGCTTTCCCGGTAGTTCGCCGTTTCTTAAATTCCAAAAGGTTTGACATGCGTACTTCCCTCGCCGTTGCCGCCGCAGCTCTCGCACTGTTGTCCACGCCAATCGCCAGCGCTGCTGAGACTCCTGTTGAAGCTACCGCTGCAACCACCGCAACTGAGAGCACTGAGTCCACCGGATTCACCTTCTACAAGTCTTTCGCAGGCGAATTCACCGACCACTTCCGTTGCTCCACCAGCCCCCAGCGCTGGTGGTGCGGCTAAACTGTTTCCCCCATGAGCATTCGGGTTTTCCTCGTTGACGACGACGAGCTCGTTCGCTCGACGCTCCGCGTCTATTTCCAGACCACCGAGGACATCACGGTGGTCGGTGAGGCAACCAATGGTGCGGATTGCTTAGCGCAGATTGAAGAAGTCAATCCGGACCTCGTCCTCGCCGATATTCACATGCCGCACATGGACGGCATTACGCTGCTCAAGCACCTTAATTCCGGACCGAATCCCCCGACGTTTTTGGCGGTAACCGCCTTCGACTCGGATGACACGATGCTGAAGATCCTGCGGGCGGGCGGCGCGGGCTATATCTTGAAGAACCAACGCCCGCGCTCCATCATTGAGGCGGTTCGCGCCGCTGTGGAAGGTGGCACCGTCGTGGCACCCGCCGCCATGCACCGTTTGGTTGACTACATCGGTGAGCCTGCCACCCCACGCGATCCCGTCGCCGCCGCCATTGAGAGCCACGATCTCCACGAGGCAGAAGTTGCCGTCCTCAAACTCCTCCTCGCCGGTAACTCCAATTCAGAGATCGCCGCCGCCACCCACTATTCGGAATCGGCCGTGAAGAAGCACGTCTCGCGCCTCATCACCATCTTCGGCGCCAGCACGCGCCTAAACCTGGTGACCAAAATTTTAGGTGGCGCTGGTTCCTAAGTAGGGATCGCCGATATGGCGGGAGCCACCTGGTGGCTTCCGCTTCAGCATGTGTTTGGGATTGGGGTTTAGGTATCCGGCGGGGCTGAACCTAAAAAGCCCCCTGTGGTCTGCTGTTTCAATGCTGCTTGTGCCGCTTGGTATGCCGGCTGGGACGTAATCGGCTCCGCCCAGGGTGGCACATACCCCACCCCACCCCGCAACCGGAAGACATAACCGGCACCAGTCGGCTTATCCGGATCATCATCATTAATGCCATTGTGATAAGCACACAGCATCGTCAGGTTCGGCGGATCCGTGGTCCCACCAGCTTTCCACGGCACCAAATGATGCACCTGGCAATAATCCGCCGGCTTATTACACCCCTCACGCGCACACGTCGGATGCTCCGCACTGGCCATTACCCGTTGCTCAAACCCCGCCAAACGCCGCACCCTGTGCAACCACACCGGCCCAATCGTCGGATGCACCAACGTCACATACCCAACCTCAGCAAACTTATAGGTCACAAACTCCCGGCCAGTCATCCGCCCACCGTTGGTGAGCTCAAGCTCAATATCATCACCCTCACCCCGCACAATCCGATCCAACTCATCCAAGGTCACCACCACATTGGTAGCCACCGCAGGCTTAGAACCCCCGTGCGCCTTATCAAAGAACACCTGGCCTGCCGCATCCAACAAATCAGCCGGATTAATCGACTCCAAGGTCCCGCGCATTTCACTAATGCGCAAGGCTGAATCAGTAATCGTCAACGAATGCGGACCCGACGCTCGATACGTCAACCTCACCCCG
>NZ_CABTZR010000055.1 GCF_902489365.1 uncultured Corynebacterium sp. | reverse complement strand
TGATCTGCCCCAGTTAGGCCCGTGACGTAGATATTCAACGGCAGACCGGTGAAACGCTCGACGATGGACTGCACAACCTCACTCGGCAGGTGCTCCTCGTGGATGATGGAGTAGTCACCATCGGTGATGACGGTGCCGTTGTACAACACGTGGTAGTCAAGCTCCACGCCGAAGGGCTCGAGGGTGTTGCGTGCGTTGGCAATCGACTTGCCCGTCGCGGAAACCGCGAGGTTGCCAGCGGCGCGCCACTCAGCGATGGCTTTTTGTGTGGCCTCTGTTATGTCTTCGTTGACGTAAACGGTGCCATCCATGTCTAACGCCGCAATTTTCATGAACCGTAGTGTATTAGACCTTTCACGGCCGAGTCCATCACAGCGGTGCACGCCTTCTGTATTTCGGGTTGCGCCCAGGGGAAGGTAAGGGAGACGTCGGCAAGCGCATGCATGGGTAAGTCATTGTGCCCGTCTCCGAAGGTGATGAGCTCAATGTCGGTGCGCTCAACGTCCAGGTGACGAAGCAGCCAGGTCAAGGCAAAGCCCTTGTCGTGGCCGGGAGGCATGATGTCGAAGAAGTTGCGGTTCATCGCGGTACCGACGGGAAAGCGGTCCGTGACCCACTGCGCGATCTGCCTTTGCAGATCTGGGTTGCCCGGAGTCCACGCGGCCACCAAGGGAAAGACTTCTTCCTCAATGCGTGAAGGCGCGACGGGCACGGGCTCGCTGATGATGGGATTGTGCACGCCCGCGACGTTGCGCACGAGGTGGCCATCCGGGCCCTCCAGGCGAGTGCAATACAGATCGAGTTTCGGGATATCACGCACTCGCTCATACACGGCACGGACCACCTCGGGCGGCACGTGGCTTTCATAGAGCAAGCCATAAGCTCCATCCGTGATGACCGTGCCATTGCAGAGCAGGTAGTAGTCGAAGTCGACGCCAAAAGGCTCTAGTGCACGCCGCGCCGAATATGGAGACTTACCCGTAGCCACGACGGCGAGGTTGCCCGCAGCACGCCACTGGGCGATCGCCTCCGGCACGTCCTCAGGCATGTGACCATCAAAGTAGATAGTGCCGTCTAGGTCGAAGGCGGCTAGCTTCATGCCTCGCCCATCTCGAGAAGGCGGTTAAAGCCCTCCTCATCCAAGATGGTCAAGCCAAGATCTCGGGCCTTTTGTTCCTTTGAACCGGCGTTTTCTCCCACGACGACGTAGTTGGTCTTCTTCGACACCGAACCGGAGGCCTTGCCGCCACGGGTGATGATGGCTTCTTTGGCGGAATCGCGGCTGTAGTTCTCCAAGGTGCCGGTCACCACAACCGTGAGACCCTCTAGCGTTTGCGCGGGCTTATCGCTGGTTTCCTCTTCCATGGTCACCCCGGCGGCGGTCCATTTCTGCACGATGTTGTCGTGCCAGTCCACCTCGAACCACTGCTTGAAGGATTCCGCGATGATACTACCCACGCCATCGGTGTCCGCCAGCTCGTCCACCGATGCCGCGCGCAGCGCCTCCATGGAACCGAAGCGCGTTGCTAACGCACGCGCAGCGATGGGACCAACGTGTCGAATGGACAGCGCTACGAGTACTCGCCAAAACTCAGCTTGGCGGGCCGTCTTGAGGTTCTCCAACAGCTTCTTGCCCGAGGCGTTGAGCGCGCCCTTCTGGGTGGTGTAGACCGAGGATTTGCGGAGTGCTTCTTCATCAAGATCAAAGAGTTCCGCCTCGTCCACGAGCACTCCGGAAGAAATCAGGTCTGTGGCCGCCTTCTCCCCCAGCTCACCAATGTCAAGAGCCTTGCGGGAGGCCAAATACTCCAGACGCGCGGCCAGCTGGGCCGGGCAGCTGCGTGTATTCGGGCAGCGCCAATCCTGGTCGCCTTGCTTCTGCGGTGCCAGCTTCGTGCCGCAGGCAGGGCAATTCTCCGGGAAGACCCATTCAGTCTCGCTGCCATCGCGCTTGTCCAAGACCGGACCGAGGACCTCAGGGATGATCTCTCCGGCCTTGCGGATGATGATGGTGTCCCCGATGAGAACGTTCTTGTTCTTAACCTCGAATTGGTTGTGCAGGGTGGCCATGGACACCGTCGATCCAGAAACGAAGACCGGCTCCATAATGGCAAAAGGCGTCACACGCCCTGTGCGCCCCACACCGACCTCGATGTTGAGCAGCTTGGTGGTGACCTCCTCGGGCGGGTATTTGAAGGCAATAGCCCAGCGCGGCGCGCGCGAAGTGGCACCCAAGGCGCGCTGGCTGGCCAAGTCATCGACCTTGATGACGAGACCGTCCATCTCAAAGTAGGCATCGTGGCGGTGTTCCTCCCAGTAGGTCACGCGCTCCTGGACCTCCTTGGCGGTGGTGACCCGCTGGGTATAGGGAGAGACCGGGAATCCCCACGCTTCCAACGCCGTGTAGGCATCGTGCTGCGAAGTGGGCTGGAAACCCTCGCGTGCGCCAATACCGTGGCAGACCATGTGGAGCCGACGCTTCTTGACGTCCTCTGGGTCCTTCATGCGCAGCCCGCCTGCCGCCGCATTACGGGGGTTGGCAAAGGTGGGCTTGCCGTCTTCGCGGCGTGCGGAGTTAATCTCCTCAAATTCATCCGGGCGCATGTACACCTCGCCGCGGACCTCTACCAAGGAGGGAACCGGGTATTCTTCGCTGCCTGTCAGCTCATGCGGGATATCGGGGATAACGCGCGCATTAGCAGTGATCTCCTCACCGACGCGACCATCACCACGCGTGGCGGCCGTGGCAAGCTTGCCGTCGCGGTAGACCAAGTCGATGGACAGGCCATCAATCTTCAGCTCGGTCAGATAGGCCTCTGCCGGGGTGCGGTCCAGCCAATCCTGCAGTTCCTCAGCGCTAAAAACGTTGTCCAAGCTGTACAGGCGCTCCAGGTGCTCGATATCCACAGCGCCTTCCGGAGCAGCACCCACCTGCTGGGTAGGCGAATCCGGGGTCTGCAGCTCTGGATGCTCTGCCTCTAGCGCCAGCAAGCGCTGGAAAAGGGCGTCAAAGTCCGCATCCGGGATCGACGGCTCGCCGTTGTAGTACAGTTCGCGGTGCTTGCGCACTTCCTGTGCAAGCTCGGACCATTCGCGTTGGATATCTACTGCATCACTCACGAGTCACTAGTGTAGCGGGGCCGCCGGACATAGCATGTACCTGGCCAAACGTCCTATCCACGCCACAGATATGACATCGGTAACGCACATAGCTTGTCCCCCAAGGGCTGCACATAGGAAATCGGAGCCAAGACAAATCCTCCACGGAAACGGGGCCCTAGTTTCTCGCTCAGCGCACGCAGATGCCGAACCTGTCCCGCCTTGACTGTCGCACCGGATTTAATCTCAAGCGCAGCGATGCTATTGTCCGCGAATTCGATGACAGCATCCGCTTCCATCCCGGCACTATCACGCCAGTGAAGAAGCTGATGCTGGTTCTCTGCCCAACCCTGCTGGGCAGAAAGCTCTTGAAGAACAAACCCTTCGACCAAATGCCCTAGGTGCGACTGCACCAGAGGATTCATGAGCATGTCTCGAGTTTGCCCTGCTAACCAGGCAGCCAAACCCGAGTCAGTGACCCAGCTTTTAGGTTTGGAGATCTCTCTCGAAGTCAGATTTGATTTCCACGCTTTCACTTGCGAGGAAAGGAACAGCCTTGACAAAGTATCGAGGTAGGAGCGAACAGTGGACGCTGGGATTTCCGCTTCACGCGCGAGTTTCGCCGGGACCAACTCTCCCGCCTGATGCGCTGCGAGCAGACGCAACAGCGATTGCAGCCTCCCCGGCTGTGCGCTTTCCCGGGATAGGGTTTCTTCAATCACCGTCACATGTGATAGATAAGACTCGTACCAAGCTCGGCGCATCCGATCTTGCAGATCCAATGCAACCGGATAGCCGCCCTTGAGCACTTTGTCCACCAAGCCAGCTCGATCTACTTGTTCCGTAGGAACAGAACGCACAGGCAACCCGACAAGATCATCGAGCCTATCCACAAATGCTCCGTCACTGACCGTTTCACAAATCTCTTGTTGGCTCAGTGGGTGCAAATGGAGATCAATAATTCTTCCTGCCAGAGAATCCTTCCTACCCACGCCCCGAGCAAAATCTGATGAACCAGTAATGATAAATCGACCTGGCCGGCGGTTCCTATCCACCTCAGCCTTTAACGGCAGTGTGAGCTCGGGAAGCCGCTGAATCTCATCGATAATCAGCGTTGCGTCACCACCTTGCTGCACAAAGGTCGTCGGATCTTCTTCCGCTAGTGAGAGAGCAGCGGGATCATCCAGCGTGACATACACAGCACGTTCAAGGCCGAGATGTCTTGTCAACGTCGACTTGCCAACCTGCCGCGCGCCCGTGACGTGGACAACGGGTGAGAAGGTCAACGCTTCTCGGGCAAAACCTTCCATGCCGCGCCTAATATACCGTTCCATAAATAGTACTCTACCTGCAGTTGGTCATTCTGCAAGGGTTCGTCCGTCATTCTGCAAGGGTTAGATCGTCATTCTGCAATGGTTCGTCCGTCATTCTGCAGCACTTCCTCAGTGCATGTCTGAGCCGGGCGCTAGAGTGTTGTCCATGAACTTCGACGCCACCCGTATGCTCTCCTTCGACCTCGAGACCACCTCCGTAAACCCTAAAGAAGCCCGCATCGTCACCTCTGCCTTGGTGCGTATCGACGGCCGCGAAGTGGACAAGCGGGAAATGCTCGCCGATCCCGGCGTGGAAATCCCCGAGGAAGCCGCGAAGATCCACGGCATCACCACCGAGAAGGCCCGCGCGGAGGGGCGCCCGCACGAGGAGGTTCTCAAGGAGACGGTCGATTCCATCTATCGGGCCTGGGATGAAGGGCTCACGCTCATTGTCTACAACGCCGCCTACGATCTGTCCGTCTTGCGCGCGCTGACCGGGGACTTCACGGTCAATGGCCCAGTGTTCGATCCTTTTGTCATCGACCGCGTTAAGGATAAGTGGCGCAAGGGCAAGCGCACCTTGGAAGAGGTCTCCGCCCACTACGGCGTGGAGTTGAGCAACGCGCATGAGGCGACTGCCGACGCCCTCGCAGCCGCCCGCGTGGCTTGGAAGCAGGTGCGCCAGCACTTCCCCGAGCTAGCACAGATGGATACCAACGAGCTCATGGAGTACCAGGCCGTGGAATGGTACAAGGACCGTGAATCCTTCAAGAAGTACCTGGAGGGCCGCGGGCGCGATGCCTCGGATGTCTCCACCGCGTGGCCGATGATCTCTTAACTCCAGGGCCCCTTTTCCCATTAACCCTTGCCAGTTTTCTAGAGTTCTGGAATTCTAGAAAACATGGAAACAACAGTCGAAGCACGCCTTGCCGAACTTGAAGCGCGCGTCGCCGCGCTTGAGGGACGCGCCAGCGCCGAAAACACCGACCCCGTTTCACCGGCCGCCACCCAACCAACCACAGAAGATTCGGCCTACTGGCTCGTTGACGCCCTCGCGCCCAACGATCAGCTTCCCGATGGCTCCGTCATCTTCGGAGGCAATATCAAGGTGGGCAAGCGCACTTATGCCTACCAATGGCAACGCCCCACTCACTTCGTCAGCGACGAAGAGTGGACAGACAACCTCGAACGCCTTTCCGCCCTTGCACACCCCATCCGCGGTGAGATCCTTCGCCGCCTGCTCGCCGCACCCGCAACTGCCGCTGAGCTTGTCGAAGAAAACATCGTCTCCTCCACCGGCACCGCCTATCACCACTTAAGCGCACTCACCCACGCCGGTTGGACCACCAAGTCCGGCGGCGAATATGCCATCCGCCCCGCCCGAGTTATCCCCCTTCTCACCATCATCACTGCAAGTGAGGACCACTAATGAACAACCGTGTCGCATCCAAGATTGCCCTAGCTATCATCACCTTCATTGCTGTTGCCGCCGTCCTCCTCGTTGTAGGACCACAAAGAATTGCTCTGGCACAAGACAAAACTGGCGACGAAGCCCTAGCAACCCAGCTGGAAAAGCACTCCGAGTCTGGTTTCCACAACCTCACCGCGTTTACCCTCCAGGACGGCAAGGCCACCTTCGCGGGACTGGGCAGCGACGAGCACACAGAGGTCGAAATCGGCTCCGTGACCAAGATGTTCACCGGCGAACTGGCCCGCCAGCTCGTCGACGAGGGAAAGTTGAAACCTGATACCACTGTGGGCGAGGTCCTCGACGTCGGCGATGCGCCCGTCGCTGACGTCACCGTGAGGGAACTGCTCGACCACACCTCTGGACTACCCCGGCTGGCAAGCACGAACCTCCTCAGCAGTCTCGCCTCGGGTGTCACCGGTTCGAACCCCTATGAAGGCGAAACCGTAGAGGACATCATGGCTGCCGCCACGAAGGCCGAGCTGAAGAACCGCGGCGAAGAATCCTATTCCAATCTTGGCTATGGGCTCCTTGGCCACGTGGTGGAGACCGTTGCCGGGCAGCCTTACGAGCAGATGCTCAAAGAACGAATCTTCGAGCCTGCAGAAATGACCGAAACCTACCTCATGACGCCGGGCTCCGTGCCCGACGACGCCCCACAGGGACTTACCAACACCGGCCGCCACGCCGAGCCTTGGGAGGAGGACGGCTCCGCACCCGCGGGCGCTATCCGCTCCACGGCAAGTGACATGGCCAAGTTCGCCGAGTGGTTTATGGATAACGGCGATACAGAATACGGCTGGGTTCCTAACGAAGACGGCCCAGGTTTCTGGCACGACGGCGGCACCTATGGCTATTCCACAATGCTCATCATCGATCCGGACACCAAACGCGCTGCCTTCGCTAACAACGATTCCCCCGTCGGAACCGAAGACCTAGCCCAAGCACTATTCGACGAGCTCGCATCTTAAGGAGACACCATGTTCCTCACCATCAGCATGATCATTATCATCGCCTCTCTCCTGTGGTCCGCATGGAAGGCCTTCACCACCTCAGGGAAGACGGTCTACCGCGCTATTTCTGTAGCGATAACTGCCCTCGTCCTAGTCCTTATCGGATATACCCTACCCTGGAATACAGACCTCCATTTCGCCTGGTGGTATGGCCTCGTCGCCGCATGCGCTCTGTACGCCGGCGCAGTAGCTTGGCGAGCCGCAGAATCGAAGCCCAAAAGCGCAATCTAAGTCCTTCCGCAAACTGACGTTATGACTGCTCCCTCTCACCGCACGGTCCGCATCCATAACGTCGCCCCCACCGTAATTGCCCCCCCTTCAAAAGCGCGCTGGCGGCGCGAACCGTCGTCGGACCCTGAAGTTTCCCCGCTGCAAACGGGAATCGAGTCAAGGCTGCGGATGAGGTAGATAAGTTTGTTCGAGCCTTCCCAGTTCAAGATGATGAGGTCATCGAGTTTTGTCCCGTTCGGGTCATTGCTTGGGCCCTCAAAACGGATCTCGCGAACTACGCCAGGCTCGTGCGCAACTTGAATCTCGAGCTGGCGACGCTGCTTTCGCAACTTTGCCGGAATCTCTGCCATCTCTGCTACTTCCACTGCCTCTTGAGCAGCGCACACAGCTGCACCGCTATCCGGAACTTGACTAGTTCAGCGATCGCTGTATAGTTCAGCGCATGCTGACTATTGCTTCTCGTCTCGACGTGATGAACCGCCTGGGTCGAGCACTGGCCGACCCCACTCGATCCCGAATCATCTTGACTCTGCTCGACCACCCCGCTTACCCGGCGGAACTGTCCCGAGATCTGGACCTGACACGCTCGAACGTGTCCAACCACCTGGCATGCTTGCGCGATTGTGGAATTGTCGTCTCCGAGCCCGAGGGGCGTCGGACGCGATACGAGATCGCCGATCCGCACCTGGCACAGGCGCTGACTACATTGGTCGATGCCACCTTGGCAGTAGACGAAGATGCCCCGTGCATCGATCCCGCCTGCTCGCTTCCCGGGTGCTACGCAGCTGGGGAGGACGCATGATCCTCACCTCGGCCTTGCAGGCGATAGGCCTGTTCGCAGCTACCAACATCGACGACATCATCGTGCTCTCCCTCTTCTTCGCGCGAGGGGCAGGCCAGCGCGGCACCACCGCCCGCATTCTGGCCGGCCAGTACCTCGGATTCGCGGGCATCCTCGGTGCCGCGGTTCTAGTGACCATGGGCGCCGGAGCATTCCTGCCCTCGACAGCCATCCCGTACTTCGGTCTCATCCCCCTGGGCCTCGGACTCTGGGCCGCATGGCAAGCCTGGCGAGGAGACGATGACGACGATGACGACGAGGCCAAGGTTGCCGGCAAGAAGGTCGGCGTGGGGACAGTCGCAGGCGTCACCTTTGCCAACGGTGGCGACAACATCGGCGTCTACACCCCTGTATTCCTCAGCGTGGAACCTCTCGCAGTAGTCGCATACTGCGTTATCTTCCTCGCGCTCGTTGCGGTCCTGGTGGCCCTGGCAAAGTTCGTCGCCACCCGCCCCCCGATCGCGGAAGTGCTCGAACGCTGGGAGCACATCCTTTTCCCCATCGTTCTCATCGGCCTCGGCATCGCGATCCTCGTCAGCGGCGGAGCCTTCGGGCTCTGACGTAGCGGCAGCGTTCCAAACGGCCCCGACCGGGCGCACCCCTCTCGGTTCAGACCCCAACAACTACCCGCAGCCAGTCCTGCATGATCGCAGCAACAAGACCGCCATGGAGCGCTGCAAACCCCGCCACCGAGCGAACGAAGCCACCACCGGCTGGTCCTCAACAACGAGGACGAAGCCCGTGGCCTAGAGGTCGTGGGCGAGTGCCGAAACTGGACCCAAAACGGCGTTGAGACCAAGAAAAAATGGCCCCTCCAAACGAAGGGAGTGGGTCATTTTTTCGTTCGCGGCTAATTTTTTGGCTGGCAGGAGGTTGCGTAAAAAGATTGAAGTGGTTTCGTGAAAGCCCCCAAACGTGCCGCCTTCGCCAACAACGATTCCCTCGCTGTCGCCGTTATCGGACTTGCCATGCCCTGGTATGACGGCCTCCACTTCTTTTGGTGGTACGGCCTCGTCGCCGCATGCGCTCTGTACGTCGGCGCGGTAGCTTGGCGGGCCGGCGAGGCAAAAAGTTCCTAAGGTTATCCATTGTGCATGCATATTGCATGCAATATTATAGCGGGTATGACAAACCCGAAAGCCATCAATGTTCAGATCCGTGATGTCAATGCTGACGTCGTCAACATTCTTAAAATGCGTGCTGACCGTAAAGGCATGTCACTCTCTAGCTACCTGCGAGAGACCCTTGAAAAGGTCGCTTCTCGCCCAACCTTGGAAGAAAAGTTGGAAGAGCTCTCGCAGCGCGAACCCGTTCAGCTCAAGAAGGACTTTGACGTGGTAGCCGCAATACGTGAAGCACGGGACGCTTCATGACGCTGTTAGTCATCGATGCCTCAGCCGCGATCGAGTTCCTCTTGAAACGCGATGCGCTTCAACGGCTTAGCACTGCTTACCCCGAGGCAGATTTCATTGCACCGAGCCACATGCCCTTGGAGTGCCTAAGCGTGCTGAAAAGGTTGGAGCGAGCAGAAGCAATCGACAGCGCTACGGCAAGTTTTCTGGCCAACGATGTCATGGAATTCAACATTGAGTTGATAAGCGTAGGCGACATCGCCAACCACGTTTGGAGCCGTCGACACACCTTCTCCATCTATGATTCAGCTTATGTAGCAGTGTCCAACATCTTCGAAGCTCCTCTCGTTAGTCGAGACACTCGCCTCATGGCCGCGTGGCCCAACTCGATTGACTTGGACAGCTTGCCTTAACCGTCAAAAGTCTCCCAAATCTCCGGATTTTAAAAAGTCTCCCAAATCTCCCAATGTTCTAGGATGGGCCTATGTCCCAGCATGAGAATCCCTTCCGCCCCACGTTCGGTGTTCCACCACTCTTCTGGGTCGGCCGCACGGCAGTACTCGACACCTTTCGGGCTGCGCTCGACTCCCAGCCGGGCAGCCCGGGCCGCTCGCTCATCATCAGCGGTGCCCGTGGTATCGGTAAGACGGTGCTTCTCAATGAGCTGGAAGATATCGCCTCTAGCCGCGGGTGGATTACCCTGCGGGCCTCAGGCCGCAGCTCCATGGTGGAGGAACTGGTGGACACCACCATCCCGCGCATCATAGACAAGCTAGCCCCAGCGGATAAGAGCAAGGTTAACCGCGTCGGTATTGGCGGTCTAGCAACCATCGGCATCCAACACAACACCGAGGAAGCCTATAAACCCACGCTCAACACCCGACTGCGCGAGCTTTTAGGCCTGCTCAAAAACTCAGGCGTGCTGCTGACTATCGACGAGGTACAGGACGCAGATGCCGAGGACCTCACCTCCCTGGCCGTGACCTACCAAGACTTGGTGCGCGATGAGCTCGACGTCGCTATTGTGGCTGCGGGCCTGCCACAGGGAGTCAACCGCCTGCTGGATCTGCCAGGTGTGACCTTCCTGCGCCGCGCGCAGAAATTCGTTCTGGGGCCGCTCTCCCCCGCGAACGCCGAGGTAGCGTTCACCGAGACCGCCGCGCAGTCGGGACTCGAGTTCACCGACGACGCTGTAGCGGCGGCGGTGCGACTGTCTCGCGGCTACCCTTACATGGTGCAGCTAGTGGGTTCACTGGCTTGGGGGAAGGCGCAGCGTGAGGGCGGAAGCAGTATCGAGGAAGGTGACGTCGCGGCAGTGTCGGCCGAGGCCATCTCAGTTCTAGGGGCCCAAGTCCACCAGCCCGCTACCCTAGCGCTTCCGCCGGCGCAGCGGCTCTTCCTCGAAGCGATGAGCGCGGTCATGGAGGACGGCACGGCAGAAATCAAGAACATCGCCGCGCACCAAGACCGGACAGTGCGGTCGCTGTCAGCTACGCGCCAAAGGCTTATCGACGCCGACCTCATCGAACCTACTGCCCACGGCCAACTCCAATTTGTCATCCCATATATGGAGGCTTACTTCACCGCGACGGACAGCCTGGGGCGGGTTGACTAAATGGGAAATTGAGGAAGCAAAACTACCCGCAATCCCAGTAAAAGACAGCGCCATCGGCCCTGCCAGTATTTTCGGAGCAGTACACGACAGCCTCGCCGGCGTGCATTTTCTTCAATGCGTCTGGGTGTAGGAATACGTGGGCCACACCTAGGTCACCCCACATGGCCTCGAAAGGAAGCTCTTCTTCTTCCAGATATGTGGAATCGATTTCCAGGAAGTGAACGTACCCATCAGGCTGCGAAGGCTCTTGTGCGAAAGCGGGGAAACCGCCAAGCATGATGTTACTTTTGTTGCTGGCTAAGGTCCGCAATTCAACCAGCTCGTCAAAGTAATCAAACTCTTCAAGGAAGTCATCGCCTTTTCTAGACTTCAAAGCCTCGTACACTGCATAGTCGGTGGGAGGGATCAGTGCAGCTGCGCTAGACAAAGAAATCGGAGAGTTCATCACCGTCTCAATATCCTTGTTAAACGGGGAACAAAAGTCCTCGTGCGCTTCATCGAAGGCGGAAGGCGCCGCGGTATGGGGTCCAGGAAAGCTGTGGTTGACAAAGCCTTCCGGAGGCTCAGGGATATAGCGAATTTCCATACCATCGCCCGGCGAATTCACATCAAATCCGCCGAAGAACGGATCAGCACCGACAAAGAGTTGAAAAATTCCTGACTCCGGAATCAATCCATCGAGAGTTGCTTCGCTTTCCGATGCTCCCTCTGCCCGCACATGTCGGAGAATGTCTGCAAAATTTAGCTGAATGATATGAAGTAATGGCTGACCGTTCTTTGAAATGGGCCATGTCGAACTTTCCGGAAGATACGGTCTACCTCCAAAGTACGAGCCATGTTCGGTGGGAGTGCCGTTGGAGTAGGGAAGGACGACGCCTGGTTTGGCAAGTTGGATTAGGTCATCGGCATCTTCGGAGATGAGCTCTCCGGACTCTATCATCGACCGTAGCGCTTTAACCTGTGCTGTCAACTCTGGCATGGCAGGTGGTTCTTTCTCTAGGACAACGAGGGTTTAATCAGGGATTAAACTACAAAAGAAAGCATGCTGCAATGGATTACTAGCCTCTTTTTAGTTCACTGACATTGTGCCCCGCGGGTTTGGTGTTTGGGTGATCGGTAGTCAGAAATTGTGTGTCCGGATATCCACACTGTCAAGACCGCTTTCGAGGCCTAAGTCAGGTGAAAGCTCAATTAGAGATCGCCAGCATCGCGGGTAAGAATGTCGGCGGTCTCAGTAGCCGAGCGCAACGTGCGTGCAGTCGCCTCGACGGGATAGACGTCGACATGATCGACGAGGAGCTCGCGCGGCATGCCAATGCGGTCGAGGTGCCGGGCCAGCGCGATGGCCTCCGCGCGGGAATCGGAACCCTCCATGCCTAGACCGATGCGGTGGCCGGCATTCAAGTGCTCACCCAGGCCGTCGAGGTGACACGGGGTGTCTAGGCCGCGGAAATCCGTGAGGAAGGTCTTTGCGGCACGCGCGAGGAACCACAGCGGTGGGGCGTGCAGGTAATCCGCTTCGAAGGACTGCAGGAGGTCGAACGCGACCTCGTCTGGGACTGCAGGGATCGTGTCGAAGTCGGTGGTGCCAGGGATGCGCCCGGCGATGACGTCGGCGAGCAGGGGCTCGTCGAGTTGGACGACGACATCCCCGTGGAAGCGGCGCGCGACATCCGCTGCGTGGGCGTGGACACCATAGTGAAGTGCCTCCGCCAGCTCGTTGAAGGCGCCGCGGTCGGTGAGGACGCGGTGGCCGTCGGAAAGCTCAATGCTCGCCCCCAGCGACCAGGGGCCGAGTGCCTGCACCTTCACGCGGGGCACGGTCTCACCCCAGACCTCCTGAACCTCGTCGAGGTCACGCTCCAAGCGGTCCCAGGTGCGGCGGGTGAGCAACTGCGGGCGTGCCGTCATGCGCCAGGAACGCGGGCCACGGTCGATGGAAATAGCCTCCAGCATGCTCGCCGTGCGGCCCACCGCATCAGAGCCCAGCCCACGCTCGGGCAGCTGCGGAATAGCGGGCAGCTCAGTCTCCCCCATGACGATGTCCGCGGCCTCCGCGATGGAGGTACCGGGCATAGGCCCCAGTGCGAGTCCAGTCATCTACTCAGTCCCACAGATGGTGCCGGAGCCCAGCACAATATCACCCAGCTCATCCGGGCTCGGCAAGTAGAGCACCGCGGCCTGGCCGCGGGCTACACCGGAAAGAGGCTCGTTCAGCTCCAGCGTCATACGGTCAGCCTCGCGGTCCACGTGAGCGCGGCAGGGAACGACGGAGCCGTGGGCACGCACCTGCACCTCGCAGTCGAACTCACCGTCCATCGCCGGGTGCAGGTACTTCAGGCGGTCAGCCTCAATGCGGGTCACGGCCAAGTCGGCGCGCGATCCCACGGTGACGGTGCCGGTGGCCGCGTCGATGTCGGTGACGTAGCGCGGGGAGCCGTCCGCAGTCGGCGTCTTGATGTCGAGGCCCTTGCGCTGGCCGATGGTGTAGTTCCACGCGCCATCGTGTTCCTTAAGCTCATTGCCCTCGGTATCCACGATCATCCCCGGACGCAGCCCGATGGAACGGCCCAGGAAGGCCTGGGTATTGCCGTCCGGGATGAAGCAGATGTCATAAGAGTCCGGCTTGGACGCAGTGGAGAATCCGTGGCGCTTGGCCTCCTCGCGGATCTGCGGCTTCGGGGTATCTCCAATCGGGAAGAAACAGTGGTCCAGCTCTTCCTTGGTGATAACGCCCAGCACATAGGACTGGTCCTTGTTTTCATCCAGGGAGCGGCGCATGTAGCCATCGGAGTCAATGGTGGCGTAGTGACCCGTGGCCACTGCATCAAAGCCCAGCGCCATGCCCTTGCGCAGCAAGGCTGCGAACTTGATCTTCTCATTACAGCGCAGGCACGGGTTCGGGGTCTCACCGCGGGCGTAGGAGTCCACGAAATCACCGATGACGGCTTCCTTGAACTCCTCGGAGAAATCCCACACATAGAAGGGAATGCCGAGTTTGTCGCATATACGGCGGGCGTCGGCGGAATCCTCTAGGGAGCAGCATCCGCGTGCCTTCTCACGGGTCTGCTGCGCATCCTTATGCAGGGCTAGATGCACGCCAATGACGTCATGGCCTGCCTCCACTGCGCGTGCGGCCGCCACGGAGGAATCGACGCCGCCGGACATGGCTACCAGTACTCGCATGCTCTCCCCTTCTCGTTGCTTTGTCGTCCACCAAGGCTAGTCGCGGTCTACCCCATACCCCAACACGCGAACCACACAGCCTATTCCCTAAGCTGAAAGGCACTATGGGCAGAAAGCGCAATACCTCTAACTCCATCGCGGGCACCTACGAGATATCCACCGGCGAGCTTGTCGTCGAGCCGGATCCTTTCCGCGACGGCGCCTTCATCCTCAACGTCAACGGCGTGCCCTCCTCACACCTCATCCCCGATGAGCCGCGCACTTTGGAGTTCGAGTACATGCGCTGGATCGCTGCCGCGGTAGAGAATCTCGCACCCGGCAAACGCCTACTCCACCTGGGCGGCGGTGGCTGTTCCTTGCCCCGATACTTCGCAGATCTCTGGCCGGATTCCCACAACACGGTGGTCGAACTCGACGACAAGCTGGCCGAGCTCATCCGTGAGCTGGCCGATATTCCCTCTGCGCCCCGCGTGAAGATTCGCGCCGGCGAGGCACGCGCGGTGACCGAAGGGTTCCCGCCAAACCGCTTCGATGTCATCATTCGGGACGTCTTCGCCGGTGCCGTCACACCAGAACCACTGACCACCGTTGAATTTTTCCAGCACACCCACGCCACCTTGTCCCCTGGTGGTCTCTACGTGGCCAACTGCGGCGACCACTCCGATCTCCAAGGCGCAAAGGCGGAGCTGGCCGGAATCGCAGAAGTCTTCGCACACGTCGCCGTCATCGCCGACCCTCCCATGCTTAAAGGCCGACGCTACGGCAACATCATCCTCATCGGCTCTGATACCGAGCTACCTGCGGACGGCTCCCCCGACGCCGCCGCCCTGGCCAAGCCGTTACTCTCCGGTGCGGTGCCCGCACACTTCCGCGACGAATCCTGGACCCGCCGCTTCTTTACCGGCGGGGGGCCCCCCCCCCCC
>NZ_CABTZR010000054.1 GCF_902489365.1 uncultured Corynebacterium sp. | reverse complement strand
TGGGGCCAATACTTCTCCATCGCCTTCATCATCTTCACTTTTGGCATCATGGTGTGGCAGGAGCAATACCGCCCGGCCCTCGCCACGGGCGTTATCTTCATCCTCCTGATGACCGGCATCTTCTACCTCACCGGCCGCCGCAGCGCCGCCGCGAGCACCCCACAAGAAGCAGACCGGCAAGAAACAAGCACACAAGGAACAGACGCGAAAGGATAACCATGAACACCGTTGATGCCCCCGCCTACTCCCCTGCCCCCGAGTGGTCCGGCCGCTCCGATGGCCCGGGCCCCGAGCATGCGCGGTGGCACAGCGTAGTTCGCCCCCTCGACCTGGAGAACCCCGAAGCCCAACCCGGCGTGGCACTCCTGGGCTTTGCCTCCGACGAGGGCGTAGAACGCAACCATGGCCGCCCCGGCGCGGCTGCGGGCCCAGCTGCCCTGCGCGGCGCCTTGGGTTCCCTGGCGCTGCACCATCCGCATCCGCTTTACGACGCCGGCACGTTCACCACCCAAGGCACCGACCTGGAGGGCTCCCACGAGCGCCTCTCCGATGCGGTGGAGTCACTCTCACGCGCCGGGCATCTGCCTATCATCCTCGGCGGTGGGCACGAGACCGCCTTCGGCTCCCACCGTGGCGTTTTCCGCGCCCAGGGCCTGCTGCAGATCATCAACCTGGACGCGCATTTCGATCTCCGCACCGCGGACGTGCCTACCTCCGGCACCCCGTTTAAGCAGATTTCTGAGCTGGTGGGCCGGGAGGACTTTGACTATTCCGTCCTGGGAATCTCCCGCCCCAACAACACGCCCGTGCTTTTCGACGAAGCCGCCGCCCTCGGTGTCACCGTTGTCCTCGACGAGGATGTGCTCACCATGGATCGCGCCCAGCTGCGCGCAACCATCGACAGCATCTGCTCCGGTGCCAAACCCATCCATCTCTCCATCGACTTGGATGTCCTCCCCGCCAACCAGGCACCGGGTGTCTCCGCCCCCGCTGGCCTCGGCGTGCCCCTGAACATCATCCGTGAACTCGCGCTCACCATCGCCGCCACGGGACGCCTCGCGCTTGTCGACGTCGTCGAGCTCAATCCCCAATTCGACACCGACAGCCACACCGCCAAGCTGGCCGCGCGGTTGATTGATGACATTGTGACGGCGCATTTTGTTGCTACCACAGGAGCGAATTCCTAGATAAGACGCCGGCCAGCCGGCATACTAGTGCCCATGAGTTCACCGATTCGCGTCGTCGGAGCCGTCTTTGTTGACGGCAATCGTTTCCTGGCCTGCCGCAAAGCTCCAGGAAAGTCACTAGCCGGCATGTGGGAGTTTCCGGGCGGCAAGATTGAAGATGGCGAGACACCGGAACAGGCTCTCGCGCGTGAAATCAGGGAAGAGCTTTCCGTAACCGCAACCGTAGGTGACAAGGTCACCGCGACCGTGCATGAGTACGATTTCGCCACCATCGAACTCACTACGTTCCTGTGCACCAAGGAGTCCGGGGAACTCGTTCTTAGTGATCACGATGCCACCCGTTGGGTCACCCCTACTGAGGCCCGGGAACTCGGCTGGGCCCCTGCTGATATCCCCGCCGTCGAACTGCTTTCTTCGCGCCTATGAGTTCCGAGTCCATTCTGCCGTTTGGCATCTACGAAACCCCAGTCACCGCCCGGATCCAGGAACGAATCGAGGAAACCAAGCGGGCTCGGCCCACGGCAGCAACCGGCATCGCCCACGGTTCCAATAAGGATGTCAATCCCCGGTTCGCCGCGGCAGTGTCCCAGCATTTTGCCAAGGTCCTCGAACACAAGCTCACAGAGCTGACGAAGCCCGAGGAGCGCGTGGCCCTCATCAATGGACTCGCACAGCACCTCGGGGAAGATGAGTCCATTTCTGCGGAACAGCTGCTCTATGCCATCTATCGAACAGAACTCGAAGAGGCTCCAGAGCTTCCGGAAGTCTCGCTCAACGCCAGTGCTTTGTTCACCAATAGCGTGGACGACACCAATATGTCAGTCGAGATTGCCCGCGAGATCCGCACTGCGGACTCCGTCGATCTGCTGTGCGCTTTCATCAAGAGTTCGGGAATTGCGGTCATCAGCGATCAACTGGAATACCTCAGGGATCATCAGATCCCACTGCGCGTTATTACTTCTACGTACTGCGGGGCGACCGAGGCCGCCGCCGTGCGTCGTCTCGTGGAGGACTATAACGCTGAGGTCCGGATTTGCTATGAGCACAAGACCACTCGCCTGCATGCCAAGGCCTGGCTCTTCCGCCGCCAGTCTGGGTTCGACACCGCGTTTATCGGTAGCTCAAACCTTTCGCGCTCGGCGCTTGTCGACGGCTGGGAATGGAACGTCCGCGGCTCTCGTTCCTCCACTCCGGAGATCATCGAAAAGTTCATCAAGACCTTCGATAGCTACTGGTACGACACTCACTTCAAAGCATTTGACCCCGACCAAGACTACGAGCGGCTCGTAAACGCGCTCGGCAGCGCCAAATTCCTCGAATCAAAGCCCGGTGAAAAGCTCGAGCTCTCAGGCCTTCGCGTCGAGCCCTACCCCTACCAGGAGGAGATGCTCGAAGCTTTAGATTCCGAGCGCGAAGTCCACGATCGCCACCGCAACCTCCTCATTGCCGCCACCGGTACAGGAAAGACTGTTGTGGCAGCACTGGACTACCGCCGCCTATGCGAGAAGCTAGGGCGCAGGCCACGATTGCTGTTCATTGCGCACCGGCGCGAGATTCTTACCCAGGCCCAGCGAACCTACCGCGAGGTTCTTCGCACTTCTGGTTTCGGTGAGCTCCTCGTCGGTGGTGAGCAACCCGCCGAGTGGAACCATGTCTTCGCCAGCATCCAGTCTCTACATGGGAAGCGCCTGGCCCAGATTGCGCCGGATCACTTTGAGGTCGTCGTCATCGATGAGTTCCACCACGCCGAGGCTTCGACCTACCGGACAGTACTCGACTACCTGCAACCACGCGAGCTCTTGGGGCTAACGGCCACACCGGAGCGCGGTGACGGCGAAAACGTGCAGAAGTATTTCGACTACCGCGTGGCCCATGAACTCCGCCTCTGGGATGCGTTACGCCTACAGCTCCTTGCGCCCTTGCACTACTACGGGGTCGACGATGATACGGACCTGACGAGTCTGACTTGGAACCGCGGGAAGAAGGACTACCAGACTGCGGAGCTAAGCGAGTTCTATATCAAGGCCGGTGAGAAGCGCACCAGGTTCATCATCAATGAGCTCAACCGCCGTATCTTCGACCTCTCCGATATGAAGGCCCTTGGCTTCTGCGTCTCCATCGCCCACGCCGAATACATGGCCGAGCAATTCAACCTTTTCGGCATCCCCGCCCAAGCAGTAAGCAGCAAGCTCAGTGTTGATGAGCGTCGACGTGCCATTCAGCAGCTTCGCGAAGGCGCCATCAGCATCATCTTTGCGGTCGATATTTTCAACGAGGGCGTGGACATTCCCGAGGTCAACACGCTGCTGCTTCTGCGCCCGACGCAGAGCCCAGTGCTCTTTGTCCAACAATTGGGCCGCGGTTTACGCCTCCACGAGAGAAAAAATTCTTGCACTGTCTTTGATTTCCTGGGGGTCCAGCACGAAGAATTCGATTTCGAAGAACGATTCAAGGTCCTGACTGCCGCGCGCGGAAAGAACCTAGCCAAGGAGGTGGAGCAGGGCTTCCCCACTGCCCCACCGGGCTCCAACATCACTTTGGACCGCGTGACTACCGAGCGTGTCTTGAAGAACATCAAGCGCTTGGCCCGTAACTCCATCAAGAAGATACGAGCACTCATTACTGACTACGGCACGACCGACCTCGCTGGTTTCATCAATAGTTCCGGCGTTCCAGTGGAAGACCTCTACCGCCGCAAGGGTATTACGTGGACCACGCTGCTGCGCGACGAAGAACTGTTGCCCTCCGCCCCCGCGAATGAACACGAGGAGTTTCTTCTCAGCCGAATCCGCGTGCTACTGCACATCAATGACCCGAACCGCGTAGCGGCCTACAGTCTTCTTATTTCTCCGGATGGGCCCAACGAGAAAGACATGACTCCCGAGCAAACCCGATATGCCACCATGCTCGTGCTGGCTCTGTGGGCAAATTCAAATACGACGGTGCCGGAATCCCTCGATGAGGCCCTGCGTATCATCCGGGCCTGTCCTTCCTTCGTCGCTGAGGTTACTCAGGTCATGCAGCTCACGCTCGACCGGTCCCGCGTCATCCCGGAGAAATCAACGAATAGCGTCTTAGAAACTCACGCGGACTACAGTCTTGCCGAACTGGTCGGGGCATTGGACGATGGCCCGTTGCGCAAGCTCGCAAACTTGCCACGTGAGGGCGTACGCCGCTTCGATGCCTCCAACACTGATCTCTTCCTCGTCACATTCCAGAAGGATGAAAACGTCAGTGCCTCGACGAACTACCGCGATTATCCGCTGTCGCCAGATCGTTTGCACTGGGAGTCCCAATCCACCACGTCCCTCAAGTCCGCAATGGCCCGACGCTACATCCATCACCACGAACTCAACGGCAACATCATCATCGCTACGCGTTTTACTAAGCGGAACAAAGTCGACACGGCGTCGGCGTATACCTTCTTGGGCAACGTCGATTACGTCACGCACCGAGGCGAGAAACCCATCCAGTTTGAATGGAGCCTTCGCCGCGATATGCCTAAGCAGCTCTACGCCGCCGGGCGCACTGTGGCTTAAACCTCAATGATGGTCAGGCTATGAAGTTGACGCCATTACCACCATAAATTAAAATTTTCTTAGCAGATTAAGAAAAGATTAGTCTCTGATGCCTTGGTGCAGAAGTGTGGAGGACGGTCATGGGAGCCGCGAGCGAGCGTAGCCGGAAGAGGTGGAGCCGCCCAGAAAACGGTTCTGGAACTTCCATCTATGGCTTTACGCGTTTTCGGGAGCGCAGCTTCAAAACCGGCACCACCCCTCGCTGGGCTGCGTGCAGCAAGAAAGCGCGCCGTACTCGCTAGAGCCACACCTTTTAACTTAACGCCGCGAACGGTAGCGGCGGCGCAGACCCCGCAGGATACCCTTCCTCTCCCCCAGGGTGTCGCGACCAAATATCCACGCCACAACGCCAGCCATGGCGACAACCACGCAGAAGCCAAAGGCTGCTTCAAATCCGTACCTATCCGCCAGGAGACCAATGACGATAGGGCCGAGGATTTGCCCGAAATCGCCTGCCATCTGAAATGTCGACAGTACCTGGCCACCCGAGCGCTGGGAACCAACAATGTCTGCCACAGCCGCCTGCTGCGACGGGGCGATAAGGCCCGAAGCCGCGCCGGACAGGGCGGAGAGGATAAGCAGGGAGACGATGTTCGTCGCCAAGCCCAGTGTTCCAACGAACAAGGCAGACCCCACGAGACCCGCCACAATGAGTGGACGGCGCCCCACGCGGTCAGACCAAGAACCCGAGAACTGCAAGACGACGGCATTGCCCGCAGCAAAGACCGCCAGTGCGATACCCGACGCGGATGCGCCGTTGGCAAAGATCGCAGCGGCAAACAGCGGTAGGACAGCTACGCGCACGCCCATGTTGATCCAGCCTTGGGCGAAGTTTGAGGTCAGCACTGCACGGAAGGCAGTATCCGCCCAGGCTTCCTCCAAACGCATCGGCGGGAGGCTGCGTCGGCTCTCATCGGCCTTGGACACAGGCGGCATGAGGCTCCACACGACGAGCGCCGCAATCGCCACACCGACGCCGTAGATGAAGAAGGGCCAGCGGAAGCCCAGGAAGGAAAGGCTCGCGCCCACGAGCGGGCCAATGACGTTACCGAGGAGGAAGGAAGTGGCATAGGTGGCCGAACAGCGCCCCCGGATGCTGGGTGGGGCGAGGCGCACGATGAGCCCCATAGCCGCGACGGTGAACATCGTCGAACCAATGCCAGCGATAGTGCGCAAGGCGACAATTTGCCAGTACTCCTGCGCCACGCCCACGAGGCCGGTGGTGACCGCCACGGTAAGTAATCCCGTCACATACACCCTGCGCGTACCTACGCGGTCGATGAGAAAGCCCGCAGCGGGGGCAAAGATGAGACGGCTGGCAGAAAAGACTGAGACAACCAGACCGGCCGCGGCCATCGAGACATCGAAGCTGACGATGAACTGCGGCAGCAGCGGCGCGATGAGACCGTAGCCTAAGGCAATGATGAACCCGGCGGCGACCATGACCCAGATTTCCCGCGGGATTTTAACCTGCGGTGCTGCAGTATTTTTCATATCGCCACTCACTGTAGCCCATCACGTCAAATGGCTGAACGTTTGCTCGAACCTCTGTTCGAATCCGTGTGCGGTGATGTCCGTTCCGACTCCTAGTGTGTGGGCCATGAAGAACTACAGCAGCATTCACCAGTCCGTTCAGCCCCCTTTCCCGGCCGACGTGAGCACGAGCGAACTCACCACTGAGATCCTCTACCACCACCATGACACTCTTCGCTCCATCGAAAGCATCATCCGCCACCCGCGCTCGCTCGCGCGACCCACGCCGCAGTGGCGGCCACCATCCAAGATGTTGCCACCAGTAGACATACAGGGTGGTGAATCACTACCACTGACCTTTACTGTCTCGCGCCACCGCGTGGGTGAGCGCGCCAAGGCTCGCGTGTTGGGCTACGGCGAAAAGCGAGTGCCGTCCTATCTCATTACGGTGCGCATCACCGACCCCACCGGCCGCCCGGTTTCCCCTTCGTTGGCGGAAGCATGGGTGCGGGCCCTAGTCCCAGAGGAGCTCGTCTCCGCGGTGCATGAGATTTCCAGCAGTAGCGCGGCCACATTTGTGTGGCTGGTGGATAGCACTTATACCCCGGTGCATTCACCGCTATCGCTCTTCGAAGGCTTCAGCCAGGCGGCGTAATGTGCACCCTCCGCAGTGCGTGAGGCCCTGCATCGAGTGCTATACGCCTGCTAGAAGTAGCGCTGTATGCGGTCGAAAAAGCTGCGGGGCGGCTCTTCTTCAAGCGAAAGCGAGAACCGATCCTCCGTTAACACGCGGCCGAGAGCCGGGCGTGTCTCCGGAAAATCATAGAGGCGACGGATCGCCTGCGGCGCCAAGCGAATGGAAAAGCAGACCACGAGCACCGTAAACGTCTTATCAATGATGTCGGAGCTCAAGGTTTGCACTAGGACTGCTAGGCGCTCGTCGCGCAGAATCAGCTCCAGCAATGCCATGAACTGGAGGGGCCCGCGCTGCTCGTACTCAGCTGGAAGGAGCAAGGTCGACATAGCGGATAGTAGCCCGGCAACCACGCCTACCCCGGTTCCGGCGAGCATCATGGGCACCATCCGCTTAAACACTCCACGGCGCGCTAGCCAGCCAAACAGGTAAGCCACCACCACCGCGGTCGGCAGATAGACCAAGAGCAGCGGGTTGTTGATGCTGGCCAGGCACGCGCTCAAGACTGACGTGCCCATTCCTAAGACGGGGCCATAGACGATTGCTATAAACGCTGTGCCCATCATGTCAAGGTACAAGGGGATGTTGACGTTGAAAATCAGCGATGACAACAGCAGGTTTGCCGCCACCGCCAGCAGTGGGTTGATAAGCGCGTGGTTCCCTAAGGATCGCCACTGCGCGGCAATGAACAGCAATGCTCCCAGCAAACTCAGGCACCATGCACCGGTTGATAAGACGGAATCGAAGACAAAGCCTGTGCGGCCGTAATTCGGGTCCAGCGTCAGAATCCAGGCCAGGCACAAGCACGCTAGAGCGAATCCAACACACAGACGTTGGCTGTGCGATGCCTTGTTATCCGGCATTGGCTGCGGCTGCTCCTCTTCGAAGTCGAGAAATAATACCCGCTTACCCTACCGTAGAAGCTCGGTGTCGTCTGATTAGTCTGATTCGTTGTCTTCTTCGACCTCTTCGACGTCCCCGTCGTAGTCTTCGTCCTCGTCATCGTCGAAGAGAACGTCGTCCTCATCCTCGTCGTCGGCGCCGAAGATGTCATAGACCTCCGGCTCGTCGAAGTCATCGTCATCGATGCTCACCAGCTGTGCTTCCCAATCTAAGGCTTGATCGGAGACCAAGCTGAGCACATCAAAGAGGCGGTCGAAGTCGGTGTAGGTACCCAGTTCGAGTGCCTCGGCGGGAACCTCGATGATGGGGGCTAGCCCGCCATCCTCGTCTTCTGCGTCACCAAAGATGGCAACGCGCTCTTCCTCGCTGATGGCCTCCGGGCTGTCGATTTCCCAGAGCTTGCTGATCGCCTCATCCTCCAGTTCGTCGAGTTCTTCCTCATCAAAGTCAAAGGAGAGGAAGCGCACGACCGCGCTCGGAACGCCATCAATGGTTTCCACCAGCACGCGCAGCTCGGAGTCGTTGGCCACCTCCGCTACGACGAGGTTCGGGTTGAACTCATCTTGGAGAAACTCCAACTCGGCGATGCGTTCATCGGTTCCTTCCAGCAGGTCACGCAGCACCGTCACCACTTGGTCGGTGGCGATGTGACGCGACACGGCCTCAACTGCATCCTCGACGGAGAACGCCACGGACACCAAAACGGCCTCGAAGTCTTCATCATCTTCATCCACATCGGCCGCGGCAATGTAGACGTTGGCTGCCGGCAGGATGGGGTCAATTTCCACAAACTGGATTTCCAAATCGGAGGTGATGGGCACGAACATCACATCGTCGTTGACGCGGGACTCAATGCCCTCCCCGTCCAGCGCAGAGGCGATATCTTCAAAAAAGCTCATGTGATTAACATCCGTCCATGTGGGAGTCTCACCCGGGCTGCTGCCAAGGCCCCACACATCTTACCTGCGTTCTCCTTCAATAGCTCTGTTCATCGAGCAGGAATCCCAGTTCCTTCAGAATCTCCGGGCGCCCAGTCCCCCACTCCAACATGTCGTAGGCCTCCCATGCTTGGCGACGCCCCTCCATCGGCGCCTCCTCCACGCGCGGCTCCACATCGAAAACCATGGTCGAGCGCTGCGGCGCGCGGTATTGCGGCCAGTTGTCTAGAGGGGCACCGCCCCGAATGAACTCGCCCCACTGCGCCTGCATGGCCTCAGTTACGTCCTCCATCTCGGAGGGCTTGGCAATGCTGTTCAGGAAGGAGACGCGCGACGCCCCTGGGTCACCAAAGATATTGGAAAGCTCCATCGAGTGCATCGCCCCCAAGCCCAACCAGCGCAGCGCCGCCGGCGCGAAGTCGAAACGGTACATCCACGTCGGATAGCGCCGTGCGTGTTCGGAGGCCACGCGGACGGTAGGGGCCCAAAAGAGGGCGTCGGTCAGCAAATCCCCAAAGTCGCGGCGTGAGACCGCACCGCCGTATGCAGCGATGACATCCGGCGCGCTTTCCGGATCAAAGGAAGCAAGAAGTCGGAGGGCCGCGCGCTCTCGGGCGCTCTGGCGTTGGAAGAGGAACTTACCAAAGCTGGCCTCACCTGAGTTGGTGCCCACCAGCAGCGGCACCGGGTGTTGGTTGCCGTCCTCAAAAGCTTCGATGGGATGTTGCAGGATGAGGTCACCGTCGACAGTCGGCGCGTAGCAGGAGTTCAGGTACAGCAACTCGCCCGCGCGCCACATCATGGACTGACCGGAGCGCACCAGGTCCGCGAAGTCCTCGCGGCGCAGATCATCTGCGGTGGTATCGCGCGGCAAAGCCATTTTGTGAACCAGCTCGCGGGCCCAAAACACTGACTGCGCCCGCGAATGAATCATGCCTATCGGCGGTGACTGCGCAATCGCGCGGTGGAACAGACCTTCCGCGCGCGGCACAGCCATGAGAGTCAGGACCGCTGCGCCGCCGGCGGATTCGCCCATGAGCGTGACGTTATCTGGGTCCCCGCCGAAGGCCGCGATATTATCGCGCACCCATTCCAGCGCTAAGACCTGATCCGCCACGGCCGGGTTGGCGCAGGCCTCACCGCCAAGACTGCGGACGTCAAGGTAGCCCAAGGCGCCTAAGCGGAAATTCACCGAAACATAGACCACTCCCATCTGGGCTGCGAACTCGAAGCCGCGCAGCATCAGCATGTGGGAGGAACCCACAATGAAACTGCCGCCGTGCAGATACACCACGACGGGCAGCTTCTCCGCTTCCTGAGAACCCGACGGTGCATCGGGCCCACCAGTCTGGTGCGGCCGAACGACATCGAGGGTCAAGCAATCCTCCGCGCCCTCGATGCGATCCGTCCAGGAATAGACCGGTTGCGGGGCCACGTGCCCGAACTCGCGGCAATCCCGGATCCCTTCCCACGCCGAGGCAGGCCGCGGCTCCATGAAGCGGTTAGCCCCGGATGTATCAGCGCCGAAAGGGATGCCACGCCACGAGCGCACCGGCGCGGAAATCGGGCGGTCCGGGCGCAAGTCCTCTTCAATACAACCGCGTACCCAACCTCCTGTGGTGAGTACCGTGAGGTCGTCGGCAAGCGCGGTGCGTGCCGCCTCCTGCGCGGCGCGGGCACGGGCATGAAGGGATTCGGCAAGCAAGCGCGCCGCTGCTGCGCTGACCTCACGCGAGGGGGAAGGCTCGAACTCGCTCATGCTTCATACCCTAGTGCGCCACCCTGCTAGCGCGCTGAACAATACGTTTTCGATACGGTGGTAAACATACTGTTCAAATTCACACGCAGTTTTAGTAAAGAAGTTAGGTGAGACAATGTTGGACAAGGTCTTTGGCAAGGACAGCAAAGATAAAGCAGTCAGTCGCCGGGAAGGATCGGTCGATCAAACCGGCTCCGCAGAGGCCGTGGGCACCTTGGAGGTGGATGAGACCAACCGCATTACCAAAGGATTCCTGGGGGCCATCGACAAGATCGTTTCTGTCCAGTCCTCCGTCATCATCAACTATGTTGAGGGCGTAAAGAAGCGCAACCCCAACGCCAGCCCGGCGGAGCTGCAAGAGCTCATCGACAAGCACTTCATGAACATCATCACCGGTACGGGTGCTGCCGCGGGCGCATCCGCGGCTATTCCTGGCATCGGCCTGGTCACCGGCGCGGCCACTATCGGTGCGGAATCCTTGGTCTTCCTCGAGGCCGCAGCCTGGTACATCCTGGCTTCCGCACACCTGCGCGGTGACAACATCCGGGACAAGGAACGCCGCCGCGCCCTGGTCCTGGTGGTACTCACTGGCTCCCAGGGCAGCGCATTGGTCGATACCTTTGTGGGTGATGCAACCTCGCTCTCCGGCGTCACCTCCGCTGCTACTCTTTCGCGCTTCTCCGGCCCCACCCTCAGCGGTCTCAACGGCCGTCTGACCAAGCTGTTTATGAAGCAGGCCACCAAGAAGCTCAAGTGGGCATGGGTATCCAAACTGCTGCCGATGGGTGTAGGCGCGGTGCTGGGAACGACCGCCAACCGTAAATTGGGACGCCAAGTCATCAACCATGCGGGTACCCAGCTCTCCCCCCTGCAGGGGGAATAAAAGGGGCGAAACCCGCCCAGGGTAGTGAGCAAACTTACAAGGGCCGTATCATAAGAGGAGACACTTTTCGGGGTGCCTTTCGCACCCGTGGATTGGCCTACTAGAGTCGAACAAAGACAAACTTAGAAGCACAGAAAGAGGCGAGCATCTGCCGTGAGCAACTCGAGCATCTATGGCCCGAATGCGTGGCTGATTGACGAACAGTTTCAGCAGTACTCAAAGGACCCGAACTCCGTAGACAAGGAGTGGCGCGAGTACTTTGAAGCCAACGGGGCACCAAAGTCGGCCGCACAATCCAAGGCTGCGGACGCTCAGTCCAGCACCCCCGCTAAGAAGAAGGACGCGGCGCAATCCGCGCCGAAGAAGGCCCAGGCCGAGGAGAAGTCTTCTGCTGTTCCGGGTGCCAAGGCACCGAGCGATTCCAAGGCTTCCGCTAAGGCGAAGAAGGCTGAGAAGAAGTCCGAATCCCCACTGGACCGCATCAAGGACGCACCGGAGCCGGGTTCCCGCGTACTCAAGGGCATGTTTAAGGCCATTGCCAAGAACATGGACGAGTCCCTGGAGATCCCCACCGCTACCACCGTGCGTGACCTCCCGGTCAAGCTCATGTGGGAAAACCGCGCGATGATCAACGATCACCTCAAGCGCACCCGCGGCGGCAAGATCTCCTTCACGCACATCTTGGGCTACGCACTGGTGAAGGCCGTTCAGATCCACCCGGACATGAACGTGCGCTACGAAGTCCAGGACGGCAAGCCCACCGTCGTACAGCCGGAGCACATCAACCTGGGTCTGGCCATCGACCTTCCGCAGAAGGATGGCTCCCGCGCCCTCGTCGTGGCCGCCATCAAGGAAGCGGAGAACAAGACCTTCTCCGAGTTCATCGATGCCTACCAGGACATCGTTGACCGCTCCCGCAAGAACAAGCTGACGATGGATGACTTCTCCGGCGTCACCATCAACCTGACCAACCCCGGTGGCATTGGCACCCGACACTCCATTGCCCGCCTGACCAAGGGCTCCGGCTCCATCATCGGTGTGGGTTCCATGGACTACCCGGCTGAGTTCGCCGGCACCTCTGCGGACCGCTTGGCAGACCTCGGCGTCGGCCGCCTAGTTACCCTGACCTCCACCTATGACCACCGCGTCATTCAGGGCGCGGAGTCTGGTGAGTTCCTGCGCACCGTGGGTCAGCTGATTCTGGACGATGCTTTCTGGGACGAGCTCTTCGAGTCCATGGGTGTTCCCTACCAGCCCTTCCGCTGGGCTGCCGACGTACCGAACACGGGCGTCGATAAGAACACGCGCGTCATGCAGTACATCGAGGCCTACCGTTCCCGTGGCCACCTGCTCGCGGACATCAACCCGCTGGGTTGGAAGCAGCCGGGCCTGCCCTGGCCGGATCACCGCGACCTCGACCTGGCTACCCACGGCCTGACCATCTGGGATCTCGACCGCACCTTCAACGTCGGCGGTTTCGGTGGCAAGGAGACCATGACGCTGCGCGAGGTGGTTACCCGCCTGCGCTCCGCCTACACCCTCAAGGTTGGCTCCGAGTACGCCCACATCCTCGACCGCGATGAGCGCGGCTGGCTGCAGGAGCAGATTGAGGCCGGCATGCCGAAGCCAACCAACTCTGAACAGAAGTACATCCTGCAGAAGGTCAATGCCGCTGAGGCTTTCGAGAACTTCCTGCAGACCAAGTATGTGGGCCAGAAGCGCTTCTCCCTAGAGGGTGCTGAGTCCCTTATCGCATTGCTGGATTCCATCGTGGACACCGCGGCCGGCCAGGACCTCGACGAGGTTGTTATCGGCATGCCGCACCGCGGTCGCCTCAACGTCCTCTTCAACATCGTGGGCAAGCCGCTGGCAGATATCTTCGGTGAGTTTGACGGCAACTACAAGGGTGGCCAGATGGGCGGCTCCGGTGACGTGAAGTACCACCTGGGTGCCGAGGGCGAGCACCTGCAGATGTTCGGTGACGGTGAAATCAAGGTCACCTTGGCTGCTAACCCGTCTCACCTCGAGGCTGTCGACCCGGTCATGGAAGGTATCGCACGCGCCAAGCAGGACATCCTGGACAAGGGTGCTGAAGGCCACACTGTTGTGCCGATCATGATGCACGGCGATGCATCATTCACCGGTCTGGGCGTGGTCCAGGAGACCATTAACCTTTCTCAGCTGCGTGGCTACACCACCGGCGGCACCGTCCACGTGGTGGTCAACAACCAGGTGGGCTTCACCACCACCCCGGATTCCGGCCGCTCCACGCACTACGCCACCGACTTGGCCAAGGGCTTCGACTGCCCAGTCTTCCACGTCAATGGCGATAACCCGGAGGCTGTTGTGTGGGTGGGCAAGCTGGCCACCGAGTACCGCCGCCGCTTTGGCAAGGACGTCTTCATCGACCTCGTTTGCTACCGCCTGCGCGGCCACAACGAGGCCGATGACCCGTCCATGACCCAGCCACGTCTCTACGACATCATCGATGACCACAAGTCCGTCCGTGAGCGCTACACCGAGGAGCTCATCGGCCGCGGTGACCTCTCCGATGAAGAAGCTGAGGCAGCTGCACGCGACTTCCACGACCAGATGGAGTCCGTCTTCGCCGACCACAAGAAGGCTGAGGAAGCTGGCCCGAAGGAGCAGACTGGCATCACCTCCTCCCAGGAGCTGACCCGTGGTCTGGATACCTCCATTACCGCCGAAGAGATCGCCGAGATTGGTGACGCCTACGGCAACCCGCCGGAGGGCTTCGAGTACCACAAGCGCGTGGCCAAGGTGGCCAAGGAGCGCCAGAAGTCCTCGCGTGAGGGCGGCATCGACTGGGGCTGGGGCGAGCTCATCGCCTTCGGTTCCCTGGCTAACTCCGGCAAGGTCGTGCGCCTGGCCGGTGAGGATTCTCGCCGCGGTACTTTCACCCAGCGCCACGCGGTGGCCTTCGACCCGCGCACGGGTGAGGAGCACAACCCGATTGCTCAGCTGGCTTCGTCCAAGGGCAATGGCGGTAAGTTCATGGTCTACAACTCGGCCCTGACCGAATACGCCGGCATGGGCTATGAGTACGGCTACACCGTGGGTAACCCGGATGCCGTGGTGGCCTGGGAGGCACAGTTCGGTGACTTCGCCAACGGTGCGCAGACCATCATCGATGAGTATGTCTCCTCCGGTGAGGCCAAGTGGGGCCAGCTCTCCAGCTTGATCCTGCTGCTGCCGCACGGCTACGAGGGCCAGGGCCCGGACCACTCCTCCGCACGCATCGAGCGCTTCCTGCAGCTGTGCGCTGAGGGCTCCATGACCGTGGCTCAGCCTTCCACCCCGGCTAACCACTTCCACCTGCTACGCCGCCAGGCTCTTGGTGAGATGAAGCGCCCGCTGGTGGTCTTCACCCCGAAGTCCATGCTGCGTAACAAGGCCGCGACCTCCTCTGTGGAGGACTTCACTGAGGTCAAGAAGTTCCAGTCCGTCATCAACGACCCGAATTTCGTAGACATCAACGGTAAGAAGGTCGGCGATACTGACAAGGTCAAGACCATCATGCTGGTCTCCGGCAAGCTCTACTGGGAGCTGGCTAAGAAGAAGGAAGCCGATGGCCGCGATGACATCGCCATCGTGCGCGTGGAGATGCTCCACCCGATTCCGTTCAACCGCCTGCGTGAGGCTTTCGAGGCTTACCCGAACGCAACGCAGATTCGCTTCGTGCAGGACGAGCCTGCCAACCAGGGCCCGTGGCCGTTCTACAACGAGCACCTGCGTGAGCTCATCCCGGATATGCCGGAGATGGTCCGCGTATCCCGCCGCTCGCAGTCCTCGACTGCAACCGGCAACGCAAAGGTTCACCAGATTGAGCAGAAGAACCTGCTGGAGGAAGCCTTCGACATCTAAAGGTATTCCGCCCCTAGGCGCAAGCGCATAGCGCCTCTTAAGGCCCCGGCCACCACGAACTCACAACGAGCGTGGTGGCCGGGGCTTTTTCGTACCAGCAGCCGGCAGCACGGAGGACGGCACAGCCAAGGCCCCGTGCCCTGGCTTCCAGATGCGTCCCTGTCCTAACCAAAGAAACTCACCCATCGAAAACCTGTTCAGAAGAC
>NZ_CABTZR010000053.1 GCF_902489365.1 uncultured Corynebacterium sp. | reverse complement strand
GCCCGCGTTATCGGGAAGCGCGCCAACAGAGTAGTAAAGCTAAATGAGGACCACATGGAAGAGGATGATGTTTTTTTTTCCAAGCAGAAGACGGCATACGAATTGGCCTAAACACCATGACAACCACCCTCACCCTCGGCATCACCGGGATGACCTGTACGTCGTGCTCCTCCCGCGTCGAGCGCAAGCTCAACAAGCTCGACAACGTTGAAGCCACGGTCAACTTCGCCACGGAATCTGCCTCCGTGAGTTATGACCCGGCAACGACGACGCCCGCCGATCTCATCGACGTCGTCGAAGGCGCGGGCTATGGAGCATTCACCATGGATGGTGAGGGAGAGGAGCCGGCCAGCACGTCAGAGGATGCTCGCGAGAGCGAGGCCTCCGACATCCTGCAGCGCACTCTGCTCTCCGCAGCACTCTCGCTGCCGGTGATGCTGCTTTCCATGGTCCCCGCCCTGCAGTTTCAGCATTGGCAGTGGGCCTGCTTGATGCTCACGACACTCGTCTACGTCATCGGCGGAGCACCCTTCCACCGGGCCACCTGGGCCAACCTCAAGCATGGCGCCGCCACGATGGATACTCTCATCACTCTGGGCACCACCGCGGCTTTCGGTTGGTCGCTCTACGCGCTCTTCTTCGGCGATGCCGGGATGCCCGGCATGACCATGCACATGACGCTACGCTCCAATGACGCGCAGATGGACCATATTTATCTCGAGTCCGTCGGCATGGTTATCACGTTCCTGCTGCTTGGACGATGGTTCGAGCTCAAAGCTAAGGGGCGCTCCTCCGAAGCACTCACCACGCTGCTGACTATGGGGGCTAAAGAAGCCACCGTGCTTCGCGACGGCACCGAAACCCGCATTCCCGCCAGCGAACTGCACGTGGACGATATCTTTGTGGTCCGGCCCGGCGAAAAGATCGCCACCGATGGCGTGGTCCTCAGCGGTCATTCCGCCGTGGATGAATCCCTGCTCACCGGCGAGTCAATGCCGGTTGAGGTTTCCCCCGGCAGCACAGTAACGGGCGCGACCATCAACGCCTCTGGTCGCCTTGAGGTGCGCGCCACCCGCGTTGGCTCCGACACCGTTTTGGCCCAGATGGGTGCGCTGGTTACTGCGGCCCAGACCTCGAAGGCCCCGGTCCAGCGCCTCGCGGACCGTATCGCCGCTGTCTTTGTCCCGATCGTCATCGGCATCGCCATCCTCGCGCTCATGGCGCACCTCTGGTTCGGCGGCGTCGCCCCGGCCTTCGTGGCCGCCGTCTCCGTCCTCATCATCGCCTGCCCGTGCGCCATGGGCTTGGCGACACCCACCGCAATCCTCGTCGGCACCGGGCGCGGCGCCGAACTGGGAATCCTCATCAAGGGCCCGGAGATTTTGGAATCGACCCGCCAGATCGACACCATCGTTCTGGACAAGACCGGCACGATCACCGAAGGCCAGATGTCGGTGGGAGCAGTCCAAGCTAAGGCAGGGCACACGCAGCAGGAAGTTCTTCGTCTCGCCGCGGCCGCAGAGCAGGGTTCCGAGCACCCCATCGCACGAGCCCTCCGCGCAGCCTACGAGGGCGAGTTACCAGCAACCGAGGGCTTCCACGAGCTTCCCGGCCAGGGAATCGAGGCAACGATTGAGGGCTCCCGGGTGCGGGTAGGCCGGCCGCCCGCGGGTTATGACGGCACCGGAACGCGGGTCGGCGTCTACGTGGTAGATGACCTGGTGGGAACCATCGAGCTACAGGATCGCATCAAGGAATCCTCGGCCGCCGCCATCGCCGCAATGCAGGAGCTCGGGCTCACACCCCACCTGCTCACCGGGGATAATGTCGGCGCCGCGCAAGCAGTGGCGCGCACGGTCGGCATCAATGAGGCTGCGGTAACCGCGGAGGTCATGCCGGCAGACAAGGTAGAGGCTATCGCTCGACTGCAGGAGCAGGGGCGGACCGTGGCGATGGTGGGCGATGGCGTCAACGACGCCGCGGCACTCGCTCAGGCAGACCTCGGAATCGCGATGGGCGCCGGAGCCGACGTGGCCATCGAAGCTTCCGATATCACGGTGATGAACAACGACCTGCGCTCGGTCGCCGAGGCAGTGCGGCTCGCGCGCGCTACCCTGCGCATCATCAAGGGCAACCTATTTTGGGCCTTCGCCTATAATATTATTCTTCTTCCTGTGGCAGCGTTTGGCCTGCTCAACCCTCTATTGGCGGGGTTGGCAATGGCTCTGAGCTCGGTCTTTGTCGTGACCAATTCTTTGCGGCTGAAAAGCTTTACCCCCGCAGAGTAAGCTTAGCCTGCATGAATCGTCTTGATCATCGCTCTATCTCACGCACGGAGAGGCTCGACCGCCTTCCCGTCACCGGAAAACACAAACGTCTCCTCTTCGGCTCCGGCATCGGCTGGGCGCTCGACGCCATGGACGTGGGCCTCATCTCCTTCATCATGGCCGCTTTGGCCGTGCACTGGGGGATCACACCGACCCAGTCCTCGTGGCTGGCGTCCGTGGGCTTCATCGGCATGGCCTTGGGCGCCACCTTCGGCGGCCTGTTGGCCGATAAATTCGGCCGCCGCCACATCTTTGCTCTGACCCTGCTGGTCTATGGCCTCGCGACGGGCGCCTCCGCCCTAGCAACAGGCCTCACGCTCCTCATCATCCTGCGCTTCTTCATTGGACTTGGCCTCGGCGCTGAGTTGCCGGTGGCCTCGACGCTGATCTCCGAGTTCGCGCCTCTCAAGGTGCGCGGGCGCATGGTGGTCTTGCTGGAAGCCTTCTGGGCCGTGGGGTGGATCCTCGCTGCGGTCATTGGAACGTTCGTCGTGGGGGCGTCGGAAAGCGGCTGGCGTTGGGCCCTGGCACTCGGCATGGTGCCCGCCCTCTACGCCCTCTATGTCCGCCTTCACTTGCCTGAATCTGTGCGCTTCCTGGAGTCGAAAGGCCGCCACGAGGAAGCAGAAGAGATCGTCGCGTCCTTTGAGACCGAGGTAGACGATGCAGACATTGACCGCACGACCCCGGCACCGACCTACTCCGAGGAAGACGTCACCGCCACCAGCATTTGGTCCAAGTCCCTGCGCGGGCGCACGCTGGCATTGTGGACCATCTGGTTCTGTGTCAATCTCTCCTACTACGGCGCCTTCATTTGGATTCCGTCGCTGCTTGTCGCGGACGGTTTCTCCCTGGTGAAGTCCTTCAGCTTCACGCTGATTATCACCCTGGCCCAGCTGCCCGGTTACGCTGCCGCGGCCTGGCTCATCGAGGTGTGGGGCCGCCGCTCTACCCTGGCCACCTTCCTCGTCGGCTCCGCCCTGTCCGCCGGGTTCTTTGGCTTCGCCAGCACTGAGGCAACGATCATCCTGGCCGGTTGCCTGCTGTCCTTCTTCAACCTGGGGGCGTGGGGTGCGCTGTACGCCATCGGCCCAGAGCTCTACCCCACCGCCCTACGCGGGCGCGGTACCGGTGCGGCCGCGGGCTTCGGCCGACTCGCCTCGATCCTGGCGCCGCTCATCGTTCCGCCGCTCATCGCTGTGGCGGGAACGGGCTGGCTCTTCGTGTTGTTTGCAGCAGCCTTCGGCCTCGCCGCTGCGGCGGCACTGACCCTGCCAGAATTCAAGGGTAGGACCCTTGCTCAATAGGGTCGCCCTTGGCGCGTGGGTCGCGGTCATGGCCGCGCTCACCACGCTTAAGCCCTTCTATCAGATTGGCTACCTCTGGAAGCCGGAGAACCAGCGGGTCCGTGACCTGCGTTTGGTGCCACTTGATGAGTTCTCCGGAGGCACCTGGTTTGGCCCGCTTTTTGAGTATGCGGGCAATACCGCCTTTTTCATTCCTTTCGGCATGCTCGTCTTCAGCCTGTGCCGATCAATCAAGGCAACGGCCGCGTGGGGATTCGCGCTGAGTTTGACACTGGAAACAGTCCAGTATGCCTTCGCGCTCGGACGCACTGATATTGATGACCTCATCTTCAATACCCTCGGCGCGCTCATCGGCGCGGCATTCGCCCGGCTGTGTGGCGAGCGCTTCTTCCCGGTGTGGCGATGGCTGGCGCTCGCCGCGGCTGCGGTCTTCCTGGTCTTGGTCATCCTCGGCCCACGGTTGGGTGACCCCAACGCCGTGGTGGACCTGTAATTTAGCCGTGCGCCATGTTGACGAACTTGGAGTAGTGCAGCTGGTGCGCTACCTTCACCGTGTCGATCGGGCCGCCACGGTGCTTGGCCAGGATGATATCCGCCTCACCGGCGCGGGGATCATCGCGGTCTTGCGAGTCTGGGCGGTAGAGCAGCATAACCATATCGGCGTCCTGCTCAAGCGAACCGGACTCACGTAGATCCGCCAGCTGGGGCTTCTTATCGGTACGGGACTCTGGGCCACGGTTCAGCTGGGAAATAGCGATGAGCGGAACTTCCAGTTCCTTGGCCAACAGCTTGAGCTGGCGCGAGAACTCCGAGACCTCTTGCTGGCGGGACTCCACCTTCTTGCCCGAAGACATCAGTTGCATATAGTCCAACACAATGAGGTCGAGCCCGTGCTGCTGCTTGAGGCGGCGGGCCTTCGAGCGGATTTCCATCATGGTGAGGTTTGGGGAATCATCGATGAATAGGGGCGCATCCTGAATGCGATTGAGGGTGTCATCGATCTTGGCCCAATCTTCCGTGGACACGCGGCCACCGCGCATATCCGACAGCTTCACTTCCGCCTCCGCTGACAATAGGCGCATGACGATCTCGGAGGCAGACATCTCCAGGGAGAAAACCACAGAGGTCTTGTTGTGCTGCAGGGAGGCCGAGCGCATGAAGTCCATGGCCAGCGTGGACTTGCCCACGCCAGGGCGGGCGGCGACGATGATCATCTGGCCGGCACGCAGGCCATTGGTCAGGTTGTCGAGGTCGATGAAACCGGTGGGCACGCCGGACTCCACGCCGTTTTGCTGCAGGGCAGCGAGCTCATCGATCGTGGGGTCGATGAGATCACTCAGCGCACGGTAATCCTCGGTCGTCTTCTTCTGCGCGACGGCGAATACTTCCTGCTGGGCACGGTCCAGCACGGACTCAATCTCCATGTCTTCGGAGCCTTGGAAGCCGAGTTGGACGACTCTCGTTCCAGCGTCCACCAGCTTGCGCAGCACCGCCTTCTCCGCCACGATCTCTGCGTAGTAGCGGGCGTTAGCCGCAGTGGGCACCGTGGCCAAGAGGGTATGCAGGTAGGGCGCGCCGCCCACGCGCTCGAGGTTGTTATATCGATCGAGGCGGGCCGCGACAATCACCGCGTCAATATCGGTGCCCGCCGCATAAAGGTCGATCATGGCCTGGTAGATGAGTGTGTGCGCAGGATAGTAAAAATCCTCCGGCTCAAGCTCCTCAATAACCTCCATGACCGTGTTCGGGCTCAGGAGCATGGCGCCGAGAACGCCCTGTTCAGCTTCACGATCCGCGGGCGGCTGGCGGAATTCACCGTAACGCTTAGGCTCCTCCTGCCGGTAGGAGCGGCGTGATTCCTCCTCTACCGGCTCCGGGAGTGGAGGAACCTGGTCATCATCAAAACTGGCATTGGTCATTGCTCATTAATCCCACCGTTCATTAATCCCACCCTGGCCGTGTCCCTGAAGTTCTCACTCTTCTCCGCGCCGGACGGCCAGGCTTCGATGCAGTGCCAAGCGGCAACCGCGCGTAGTACACAACAGTGTAGCCGAGGGTCAAGACACTACCCCTTGGGCATAACTCCCATAGTTATCCACAGAGACCTGTGGAATTCCCAGTTCAGCAAAGACATGGTGTGCAAAGCCAGAGGTCAGGGCTGTGGATAACTTTGCAGCGCTGTGACCAGCGAAGATTATTCTTGCAGGTCAAAGCCTATTTTCTGCGGTGTGAAAATAGGCACAAATCCCGTGGAAAAGTAGGGCGATTACCCCGAAATCGCCGCTACCAGCGGATTAACGCACGGCGGCATGAGTAAATTCACCGTTAACTCACCACCGAGTTATCCACAGATAATGCGAGTTATCCACAGTTTGAGTCTGACCCCAAATCTCTATCTCCACAAGCCCACAAAACGGCCTGAGGCCGTGCTTCCTCTCACCACCTCACATAGTGGGAGGAGCACGGCCTCAAGCCTTGCTGTTGTCTTAAGGTCACGCCCTGCGTACCGGCGCCGCGCCTCACACGCGGGCGGACGGAGGGTGACCGTCGTGCGCCTTAATTCTTAGGCAGCGACGACCGAGAAGTTCACCTTGCCGATAACGTCAGCGTGCAGCTTCAGCTCGACTTGGTAGTTGCCGGTCTTCTTGACCAGGCCCTTGGGCAGCACAACGATGCGCTTGTCCAGCTTCGGCCCGCCAGCGGCGGCAACGGCGTTCACGATGTCCTCAGCGGACACGGAGCCGAAGAGCTTGCCGGACTCGGAGGTCTTCACGGGGACGTTAACGTCCTTGAGCTCCTCCAGCTGGGTACGGATCTCGCGTGCGTGGTCCAGGTCGCGGATTGCGCGAGCTTCCTGGGCGCGCTTGATGCCCTCGATCTGCTTCTCAGCACCGCGGGTAGCAACGATTGCCAGGCCGCGCGGAAGCAGGTAGTTACGTCCGTAGCCGTCCTTAACCTCTACAATTTCGCCAGGGGCGCCGAGGTTCTCAACGGCAGCGGTGAGGATCAGCTTCATGATCCCTGCCTTTCAATTGAGTTAAATGAATACTTGCGTGACAGTCTTAGAACGGGGGTTCTGCGTCCGCACCGCCAAAGCTTCCCGCTTGGGGTGCAGAATTCCACGGATCGTTACTCGGAGTCGACTGCTGCTGAGACTGCTGCGGGGCAGAGGACTGGGACTGGTTTCCAGAGAACCCGCCCTGGTTTCCGGAGAAACCACCTTGGTTGCCGCCGCCGTAGTTAGCACCCCCCTGCTGCTGGCCACCGCCATAGTTGCCGCCGCCGTTGCCGGACTTACGGTTAACCTGTGCGGATGCATAACGCAGGGACGGGCCGACCTCATCGACCTCAATCTCAAAAACAGTGCGGTTCTCGCCCTCACGGGTCTGGTAAGACCGCTGGCGCAAACGGCCAGTAACGATAACGCGCATGCCCTTGGTCAGGGTCTCCGCAACGTTTTCTGCGGCTTGGCGCCACACGTTGCAGGTGAGGAACATGGCCTCGCCGTCCTCCCACTGGGAAGTCTGCTGATTATAGCGACGCGGGGTGGAGGCAACACGGAAATTTGCCACTGCGGCACCCGCCGGGGTGAAGCGCAGTTCCGGGTCGGCGACAATGTTGCCAACGACCGTAATGTTGGTATCTCCCTGAGCCATGTCTTTACTCCTTAATATCGGTTACGTGGATTGCTCGAAACCCAGTATCCGCTATTTGCTGTCGGTGCGCAGAACCTTGGTACGCAGAATGGAGTCGTTCAGGTTCAGACGGCGATCGAGTTCGAGAACGGAGTGGGATTCGCACTCCAGATCCACGACTGCGTAGATGCCCTCTTCCTTCTTGTTGATCGGGTATGCAAGACGGCGCTTGCCCCACACGTCAACCTTTTCGACTTTGCCGCCATCCTTGCGGATTGCTTCGAGGAACTTGTCTAGGGACGGGGTTACGGTGCGCTCATCCTGGTTAGGATCCAGAATGATCATGACTTCGTAGTGACGCACGGACCTCATCACCTCCTATGGTCTAGTAATTGGTATCGGCCATATCACCTTTGCGGATATGGCAGGAGGGTCTGTTGCGTCAAGCAACCCTCACACAGTACCGCACTGACCGGCGGAAAAGGAAATCCCCCATCTCCTCGGCTACCGCTAGTGGGTCGCCGCGACGAAGATCGCCGAACCAGCAGGAATCACAGTGAGGAACAAGAGAGCCAGCAGCCCCAGCACAATGGGCCAGGTGCGGTCTTGAGAGCGCTGAAACAGGTAATAGGCGCTCAACACGCAAAGGAAGCCCAGCGTGATGGAGACAATGCCCACAATCGTGATAGTCATCGCGCAAAATCCCCCGCCAACGGGTCCCTGCCGCCATGAGCGGCGCGGACCTTATCCTCAGACTTGCCCCACATCTGGCGGATGATGAGCACACCGATGGCAATGATGAAGCTATCGCGCGTCAGCACCGCGATATCGAGCATCTCGTGCGGCAGACCCTTGTTTTCCGAGCCGAGCATGTGCCAGGTAAGGATGGGCCAGAGGAGGGCGTCGGCAAGCGCCCAGCTAAAGATGAGCCTCCACCGCGGAAGCGCAAGGAGTGCCGGAACGACCAGCCACAGCGAGTACTGCGGGGACCACACCTTGTTGAAGATCAGGAAGGCCATAATGATGAGATAGATCATTTCGGCCACTCGCGACGCACGCGGCGCCCTAAGCCCCAGGATGGCAATCGCTCCGCAGCTCACCAGGAACGCCACGAGCGAGAAAGTGTTGAGGAATTCGGGCTCAAAGCTCACACCTGCCACGCGGCTCAAAAGCGCATAGATCGTGGTCCACTCCGCACCGCGTTCTTGATTGAGCCGGAAGAATTCGCGCCAGGCCTCGGGGTAGGCGAGCGCCACGGGAAGGTTCACCACGAGCCACGAGGCAATGGTGGCGACCAGCATCTTGAGGAAAGGAGCCCACCGCTTGTGGCGAATGGCCAACACCAGAAACGCGCCCAAGATAAACAGGGGCCACAGCTTGAATGCCGTCCCGAGCCCGATAAGAATGCCGGCGAGCCAGTTCTTGCGCTTCTTCACGGCGAGAAGGGCGCCCACCATGAACGCTACCGACGGGATGTCCCAGTTGGTGAAGGCGTGAATGACCACGAGCGGGCTGGCCGCCATGAGAACAGTATCCCATGCCCGGTTGCCCGTGAGCTGGAACACCATGACCACGGTGCCGACCCACACGAGGGACAAGATGAGCGTGGTCAGCCCGAAGTACCAGCTGACCTCGGCCATACCAATCCACTCGACGGCCGGATACGTGGTGCGCGCCAGCCAGCCGACGACGCCCTGGAACAGACCCGCCAGAACGGGGTATTCCATGTAGCGCGTGAGGTCTCCCTCCACCCAGGAGTAGGCATAGGGAAAGCCAGGTTGGTCCAAGCCACGCCCGCCATAGAGCGGCACGATGTCGTTATAACAAAAGGACGTGTACTGGCGGTTGCCATCCCAGTTCAGGCTGATGAGGCCGTCCTCGCCTCGGCGGCTGCCCGCGCAGGTTGCCTTACTCAAGAACCCAAACGCCAGGAACGTCCACGCCAGCGTGATGATGACGCGCAGCGGCGTCCACCAACCAGAGTGGGCCGAGCGGGCGAATCGCCCCGTCGGCCCGCCGAGGGCATCGATGGCGCCACGGGTCATCGATTCGGATGAGAGTGGGACAAGCTGCGAAGAAGTGTGATGGCTCACCGGGGGTTCAATCTCCTATTGGCCAAGCAATTGGTCGAGGCCATCTCCATTAAGAATGTCATCGAGTGAAGGTACTTCAGGATTAGCGGGTTGCTCAGGCTGCTCAGGCTGCGCCGGCTGCTCTGGGCTACTGTCCTGACCCTCCTCGGGGTGCTCGCCATCCTCGGCAGGTGCTTCCTCTTCACCCTCGGTGCTGTCGCTCTCCGGGCTCGCCGGCGTCTGGTTCCACGTGGTGGTCTGGCTCGGATCATAGACATATCCCGAGCCCCAGCTGCCGACGCCGTAGTGAATCGGGTAGGCCTGCGGGAAGGGCTGCTGCTCCACGTTGGCCAACGAGTTATCCAGGATGGATTTCCAAATCTTCGTCGGAGCGCCCGCGCCGTACATCCTGCCGCCCCACTCGTTAAAGATGGCGGAGGTGTTATCGGCGGTACCTACCCACACTGCTGTGGCCAGCTGCGGGGTGGAGCCCACCATCCAGGCGTCCTTGTTCAGGCCGGTATCACCGAGCTGGGTAGTACCGGTCTTGGACGCCGACGGGCGCCCGCCCGCCAGCGCACCATTCGACCATGCAGCAATCGGCTGCATCGCAGAAATAACGTTATTAGCCACGTTGGCGGACACGCGGCGCTCACCGCCATCGGTCGGGTTCTCATAGAGGACTTCGCCGGCCGTGTTTTCCACCTTTTCCACGAAGTGCGTCTGGTGCCACACTCCCTGGTTGGTCAACGTCGCCATGGCGGTTGCCATGTCGAGCGGGCGGGACTGGTACTGGCCCAGCACGACACCCTCGTACGGCGTGCCACCGTTCTCCGTCAGCGTCTTCTCAATCCCCGGCAGGCTGCGCGCAACACCCAGTGCGTGCGCCATGTCAGCGGTGTCTTGCATCTTGTTTTCCAGGTCATCCTGGAGGCGCAGGAAGGAGGTGTTGTAGGAGTTCTTCAGCGCCTCAGCGATGGTGCAGCTGCCGCAGCCGCCACCCACGTTAGTCACGGTCTGCGAACCGGGCAGCTGGTACGGCGCGGAGGAGTAATACGTATTGAGGTCGATGCCCTGCTGAAGAGCTGCGGCCAGTGCCATGATCTTAAAGGTCGAGCCGGTCTGCAGCGGCGAGTTGGCATAGTCCCAGCCATTAGAGTCATCGCCGCCGAAGTAGCCGCGTACAGCGCCCGTGGCGGGGTCAATGGTCACGGCGGCGGCGCGGGCGTCCTCTTGCAGCACAGCAAGCTGTGCGTGAGCGGCGTCGGTCGACGCGTTCTGCACGGTCATGTCAATGGTGGTGGTCACCTTGAGACCGCCAGTGGCCAGCTGGTCCTCGGTAATCCCCACGCGCGCCAACTCGTCGATGACCTGGTTCTTGATGTGCCCATAGGCGCCCGGCGCTTCAGTGTAGGCAGAATACTCAGACGGATCGCGGGTCTCCGGGAAGACGAGCTGATCGCGTTCAGACTGTTCCAAGTCACCCATCTCAACGAGGCCATCCATGACGTAGTTCCAGCGAGCTTGGGACCGTTCCTCATCTACCCACGGATCAAGGACGGACGGGGACTGGATAACAGCCGCCAGCAGCGCGCCTTCTTCCTTAGTGAGGTCCTTGGCGTCCTTATTAAAGTACGCATTGGACGCAGCCTCGATGCCATACGCATTGCGGCCGAAATAGACCGTGTTGAGGTAGGCGTTGAGGATGTCCTCCTTGGACCATTCGTTGGTCATCTTCACCGAGTAGATGAGCTCACGGATCTTGCGGACGTAGGAGTACTCGTCACCAACGAGAGTATTCTTCACATACTGCTGAGTAATCGTCGAGCCACCACCGGCGGAAGCATCACCGGTGAGCTTGCCCAAGACGGCACGTCCCAGACCTGTAAAGGAAAAGCCCGAATTGGTCCAGAACTCGCGGTCCTCGGCCGCGAGGACAGAATCCTCAACGTAATCCGGGATCTCATCCAGGGTTACTTGGCGGCGGTTGCCCTCCGGCGGAACTAGCTTGGCCAGCTGGGTTTCGCCGTCGCCGGCGACAATCGTGGAAATCTGGCTCGGCTGCAGCTCCTTGGGCTCGGGGACGTCGTATTGCGTATACGCGTATCCAAAGAGTAAGGCGGGGATGCCGACAATTACGAATAAGACAGCGAGCACGATCCACGGCCAGCGGCGTGTGCGGCCGGACGAACGCCTACTCCTGTGCGAGGTGCTCTTCTTGCGATTACCTGACTTTCGCCCGGAGGTTTCCTTCTCGGTCACTAATCCGTGTCCTCATCAATCCTGTACAGTAACTGTAAATACATGCAGCTTACCGGCGTGAACTGGGAAGCCAAAACTACCTTCGAGCATAGACCGTGGCCGCTCGAAGCAGATGATTCCAGCGGCATGCCGAGCACACTTCCACGAAATGCACTGTAAACTCCAGCCCCTCGGCCGCCATTTCTGCAATTTCCGCCGCGCTGCGCGCGCTTCCCGCACGGCGCTTTAAAGAGTCGCCGTAAACCCAGCGGGTCAGTCGCAGCTCTTCTCCGCACACTGGGCACGGCTTCTGCATGTCAACGCCGTGATGCTCCGCCGCCGCGCGGAGAAGAAAATCAGCATCACACAGTTCTTCGCGCTTCACTTTCCCCGCGCGAAGCTCGCGCAGATGCTGCGCGCGCTCCCATTCATAGGAGACTTCGTTGCGGTAGACCACTTCTGGCCTTGTCTTTGCAGACTCTGCCTTGGACGGAGAATTCACGCCGGACAGTGTAGTGCGGGCAGCGTCAACAATCTAGACTCCTCCTGGCCACTTCGCGACGCAAAACCTAATTCTTTAGTCAGCTAACTACCGACGAAGGCGGTTTGTAGCTACACTTATTTTCCATGAGTGAAGAAACTATCGAATCCCCGATCCCTTACGAGGACGCCCTGGACGTCGCCCGCCAGATCCAGCCCGCGCTCAATAAGCTCATGCTCATCTTCCAGCGCACAACGGAGGGCACGTCCCTAACCACCTCACAGGTCTCCATCATGAATCAGCTGCGCCTGCGTGGCCCCTCCCGCGTCAGCACCATCGCCCAAGCAGAGCTAATCCGGATGCCCACCGCGTCCAATGCGCTGTACCAATTGGAGCGCCAGGGCTTCGTGGAACGGCACCGCGATGAAAAGGACCGCCGCGGTGTTCTCGTCGCTCTGACCCAGCTCGGCGAATCCGAGCTGACCATCGTCTCTCGCCAGCGAGCGGCAGCTTTGGCCGAGATACTGCGCTGGCTTGAACCGGAAGACATCAAGGACGCCAATTCTTTGGTCAACCTGATTTCCAAACTCGCGGATGTGTACCGCCCCACCATGGACGGAAAATAGACCAAAAAGCGCCGGTAGAACAGATTTTATTTTAAAGCGTGAAGGGTCGATAATGAAGGAAACGACCCCGATCCTTTTGATGAATGGCTAAGAAATCTTCACATCCCGAGGAAGGACAGTCCTCGTCGGAGGACCGTATCCTGCCGCTTCGCGTACTCGTCTCGTGGAGCCCGAGCTCCACGGGCACCGAGGCCATCGAGTTTGCCGCATGGCTCGCGCGTTCTACGCCCGTTCAGATCCGGGTGGTTTCCACGATTTCGCAACCCCTCACCGTGACGTCGCTCAGCAAGCTCAGCGGCTCCTATAAGAAGTGGTTCAAAACGGAGCGCGCGACCTGCGAACGCGCCGTTAAGCAGGCCTTGGACGCAGCCGGGGTGGCCAAGGCCCAGCTCGATAAGAACGTCTCCGTTCTCATCGCAGGACCGTCCCGCCCGCAGCTGCTGGAGCAGGCAGCTACGGATTTCAACGCGCACGTCATCCTCCTCGGGGCCAACCAGTCCGCGCCCAAGGGCCGTTTCTTCTCCGGTTCTACCGCCGATGCGCTGCTGCACTACTCGCCGCTTCCCGTGGGTCTCACCCCGCGCGGTATCAAGCTGTCCAAGCACGGAGTGACGCGCATCAATTTCGCCTTCACCGAACTTGGCCGCGCCGACGATCCCGCCCTCCGGCACGCGGCATGCATTGCGCAGCGCGGCGGTATTCCCTTGCGTATCCTGGCGTTTTCCGCCAAGGGTCTGGTCGACGTCCCCCTCGAATACTCCCCCACTTTTCCTTCCGACGCCCCCAATTGGCGCGAGCACTCGCTCTCGTTGTTGGACCGCGCCCACGATTTCATCGCAGAGGCCTTCCCGGAGATCTCCGTCACGACGGACATCGGCAGCGGTCACGGCTGGTCCGGCGCGGTGGATTCGCTCAAGTGGAAGAAGGGCGACCTGCTCTGCTTGGGTTCCTCCCCCATGGGGCCGATCGAGCGCGTCTTCATCGGTAGCACCGCCACCGAACTTCTCCCCCACGTGGGAGTGCCAGTCCTAGTCTGCCCGAGCACCTATGACGCCGAAGCACGTTAGACTTGCACAGCATGGCAGCAGAGCACCCCGAAAATGATCTCACGTCCGACGCGGACTATACCAACCTGCCTCGCCCCGAGCCCCGCAGCTTTGATGAGCTTGCCGATGAGCCCGATCCCCTCGCCGTCGCCGAGGCCAACCGCCGCTCCTCGCGCCAGGCGCTGTGGTTTATGGTGGCTATCCTTGTGAGCTCGGCGCTGTACGCGCTCCTCCTCGCTGGATTCTTCAGGTTCTTCGGAACCACGACCGACTGCCTTCAGGCCGAATACGCCGCTTGGCTCTGCACGAGGACCCAGCGCACCGTGTTCGCCACGACGACGCTGATCATTCCCTTCATCGGCATGATCGGCTGCGCCGTCATCATGGTGCGCAAACTCAAGGCCTATGTGCGCTGGCGCGGCTGGATGGCCATCTTCTGGGTCATGGCCGGCAACTTCATGATCTGGTGCATCAACGATATCCAGATCCTGCTGGCCCCGGTGCTTGAAAACTAACCCTGCGCTTGGGCGGCAGCCACCTCGGCGCAGTCCGGCCGCCCACAGTGCTGGGTTTCCACATGCTGGATGCAATCATCGCAGATGAGCACCTGCTTGCGGCACGTGTCCTCATTAATGCAGTTATGGAACGTATTGGTTCCCGCCCCGCAATGCACGCAGTGGCCCAGCTGAATGAAGCCCGGATCCTCTAGGCCCTGGCCAAACTCGTGGTGCATGCGCTTGTCAAAGACGTACATCGAGCCTTCCCACAGGCCATCGTTGCCGTACTTCTCGCCATAGCGAACAATGCCGCCGTCAATCTGATAAACCTCGTTAAAGCCGCGGTTCTTCATCAGCGCGGAGAGGATTTCGCACCGGATGCCGCCCGTGCAATAGGAGACCACGGGCTTGTCCTTCATCCAGTCATACTTGCCAGACTCGAGTTCGGCGATGAAGTCGTGGGTCGTGCGCACATCCGGCACTACGGCATTTTTGAATTTGCCGATTTCCGCTTCCATGGCGTTGCGGCCATCGAAGAAGACGACCTCCTCACCGCGCTCCTCCACCAACTTGTTGACCTCTTCGGGCTTGAGGTGGACACCACCGCCGATGACGCCGTTTTCATCCACCTTGAGCTCGCCCGGCGCGCCGAAGGCCACAATTTCATCGCGCACCTTGACCGACAGGCGCGGGAAGTCTTCCGCTCCGCCCTCGGACCATTTGAACTCCATCTTCTTGAAGCCTGGGTACTCGCGGGTTTCGCGCACGTAGCGCTTACACGCATCCATGTCCCCGCCCACGGTGCCGTTAATGCCGTGCTCCGAGATGAGGATGCGGCCCTTGAGCCCGAGCTTCTCGCACAGGGATCGCTGCCACAGCATGATCGCGGTGGGGTCCTCGATGGGAGTAAAGCAGTAGTAGAGGAGAATCTTGCCAATAGTCACGCCCGCAAGTCTAGGCCTGCTAGTGGCAAGATCCCCAATCTTTTGGGCCCAGCGCTGCAACCTCTTTTAGTCCAAAGCCCCAGACCTCGATCCCGAAACTCCCTGGGTGGTGGGGCGTCGCCAAGCGCTTGGCGACGCCCACCCCCTGCAGGTTGCGGGTTTCAGGTCTGGGGGAATGCCAACAGAGGTGACGCTCCCCTCCAATGTCCGGGAGAAGCTTAGCGCTTCTGGTACAGCGCGCTCTTGCGGGCAAAGACCGGATCAGAGGTCACGAGCACGCCGAGGTTGCGGAAGATACCTTCATCCACAGAGCCCAGGATGGTGGTGGTGTGGACGTCGCAGCCCTGCAGTTCCTTCAGTGCATCGAGCGCGCGGCGGGCGTTCTCGTCCTTCGCCGCAGAGACAGAGAGCGCAATGAGGACCTCGTCGGTGTGCAGGCGCGGGTTCTGGGAACCCAGGTGCTTCGTCTTCAGCGTTTGGATGGGCTCGATGGATTCCGGGGACAACAAGTGCAGCTCATCATCGATGCCAGCGAGGTGCTTGAGCGCATTGAGCAGCGCGGCTGCGGAGCAGCCCAGCAACGGGGAGGTGCGGCCCGAGATGATGGTGCCGTCGTGAAGCTGCAGCGCGGCTGCCGGGCCGTCGGTCTCCTCCGCTTTCTCACGCGCCGGGAGCACCACCGGACGGTCGGTGGACTTGATACCGGCCTTCGCCATGACCACGGCGGCGCGCTCGGATTGCGTGGTGTCGAGGCCGTTGCGGGCTTCCTCCACCAGGGTCTTGAAGTAGCGGCGGATGAT
>NZ_CABTZR010000052.1 GCF_902489365.1 uncultured Corynebacterium sp. | reverse complement strand
CACTAGATTGCGTGAGAAAAGTAGCCCGTTCGCCTGCCCTTCGAGCATAGCTGTTGATGTTGCATGGGAAAATGCATAACCCACGGCGATGGCTAGGCAGACTGTCGGGAGAATGAATTTGTTCATGGCGAGATTCGGGGCACTATTTACCGTGAATGACGTTCTTCGGGAGAGCGGTTAGCGGTTCAGGCTTCTAATTACGACAACCAGAGCGATGACGAGGCCGAAAAGGACCAGAAGGCCGAGCCCTACCAAGAGGAAGGGGAAGCCGGAGAAGAGCGATGAATCATCGCTGTCTTGCGCGCGGTTCTCCGTGTCTTCTTTATCTTCTTTTTCTGCTGGCGCAGAGGGCTTCTCGGTCTCGAGTTTGATTGGCGCGAAGGTTGGCTCCGGAACGGGATCGCCCACGGCGTCTGCAACGAGGTCATAGGTCAGCACGGGAAGCTGCGTATTTTCATCAATTTCCTGGTCGGTGAGGAGCTTCTCGTAGTTGACAGCGATATATTGCTCGCCGCCCTGCCATACCTTTTCAATTCCTAGACCTCCCGCACCATCGTTGTGCGAGCCGCCGTAACGGTTGGCGAAGAGGATTGGTGCGGGGTAACTGAAATCGATTGCGCCGTCTTTAATTACGACGGCGTGGGAACCCTCCAGATCAATTTTTGCGCGTGCTTCGTTGTAGCCGGTAAGAACGAGGGAGTCACCCGGCCCGTTGTTGTCAAAGTCATCGGCCTCTTCGACCATGGAGACCGTGCCGGCAACCTGTTGCCCGTGTTCGGCAGAGATGCGATAAAAGTGGGTTTCGCCGGGGACAATCTGTGCGCGAACTGGCTGCTGTGGGGTGAGCTCAGTAGCGTTGGTGAACCACGTTCCGGGAGTAACCTCGGCGGGGTCACCGGACACCGTGACTGGGTCTACAGGGGTCTTTTCCTCGGCCGGATCTGGTTGGCCCTCCATGTCCGGCTCGCCAAAGCGGGTGATGGTCACTTCTACGCCGAGCTCCTCATCCTGTTTCCAATCACCTCGTCGCTCGATAATGAAGGCAAGTTCATCGGAGTCGCAGCCCTCTTCACCACCCTGGGTGCTATACAAGGTCGCTGTTTGGTATTGGTTCGGGCCGAGGTCATTAGCGGTAGCGGTGTCGAGCTCGCAGGATAGCTCGACTGAGTCAACACCTAAATGGTGTGATCCACCTTTTCGGAAGTTATTAATACTCGGCTTTTGTGTCGTGTTGGCGCTAATCACCACGTGCTCGCCTTCAGCAATGGGGGTGGTGAAGTAGGTGGTGGATTCAGCGGAGTGCCCTTTACCTTCCGTCGGAAGAAGAGTGGTGGAGAAGGCCTCTACGTCACGGCCTACCTTGGCCGGGGAACCTTCGGTTTCGCCGCCTTCGATCTCCTCTAAGTCTGACTCGTAGGCGTTGAAGGTGCGGGGTGCTGCGCGGTTCAGCTCCTTGGCCAAGCTATCGGCGTCGGAGGCGTCGGCGTAGGTGCCACCGGTGGCGTCGGCAATGCACTGCAGTTCCTGCTGTGCCTCGGGCTCAACGTTGAAGCCGACGGTGTTGATGACTAGGTCGATGCCCTGTTCTTTCAGCTCTTTCGCCACATCACACACGGGTGGCGGGGTGCAGGTGGCAACGCCATCCGAGACCAAGATGATGCTGCGCTGGCCTTCTTTTGGAAGCTCAGCTGCGGCCTTGCGGAGGGACTCACCGATGGGCGTAAAGCCGCGCGGTTGCAGGCCATCCATGTGGCCAATCATCTTCTCAGAGTTACCGGCCTCAGGTGGCGTTACCACGGTGATGTCCTGGCAACCGGCCGCCTCATCTTCGGGAGCCTCGCCGGTATTGCCACCATAGGTGACAAGTCCCAGAGGGGCGTCGTCACCAGCCTCCGTGATGAAGGTGCGGGCGGCCTCCTTGGCGGCATCGATGCGAGTCTGGCCGCCGGCGTCGTTGGTGATCATCGAGCCGGAGGAATCGAAAACCACCATGGTTGGAGCCATGTCGCTGGAAGAGGAACTGGAGGCATTCGTCTCTTCTTCAGCAGCGGCTACTGGAAGGAGACCTGATACAACGGCAAGAGCGGTTGTTCCAAGAACAGCGATCAACGCCGTTAACAGGGGCGTTAGAGAGAAGCGTGACGTGTTATCCATGTGAGCCAAGCTACATTGAACGCCTGCGTGCCGCTTGCCTTCGAAAAGGCGGTGGGGAATATCCCCCGAGCTACCTGCATGATTCTTCTTTAAAATCGCCCCCATGACAGCAGAAGACGATTTTTATGCCCTGAAGTATTCCTTCGACAGTGTCCCCTTGCGCCCGATCATCGACTTTGAGGAAAGCTCCCGCCCAGATTCGCCTACCACCTCCAAGCTGTGCGGAACCCCGTACCTGCCAGAGCACGCGCAGTACCCCGAGTACGACGACGAGCCCATGTTCTTTATTGCCCAGTTCAACTTCGCTGAGTTTGAACCGCTTCCCGGTTTCCCTACGTCCGGCCTCCTTCAGCTTTTCGTACCCGGTGAGTACGGATGGGGAATGGAACTATGTAACAAGTATGTGGCGACAGGTGAACGCACTTCCACGCCCTTCGCTCGATACCTCGAAGATCTTTCCGCCCCACACGTAGGCGAGGTGCCGGAGGAAGTAGAGGATTCAGGAGAGCACCCAGCCGAGGAACCGCTGGAGGCTACGACTATCGACGGGAAGCTGAGCGAGCTGAGCGTTACCGAAAACGCACACGAGTTTGGCCGCACCGCCTTCTGGAACAATGATCTTCGTGCCCTCCTGCGGCGCGGCGAGGACTTTGTGGATGTTCACACATACGGCTGGGACATTATTACGCGTCGCGTTATCGACGGGGAAACCACAATTGAGGCGTCCAAGCTCCCCGGCGATACTAAGGACGGCCAGAAGGAAATGTTCGATGAGATTGTGGCCCGCGTTGAAGCCGAGGGGTTCAGCGTTGATCCCACCGCTGGGGAATCAGAGGAGCGCGTAAACCTCGAGGACGGGCAGTGCGAGGTTCGCCTCGGCGGCTACGCCACCTACTGGAACCCCAGCAAGCTGCCTATCGGCGATGAGCACATCGCACTCGCGACGGTGGATAATGGTGGCACCTTCGAATGGGGTGATGGAGGAATCGGAAACTTCTACATCCACCCGGAGGATCTCGCTGCGCGTAACTTCGACAAGGTTCTCTTCGACTGGGACTGCGGTTAAAGCGGCTGCTATCCCTATCACTCATCCAGCGCCCGCAGGTAAAACCACCGGATCAGTGCGCGCCGGGGAATATCGAGCAGCGGGCGCAGAAAGGTGAGGCGGGCGGGCTGGGAGGAGGCGTCGACAAGCAGCAGCGTGCGCCCATCCCGCAGGAGCTCCAGCGTAAAGGTTTCCTCACCGCGCTCGATATGGCCGGGGAGGGTGCCGTACGTAAATCCGCAACGCCCAGGCTCCTTGAACACCTCTATTACTCGACAGCGAAACTCCCACGGCCCCAACCCGAGGCCGACCTCCGCGCCTTCTTCTACCATGGCGTGGCTGGGGCGAACCCGAAAAAGACCGCTGCGCTGCAGGCCCCAGCGGAACAGTTTGTCTGCGGCGGTATCGAAATCGGCGTCTATGACGCGGGACATGTGTAGCTGCGGGAAGCCCTCGGTGGAGGCGTAGGACAGTGGCTCAGGCATGGGGCTTAGCCTAGTCAAACGGCCCTTAGATGATGCTTGAGAAGAATAAAATAGGGTGTATGCAGGAGAAACGACAACGGCTCATCGTGCCGGATCTCGCGCGTGGAACGGCCCTACTGGGCATCGCCATGGCGAATGCTGTGCAGAGCTGGGTAGTCAATGATTGGTCGATAGGGCCCAGCTCCACCGTGGGTGGTGTGCGCCCCGGCAGCACTTTAGACATTTTCTCCGCGGTATTTACCGCCATGGTTGTTCGGGTACGTGGCCTGCCCATGTTCTGCATGCTGTTGGGATTCGGCATTGGTCTCATTGTCGCCAGCCTGCATCGCAAGGGCTACACCGTAAAGGAATCCCGCCGGGTGCTCATCCGCCGCTACGGCTTGTTGGCAGTGTTTGGTCTGGCACATGGCTTCCTGCTGTTCAATCAAGACATCATGCTGGTCTATGGCCTCATGGGCATCGCTTTGGCTTGGTGCTTTACGCTTTCGACGCGCACGCTGCGGCGCATTGCCTACTGGTTCTTTGGCGGCTATGCGGTTTTCGCCGGTTCGGGTGCATTGGGAGCCTATTGTGGTTACTTCAGTCCTCTGCCCAGTTCGCGGCCGATGACCAGGGAGCTTGTCACCTTTGGTGATTTCTTCGCTCGCAACGTGCGCGGTGAGATCGCTGCTTTGGGACAGATCCCCTTGATGTTTGTTGGGCTGACCGGTGTTTTCCTCATCGGGTACATCTGGGCGCGGGAGGGCGTACTAGCCAGCGTTTCTGCGCACCGCCGCACCCTGGTTGCCTGGGTTGTCATCGCAGGCGTGATCATCGTTTTTATTGGGCTGCCGTGGGGTCTAGCGGCTGCTGGTGTTGTGCCAACCGAACTGGAACCGGTCTTCTTCATGCTGAACCAAGCCTTCGGCTTTCTCACTGGTCCGGGCATTCTGGCTGTACTGGCACTGCTCACGGAGAACCTCAACAACCGTGTTCCCGGGTGGGCCTATGCTTTTGTAGCGCTAGGCAAGCGCTCGATGTCGGGTTACATTGCGCAGTCGGTCTTCTTCATCGTCCTGGTTACCCCGGCTGGCTTCGGTCTGGGAGCGGATGCTTCGGTAAGCGGCAAGCTCGGAATCGGTCTGTTGGTCTTTGTCCTGACGCTGCTTCTTGCCGCTTTGCTTGAGGCTTGGGGCAAACCCGGCCCATTCGAGTGGGCGCATCGCCGGCTGGCATACGGTCCAACGGGCCGCATCGAGCCCAAATCAGCACGTACACCGGCCTGACGATGGTTTAAGCGGCTGATTCCTCATGCAAGAACCAGCCGCAGAGCTCCTTTTGGGCGCGGTCGACGCCTCCGGAGTAGCTTTCCTCGAGCTCCAGCTTGACGTTATCAAAAATGCGCTCTGAGATGAGCTCCGCGCGTTCTCTGCTCAGCTTCCCCCGCAGCTCATCGAGGGGCACCTTGAGCTCCGTATATGGGCTCGGCCGGAAGTACCATGACCGCATGTCGTCGGAATAGACCACGATGATTGTCTTCGTCATATGCGATTCCAGCACTACGTTTCCAAAGACCAGCGATGTCAGCTTCTTGGTTTCCATGGTCGCGAGTGTAGACGGGTGTGAAAACCTGCTGGGGTACACGCAGCTTAACCTGCGGTGACTGGCTGGATAGAGAGGTAATTGGCATCGCCAGCGCAACCCTCTAAGCCGGGAATGCGGATGAAAGCGCTGGCGGTTTCGCCGGGTGGGTACACGCGCAAGCCGTCGGCTGCCTGGGGTTGGCAGGAAGCGGGATCGAGGACCCCAACGTTGGTCATCTTGAGGCCCGCGCGGGCCGACTGGCCGGGCTGAAGCGTGACGGTTGCTGCTTCCTTGCCGGTTTCGCGCACGGCGGCGGCGCCAAGCTGGGTGCCGTCATCGTTGGTGACGGCGGAAACACCGGGGAAGCCGTGCAAAGTGCAGGGTTCGGAAGACGTATTGGTGAAGGTGATATCCGCCAAAAGCGAACCGGCAGCGCCTTGCTCATCGGCTAAGCCGATATCGAGCTGGGCCGTTGCGCAGGATTCGTTGCCAGCTGCGGCCGGGTCAGTGTTCTGAGCGGATTCAGCGTCGTCGCCTGCCGCAGGCTGGGAGTCCTCTGGGGCCGGAGCATCGGCCTCGGGCGATTGCGGAGCCGCGGGTGCTGGAGCCCCGGATTCGGCGTCGGCGGCCTGGGTGGTTGTAGGGGAGACGTCGGAAAGCGTGGCGTCGGTGCTGTCATCGGTGGCGCAGCCGGCCAGCGCAAGGGCAAGAGAACCGGCGGCGAGAACGGGGAGTAGTCGCTGCGTAGTCATGGGGTGGAGTCTAAGGCTTGGGAAGCTAGAGTTCCTGCAAGGCGGGGAATACCCTCTCCTTGAGTAACGGGGCGATATCGACATCCGGGGCAGCGGGATCGACCCACGCTAGCTCAGCGATCTCCTTATCTGGGTGTGCCACGGAGATTTCTTCTTCGGAGACATAGACGTGTGTATGGATGGTTTGTGAGGCGTCGTTGGCGGCCGGGGAGATGTAGGTGGCAAGCCGGCGCAGTTTGGACATATCGACCGCGGCACGTATGGCCTCGTGAGCGATGAGCTGGGCTGCGTGGGCGGGATTGATCACGTCATCGATGGAGCCATACGGCAGGACAAACTCCGAGGTGGAGGTGATGCGGAGGACGAGCACGCGGCCGTGGGTATCACGTAGGACAACGGCGACAATTTCCTCAATGTCTGCAGCGGGTGAAGGAGAATTGGAGGTCTCAGACATGCCTCCATAGTAGGGTCGCGCCGGGGTTGGGAGGCGGTGAAAGAAGAGAGGGGGCACCCGAAAACTGTCAGTAATGTAACGGGTTGGACACAGTCTCACACGTTAGAAACGGCCGCTTCGATGCGCGTGCCATCATGGGTAGGACTTATAGACCAATACGAGAAGAAGTGAAAGAGGAATTGCTCAATGCGAAAAATTCCGCACCTTAAGAAAGTCCTCGTGGGCTCGGCTTTCGCAGGTGCGTTCTTCCTGGGTAACCCAGCGGCGGGTGCCCAGGAGCTCCCCACCATCCCGGAAATCGATTCGGCTGGTTTTGTTGACCAGGTGCGCGCGGACTTGAAGTCCGTAGGTATTGAGACCAAGCCTGTGGACGCAGCGCTGACCGACGCCGTCGACACCGCCGTCAACGGGGCTGCCGCAGCGGCATCGAAGGATGTGAACCAGGCGGTCGAAGGAGCCGTGAACTCTCCTGCGGTGCAGCGCGTCGCGGAGCAGGCGAACCTGCAGACGCAACTGCCGGCCCCGTCCGAGCAGCAGGATTATGCCGGCGCTGATGCCATCACGGGTGAACCGCTGACGAATCCGGCTCCCATCGGACTACTGGAGGAGGCCACGCAGCCGGAGTTCGTGCCCCAGGGCACTGATCCGAACTACGTGTGGAAGAACGACCTGTTCTCCAAGATTGCGGCCGGTAAACCGCACGCGGACTATGTTCTGCACCGGGTACCCGGCTCCTTCTACGATGCTCCCCAGATTCCCGAGGAATCTAATGTTGCGATGACTGAAGGAAAGTCGCTGTATGGCCCGGGCACCCCGCTGTACATCCGTGAGGACACCATGTGCACGCTGACGGCAGCCGGCACTGATGCCGAAGGCCGCAAGGTCGGCATTACCGCCGGTCACTGCGGCAACGTGGGTGATCCGGTGTCGTCGGCGGACTCCTGGCAGGTAGGTCCCACTGGCACCGTGGTGTCCAAGAACGCGCAGCTGGACTACTCGCTCATCGAGTTCGGCTCCCAGGCGGAGGTGACCCGCAGCTACAACGGTGTGACCGCGTACGGGATTGGTGGGGCCACCCAACCGGGTGACATCACCTGCAAGCGCGGCGTGGCTACCGGCCGCACCTGTGGCATGACCTTCCAGCACAGCCAGAAAATCACCATCAACCAGGTGTGCGCCATGGTTGGAGATTCCGGTGCGCCGGTCTTCCACAATGGCCGCATTGTCGGCTCGGTATCCCGCGGTCTGATTCCGGGGCTGCCGTCCTGCCGCACCCCGTGGCAGGGTGCGCTGCACAACCCGACGGTCGTGTCCAACACCGATGCCATCATCGCGGATTTGAACCGCCGCGAGGGCGTGGGTTCCGGATTCACGATTCCGGAGAACTAGAAGTACGTTTCTAACATTTAAGGCCCCAGATCGTTAAAGATCTGGGGCCTTATTTGATCGAAATGACCTGCGGAGTGCGGTTCGCAGGCCGGCGCTAGGCTGCGGCACCGGCGTGCGGCCCGCACGGCGCTAGGAGAGGGCGCTGAGGGCGGCGTCGTGGAGCTTGCCGTTGGAAGCCAGAGCCGAGCCGCCGTGGGGGCCGTCTTCGCCGCGGACGTTGGTGAAGCGGCCGCCCGCCTCGGTCACGAGGAGCGCCGGGGCCGCTAGGTCCCACAAGGAAACCTCGGGCTCGGCAGCGATGTCGACGGCACCTTCAGCCACGAGGCAGTAATTCCAGAAGTCGCCGTAGCCGCGCAAACGCCACACCTTGTCCGTGAATGAGATGAAAGCGTCGCGGTTCGGCCGCCACCCAGACAAGGAGCTCATGGCCAGGGAGGCATCTTCCAGTTTGGAGACTTCGGAAACGCGCAGGCGTTTCGGCTCCCCGCCGAAGACTCGGTAGGCGCCGCCACCTTTGGCCGCGTACCAGCGGCGGCGCAGGGCAGGGGCGGAGACGACGGAGACGACCGGCTCGCCGTCTTCCAGTAGCGCGATGAGGGTGGCCCAGACGGGAACGCCGCGGACGAAGTTTTTTGTGCCGTCGATAGGGTCGATTACCCACTGGCGGCCCTCGAAGCAGGCCTCGCCACCAAACTCTTCACCCAGCACCTCATCGCGCGGGCGCGAGCGCTTGAGCGCCTCACGGATGGCCTTTTCGCATGCCAGGTCCGCGTCAGAGACCGGGGTCATGTCCGGCTTCTCCTTGACGGACAGGTCGGCCGCCTCAAAGCGGTGCATCGTAATGGCGTCCGCATGGCCTGCCATCTCCAAGGCCAAGCCGAGGTCCTCTTTATACTTACCCACGGAGCCATTCCTCCATCTGATCAACTACCTGTTTATTACCCGCGATACACCATTCCACACCGCCGGCCTCAACCTTGCGCGCCGCGCCGCCCGCGGCCAGCACCAGCGCCTGGCCGGGATACCAATCCCAATCCTTGACCGAGTGCTGCATCCACGCGCCCCACGTACCATCCGCCACGCAGGAAAGATCCACGGAGCCCGCACCCAGCATGCGCACGGTGGCAAAGTGTGGTGCCACCTTCTCCCAGGCAGCAGCGATTTTCGGGTCGGCCATGGACGTAGGGTGCAGGTACGTCGACAAGCACAGTTTGTCGGCGGTGGTATCGCTGAGCTTGGCGACGTCCTTGCCGTCCAGGCTCGTGGCGTGGTCGCGGCCACCGAACCAGGTATAACCCATAGCGGGGCGGTGGACGGCGCCGAGGATGACCCCCTCATCGTCGACAAGCGCTAGCGCAGAGCACCAATAATCGGATCCGGAGGCAAAGTTGTAGGTGCCATCGACGGGGTCGATGACCCAGGTCCGGCCGGACTTTGACTCGCGGTTGGCACCCTCCTCGCCCACGATGCCGTCCTCGCCACGCAGGGCTTCGAGCACACCGGCCACGAAGCGCTCGGCGGCGAAGTCAGCGTCGGTGACGACATCAGAGACGGAGGTCTTTTGCTCTATGTCTACTCCCTGCTCGCGCAGGCGCCAGGCCAGGCGGCCGGCGTTATAAACAAGCGCTTGGGCAAGGTGGGCGTCGGTATCGTCCGCGTGGGCGACGATGAAGGTCTTGATGATGGCATTGATCATCTCGGTGAGGCTTGGCTGGTCACTCATGCCGCCTATTGTCGCGCTAAACGCGGCCGATGGCTAATCAGAGAGAAAGAATAAGTAGAGTAGGGGGCTATGCGTCCGGAACAAACAGCACGACTTGAGGAACTCAGCGCCACCTTGACCTCCATTGAAAAGGTGATGGACCCGGAGGCGGTGTCCGAGCGCGTGCGCGAGCTCGAGGCCCAGGCGGGGGACCCGTCGCTGTGGGACGACCCCGACCATGCTCAGAAGGTGACCTCGGAGCTGTCGGCGCAGCAGGCAAAGCTGCGCAAGTTAAAGTCCCTGCGCGGGCGGATTGAGGATCTGCCGGTGATGGCGGAGCTGGCGGAAGAGGAGGGCGATGAGGCCTCCCAGGAACTCGTCGACACAGAGTTGAAGGATCTTGGCGCCGCCATCGAATCGCTCGAGGTGACCACGATGCTCTCCGGCGAATACGACGAGCGCGAGGCAGTCATCAACATTCGCTCCGGTGCAGGTGGCGTGGATGCCGCAGACTGGGCGGAAATGCTCATGCGCATGTACACGCGCTGGGCGGAAAAGCACGGCCACAAGGTCGATGTCTACGACATTTCCTATGCCGAGGAGGCTGGTATTAAGTCCGCGACCTTCGTGGTGCATGGCGAATACATGTATGGCCAGCTCTCCGTGGAGCAGGGTGCGCACCGCCTCGTGCGCATCTCGCCTTTTGATAACCAAGCCCGCCGCCAGACCTCCTTCGCAGAGGTCGAGGTGCTGCCGGTGGTGGAGCAGACCGATTCCATCGAGGTACCAGATTCGGAGGTGCGCGTGGATGTCTACCGCTCTTCGGGCCCCGGTGGTCAGTCGGTGAACACGACGGATTCGGCGGTGCGCCTGACACACATCCCGACCGGCATCGTGGTGACCTGTCAGAATGAGAAGTCCCAGATCCAGAACAAGGCCTCTGCCATGCGCGTGCTGCAGGCGAAGCTGCTGGAGCGTAAGCGCCAGGAGGAGCGCGCGGAGCTCGATGCTCTAGGCGCGGGTGGCAATGCCTCCTGGGGCAATCAGATGCGTTCCTATGTGCTGCATCCCTACCAGATGGTCAAGGATCTGCGCACTAACTATGAGGTAGGAGACCCTTCCAAGGTATTGGATGGGGATATCGATGGCTTCCTGGAATCCGGAATCCGGTGGCGCATGGCGCAGCAGGAGTCCTAGGCCCGAGTGACAAATGTTGCTAATGTGGCTTAAGTGATCACTTTTGAGAATGTGTCCAAGGTCTATTCGACCTCCACAAGGCCCGCGCTGGACAAGGTGTCCTTTGAGATAGAAGACGGAGAATTCGTCTTCCTCATCGGCCCCTCCGGCTCCGGTAAGTCGACCTTCCTCCAGCTCATGGTGCGCGAGACCAATGTCAGCTCGGGGGATATTTATTTCGGGGACTTCCACGTCAACACGCTGAAAGGCCGCGAGGTCAACCGCTTGCGTCAGTCCATCGGCTACGTTTTCCAGGACTTTCGCCTGCTGCCCAAGCTGAACGTTTATGACAACGTGGCCTTTGCCTTGGAAGTCATCGGCAAGCGCAAGGCGCGGATTGCCAAGCAGGTCCCCGAGGTCCTCGACATGGTCGGCCTCGGCGCCAAGCAGCACCGCATGCCGCATGAGCTCTCGGGCGGCGAGCAGCAGCGCGTGGCGATTGCGAGGGCCTTTGTCAACCGTCCCAAGTTGCTGCTTGCCGACGAACCCACGGGCAACCTCGATCCCTCCACTGCCGCGGAGATCATGTCGTTGCTCACCAAGATCAACCGCCGAGGAACCACCGTGGTGATGTCGACGCATAACGCGCGTGCGGTCAACGAGGCCCGCCAGCGCGTCATTGAGCTGCACAACGGCACGCTCGTGCGCGATGAGAAGAATGCGATGTATGGGGAGGCGGTCTAGGTGAATCTGGGCTTTGTTTTTAGAGAGGCCTTCAAGGGGCTCGGTCGCAACATCACCATGACCATCGCCATGGTGATTACCACGGCCATTTCGGTGGCCCTGGTGGTGGCTGGTGTTCTGGTGACCCAGATGACCAACGAGACCAAAGACATCTACCTCGAGCGCGTCGAGGTCATGGTCCAGCTCAATGAGGATATTTCTGCCAATGATCCGGAGTGTAAGGACTCCGCCTGCGCCGAGTTGAAGAAGAAGCTGGAAGCGGATGAAGACATCGAGTCTGTGAGCTACCGCAACCGTGCGGATTCTTATGAGCGCTTCGTGGAGCTGTTCAAGGAAACCGATCCAGTCATGGTTGAGGAGACATCCCCGGATGCGCTGCCGGCGGCCTTCCATGTGCGGCTGAAGGATCCGACGGATACCGCGCCTATCGACGCCATCGCGTCCGACCCCGCCGTCAGCGACATCATCGACCAGCAGGAAGAGGTGCGCAGCGCCGCCGGCAACCTCGACGCCATCCGGAATGCCACCTTCGTCCTGGCAGCGGTCATGGCGCTGGCCGCCATCATGCTGATTGCGAACATGGTGCAGATCGCCGCTTACCAGCGCCAGCGGGAGACCGCGATTATGCGCATGGTCGGTGCCTCGCGGTGGATAACCCACGCGCCCTTCATCATGGAGGCGGTCCTTGGTTCCCTCGGCGGTGTCATCCTCGCCGGGGTCGGCGTCATCGTGGGAAAGAACACGGTGATCGATCCCGCGCTGAAGGATCTGTACCACAACCAGCTTCTGGCCCCGGTGACCGCAGGCGACGTGTGGACGGTTCTGCCCATCGTGGGGCTCGTGGCAATCCTGTGCGCTGCACTGACCGCGCAGGTGACCATGCGCGCTTATGTGCGGACATAGGCTCTGAGCAACGATGTGGATTTTGCCTGGCTGTAGCGTAATATAGTCCGAACTATGGCGAAGAAGGCAAAGAAGAAAAAGGCGGCCGTCGATAATAACTCGACCCTGGCCACCAACCGACGTGCCCGCCACGATTACACCATCCTCGACACCCTGGAATGCGGCATGGTGCTCGTGGGCACCGAAATTAAGTCGATGCGCGAAGGCAAAATCTCCTTGGCAGATGCCTTCGCCACCATTGATGACGGTGAGGTCTATATCCGCAATCTCCATATCCCGGAGTATTCCCAAGGCTCGTGGACGAATCACTCACCGAAGCGCACGCGCAAGCTGCTGCTGCACCGCCGGGAGATTGACAAGCTTATGGGCCAGGTGCGCGATGGCAATAAGACGCTGATTCCGCTCAAGGTGTACCTGAAGAATGGTCGCGCCAAGTGCGAGCTCGGTTTGGCCAAGGGTAAGCAGGACTACGACAAGCGCGAAGCAATCAAGCGCCGCGACCAGGACCGCGACATCACCCGCGAGCTGGGCCGCCGCGTCAAGGGGATTAACGCCTAACCTGGGAGCCATGATTTATACGGCTAAGGTTCATGATGTTATTCGGGAAGATGAGCAGCCGCGTGGGGCAGCGGTGCTCGTCGATAAGCTCTGGCCCCGTGGCGTGGCCAAGGAACGTCTGTCCTATGACCACTGGTTCAAAAATGTCGCGCCCAGTTCAGGGTTGCGTAAGTGGTGGGGGCACGATGCTGACACCTTTGAGGAATTTGCCCGGCGCTACCGTGCGGAGCTCGACGAGAACGACGGCGAAGAGCTGGAACAACTACGCCAGCTTGCTGCGGATGGTGACGTCACCCTACTTTTCGCCGCCAAGGACCGCGAGGTCAACCACGCCACTGTGTTGAAGGCGTGGTTAGAGGAAAGCTAGACGAATAGTCCCCAGATGGTGGCGCCCACGGCGATGAGGCCGGTGACGACAACGAAGACGTTGCTGGGGCGGCCACGGAATTGCTTGAGAGCGTCGATGCGGTGGATGGCATACATCGGCAACAGGTAGAGGATCGAGGCGATGAAGGGGCCGCCGATGGCCTCGATGAGACCCAGAATTGAAGGGTCGATAATGGCCACGATCCACGCGCAGACAAAGATGATGCCGTGCATGATGGAGTTGAGCTGCTTTTCCGATAGCTTCGCCGTGGCGCGCGGAGCGGCGCTGCGCAGCAGGAAGTTGCCGCCCTCGGTAGCTCCCAAGACGTGGCCGAAGTAGGAGGAGATGATGGCAACCATCGCGATGATCGGGGAGAGGAAGGCCAGGACCGGAACACCGGTGACGTTGGCCAGGTAGGACAGAACCGGCAAGTTCTGTTCGCGGGCTTCGGTGAGGCCGTCCGCGCCGAGGGTCAGCGTGCAGGACCATACGAAGAACATGGTGAACACGGTGAGCAGAATGGCGGTTAGTGCCAGCGCGCGCGAGGCGTTCTCGGAGCTCTTTTCGCGGCCGTGTGCGGCAACCATGGCTAAGGAGAACTGGGAAATGGCGGGGGAATGGTTGAAGGAGAAGACCAGCACGGGGATAATCAGCGCGACCGAGCCGACGATGCGCCAATCATTGTTGCCTACCTCCATGAAGGAGGCGATATCCCAGCGCGGGATGAGGTAGATGGACAGCGCGCCAAGGCAAAAGATTAGCGGGTAGACCAAGAACTGCGTGACGGCCAGCACCATACGTTGACCAAAGGCGAAGACGATGGTCATAAAGCCCACGAGAAGGAACGCGAGGAGCGGGCGCGGAAACGTTGGTCCGTTCAGCTGGTTGACGATGAAGCTGTTAACCGTGTTGGTAATCGACACACCATAAATCAGAACGATGGGGAAGATGGCGCAGAAATAAACCACCGAAATGATAAAACCAGCGCTTTTGCCGAAGTAGTCCGTGACCACTGCGGTGATGTCCTCGCCCTGGCGTGGTGATGCGCAAATCATGCGGGCCAAGCCGCGGTGGGAGAAGTACGTCATCGGGCCAATCAGAATCGTGGCCACGAGGAGGGGCCAAAAGCCGAAGCTGCCGGCGTTGATGGGGAGGAACAAAATGCCAGCGCCCACGGCGGTGCCGAAGAGCGAGATGGCCCATTCGGTGTTGCTGACTGGACGTTTAGCGTCTTCTGGGGGGCTAGTGGTTTCGGTATGTGTGCTCACTTTGCAGCCTTTAACAAAGTAGGGGGGGATAGGACTCACACACCTTAACAGCGTTTAAGTAGATGTTAATCACAAGGGGGTGCTTATGAAAGCTATGCCTCACGTGGCCTGCGGCGGAGCTTGCGGGAATAGGGGCGGCTGCAGTAGCGTTGAACAGACCGTAGGGCGCATAAAGATGCGTTCTGCGCAGCTTTCACAGCAATGTGCATATGAGGGGTCGACTTGGTTTCGACTTCGTACATTGAGCCAGGGGAAGCGTGCCGGTGCAGGCTAGAGACCACCGTTAAGCGTCGTAGCAACCAATAAACGCAGAGAAGAACTCTCAGCGTGACTACGCCCTCGCTGCCTAATTTCAGCGACGCGTGTCTGTCAGCCTAGGTTTGGTTCCTGACCTAGATCCTGGCATCGACTAAGGAACTTGCCTGACCGGTTTGTTGTTCGGCCGGTTGGGGACTTTGAGAGCAACTGGGCCCATCATCCGGAGCGAGTTTGCCCGAGCCGGAGGGCCGAGTAGAGATCCTGTGCAGACTGCGCACGGAGAAGCCCTGGCGAGGTGACGAAGGACCCGGGTTCAATTCCCGGCGGCTCCACCGGAAAGCTCCAGCTAGATAACGTTCTAGCTGGGGCTTCTTCTCGTTTTGTATCCCTGGCCTGCAGTAATGGCGCATGTCCGGTGCGTGCAGGTAGGGCCACCCGTGTCCCACACCAGTCCCACAAAAGCCCCCAATCAAGCCCCGACGGCTCCACAATTAGCATGAGTGTTCACCGGGGGAATGCTGTTTCTAGACCGTTTGGCGGCTAAGCTTGGGTAACAGCTGTCTGACGGGAAGCGCCAGGGGGTTCTGAATAGGGAAAGATGCGTGAAACCGCTAGCAGGCTTTCTTGAGTTCCTTAAAAGGGGGGGGGTAAAAATGATCGCTTTCGCTGGGACTATCACAGCCGTGCTAGGGCTGAATGTTGTGGCGAATGAAACTGGTGCGAATGCCGTGGGGTTCGTAGTTGCAGCTATTCTCTTGGGGTTCGGGCTCGCTCCCTTTGTTGGGGATTCTCTGGAGCGCCATATTCCGGTTTCGCTGTGGCGGCGGATGTCATTTTCTCGCGTTGCTAGCCGTCGCTGGGGTGTCGAGCGATTCAATGCTGTGCTCACGCGAATCGGATGGAACGGCATGATTTTAGCGATGCGCAGAGAAGAGTCTGCCAAGTGTGAAGGGGCGACCCCTCTTCGTCCCATGCGAGCGTCGGCGGCCGGTCATGCGTGGGGATTGTTGCTCCATATATGTAGCGCTGGATGGTGCGCTGCGGCAGACGGATTGTTAGCGGCTACAGTTCTTCTTGTTGTCGGGGTTGTGGGCCATTTGTATCCGGTTTTGCTTCAATTACGTGTGCTCACGGATGCTCGGGGGAGGTAGTTCAATATCGGTGTCGTTGCAGCCTGCTTTAGGATGGCCGCATGGATACCGAATCTCTCCGCAT
>NZ_CABTZR010000051.1 GCF_902489365.1 uncultured Corynebacterium sp. | reverse complement strand
TTCCAGAAGGACATCTCCGTGATTTCGTAGGCCTCTTCTGTGATTTCCTTGGCAAAGCCGAATGCCTGGAAGGTCTCTACGGAGCGGGACTGGATGCCGTCGGCCTGTCCGAGCTCGAGGCGGTGCGGGCGACGTTCAATGATGCGCGTATTGACGTTGGGAAACATTGCGAGCTGTGCCGCGGCGATCATGCCTGCGGGCCCGGAGCCCACAATGAGAACGTCCATTTCATCTGGAAGCTCAGAAGCACGATCGACGCCGTACCCGGCGGGCTCGTGCACGCGGGGATCTTCCGAAACGTAGCCATTGTGGTGGAACTGCACTGTGGACTCCTTAGTCAGCGGTTGTAATGAACGAGAACGAAGGGGTGGCGGGGGTAGCCGCCACTCCCCTACTGCCATGTGAGCTTTGCTCTTGAAGGTGGTGACTCAGTTCAAGGCGTCTCTGAGATGTGAGCTGGGTCTTAGAAGAGAATCATATATGATATGTCCGCCTCGCACAATGGCCCTAGCGAAACTGGGAGGGCTCATGTGGAGGGGCGTCGTCTAGCGCGGGCTGAAGATGAAGTGTCCTCGGGATTGCTCGGCCTCGTGTTCCGCGCCGAGCGCGATTCCCTTGCGCTCACGCAGGATGAAGGTGCAGATGAAGCCGACGATCGAAGCGGATACGAGGTAGCCCGACACCGCAAAAGTGGTACCAGTTGCCTCGACGAGCGCGGCGGCGATCATGGGGGCGAAGGCGCCGCCCAGGACCGAGCCGAGGGCATAGGTGATGGACACTCCCGTGGCGCGAATCGAGGCGGGGAAAAGCTCGGCGTACATCGCGGACTGCGCGCCATAGGTCAGGCCTAGGCCCACGGTGAGGAAGAGGAGTGCGCCGTAGAGGAGACCGAGGCTTCCGGTATTGACCAGCGGGAAGAGGGCGGCAGCGCCGATGCCCTGCAAGATGAATCCCAGGAGGTAGGTGTTTCGGCGGCCGATGTAATCCGAAATGAAGCCGGCGAACAATGTAGTCAAGGCCCACGAGAAGGCGGACACGGTCACGGCGTTGAGGACATCACCGCGGTCGAGTGCGACGGGGCCCTCGGGGTCGGTGGCGTAGCGCTGGATGTAGCCGCCCGTAGTCATGTATCCGACGGTGCCGTTACCAGCGAAGACGAGCGCGGCGACTAGGACGAGCGGGGTGAACTTCTTAAACAGCGTGCCGATGGGGTTGGTGGCTTCTTCCTCTTCGCGTTCCGCAATCTCCGCGAACACTGGGGACTCGTCGACGCCCATGCGGATGAGGTAGCCCACGAGAACGAGGACGAAGGACAGGAGGAAGGGAACGCGCCAGCCCCAGTCCATGAAGGCGTCGCCAGGCGCGATGGTGTTCATGATGGACAGCACGCCGGAGGAGAGCAGCAGGCCGGCGGGCACGCCGATCTGGGGGCCTGCGCCGTAGAGGCCGCGCTTGTCAGTCGGGGCGTGTTCCACCGCCATGAGCACCGCGGAGCCCCATTCGCCACCAGCAGAGATGCCCTGGATGATGCGCAAGGTGATGAGGAGAATCGGCGCCCAGATGCCGGCGGTTTCATAGGTTGGCAGAACGCCGATCAGGGTGGTCGCGCCGCCCATGGCGATGAGCGTGACCATGAGGACCACGCGGCGTCCGAAGCGGTCGGCGAAGTGCCCTGCTAGGAACGCGCCAACTGGGCGGAACAGGAAGGACAAGCCAACGGTCAGGAAGGAGATGATGGTGGCCAGGCCACCTTCGAGCGGGCCGAACATGAGGTGGTTGAACACGAGTCCGGCCACCGCTGCATAGAGGAAGTAGTCGTACCACTCGATGGCGGTACCGATGGTCGTCGCGGCGACGACGCGGCGGCGTTCGGCCGTCGAAATTGTCGGCGTGACAGTTGCGTGCGACATAGTGAGATTCCTTTCGGCATGGGGTGTGCCATATACGGAAAAGCGTGTGAGTTGAACCACTTGCGGTGGTGCTAGGGATAATATACGATCTGGGCAAGGATTTGTTCACAATTAAGGATTCTTCATGGCTGTACCTGAGTTCTTGCCGGTTAAACCGGGCAAAATGATCGCTGTCCATGTGGCCTTTGAGTCCCGCGCGGCACAGCGCGGTCGCTGGCCCAAGACCCCGAGTTACTTCCTCAAGGCGACGAGCACGCTGGCTGAGTCGGACGGGATTGTCGAGCGCCCCGAAGGAACCGAGCTGCTGGCCTTCGAAGGCGAAATCGCACTCATCATCGGCACTCCGGCCCGCAACGTATCCCTCGAGGATGCGTGGAAGCACGTTGCCTACGTGACCGCCTCGAACGACATTGGCCTGTATGACTACAAGGTCCAGGACAAGGGCTCCAACACCCGTTCCAAGTCGCGCGATGGGTACACCCCCATTGGGCCGGAGCTTATCGACGCCCAGGGGATCGACCCCAAGGGTCTTCGCCTTCGCACGTGGGTCAACGGAGAGATTGTTCAGGAGGGAACTTCTTCCGACGAGGATCTCATCTTCCCTCTCGCGCAGTTTGTTGCCGACCTTTCCCAGCACATGACCCTGGAGGCCGGTGACATCATCCTCACCGGTACCCCGGCTGGATCTTCTGTCATTGAGCCGGGTGACGTCGTCGAGGTCGAGGTTGATGTGCCAGGGGGCGTGAGCTCCGGCAGGCTGAAGACCACCGTAAAGGAGGTCCCCGCCTCTTTCGATCCGCAGCTGGGCAATTTGCCCTACGTTGACGATAAGCAGCGCGAAGATGCTTATGGTGACCGCGAATCCGCCGGACTTCCCCCCAAGGAAGAGGGTGGCCTAGACCCTGAACTTAAGGCAGCTTTGGAGAAGGCCCCGACCGCCGGCCTGTCTGCCCAGCTGCGCAAGCGCGGCATCAACCAGTCCGTGATCGAAGGCGTGTACCCGCAAGCAAAGGGAACCAAGATGGTGGGCGTTGCCCGCACCCTGCGCTTCGTGGCTGGCCGTGAGGATTTGTTCAAGTCCCATGGCGGTGGCCTCAACGAGCAGAAGAAGGTCTTCGACACGGTCAAGGAGGGCGAGGTCATCGTCATCGAGGCCCGCCAGGAATCCGGTTCCGGAACGCTCGGTGACATTCTGGCACTGCGCGCCAAGGTACGTGGTGCAGCCGGCGTTGTCACCGATGGTGGCGTGCGTGACTACGAGGCTGTGAAGGAGATCGGCCTGCCCGTCTTCACCCAGGGCGCTCACCCCTGCGTGCTCGGCCGCAAGCATGTCCCGTGGGATAGCGACATCGCCGTTTCCTGTGGCAACGCCACCGTCCTGCCGGGTGACATCATCGTTGGTGACGACGATGGCGTCGTGGTTATCCCTCGCGACATCGCCGCGGAAGTCGCCGAAGCTGCGTTGGCCAAGGAGCACGAGGACGAATGGGTTGCCTCCCGGGTGGAGACGGGCGCCAGCTTGGATGGGCTCTTCCCGCCGACCGGGGCGAACAAGGAAGCCTACATCGCCTTCCGTGATGGAAAGGCGGGTGGTCAATGACGGAACCCGTACTAACAGCTGGGGAAAGTAAGTCTCAACAGGCCTATAACTGGATAAGTGAAAAGATTCGTACTCGCGAGTATGAACCCGGCTACCGCCTCGTGTTGGCAGCAATCGCGGATGAATTGGGCATCAGCGTGGTCCCCGTCCGCGAAGCCATTCGCCAATTGGAAGCGGAAGGAATGGTCACCTACGAACGCAACGTCGGTGCCAGCGTGACCACCTACAATCGCGAGGCCTATTACGAATCCATGGACATCGTGGCCACGCTGGAAGCAAATGCCACGGCGCAATCCGCTCCGCATCTTGGCCCAAAGGATATTGCCCGAGCGCGGGAGATTAACCAGCGCATGCGGGAGCTTGATGTCCATCACGATCCAGACGTATTTACCCAGCTCAACAAAGAATTTCATAGCGTTCTCTTTTCCAAGTGCCCGAACGAGAGGCTGAAGAACTTGGTGGTGGACCAATGGAAGCAATTGGAATACCACCGCGTCTCCACCTTTCGGTACGTGCCCGAGCGAGCCCAAGAGTCAACGCGCGAACACGAGCAACTGCTCAGCCTCATCGAGGCTGGCGCGGAACCCACCTACATAGAAAAGGTGGCCAGGCAACACAGACTGACCACCCTCAGCACCTATCGCAAGAAAAACAACTAAGGAGTGTAAAACCCATGGCTACGAACAACGATGCAGCTAAGCCCACCGATCTCCCCGAGAAGATTCTTCACTACATCAACGGCGAGTTTGTCCCGTCGGTAGACGGTGATGAATTCGAGGTCTTGGATCCGGTCACGAACAAGCCCTACATCAAGGCCGCTTCCGGCAAGCCGGAAGACATTGAGAAGGCGGTGGCCGCCGCTAAGGATGCCTTCGAGAACGGCCCGTGGTCCAAGGCCCTGCCGCGCGAGCGCGCCCGCGTCTTGAACAAGATTGCGGACATCGTCGAAACCCGCGCGGACAAGCTTGCCGCGTGGGAATCCTTCGACTCTGGCCTTCCCATCACCCAGGCCAACGGCCAGGCCAAGCGTGCAGCGGAGAACTTCCGCTTCTTCGCCGACTTGATCGTGGCGCAGGCTGACGACGCCTACAAGGTGCCGGGCCGCCAGATCAACTACGTCAACCGCAAGCCGATTGGTGTCGCGGGCCTGATCACCCCGTGGAACACCCCGTTCATGCTGGAGTCCTGGAAGCTCGCTCCGGCCATCGCTACCGGCAACTCCGTCGTCCTCAAGCCGGCCGAGTTCACTCCGCTTTCCGCACAGCTGTGGGCAGGAATCTTTGAGGAGGCCGGCCTGCCGAAGGGCGTCTTCAACCTGGTCAACGGCTTCGGCGAGGAAGGCTATGCAGGTGACCCGCTGGTCAAGCACCCGGATGTTCCGCTGATCTCCTTCACCGGTGAATCTCGCACCGGCCAGATCATTTTCGGTAACGCGGCCCCGCACCTCAAGGGCCTGTCGATGGAGCTGGGTGGCAAGTCGCCGGCCATCGTCTTCAGCGACGCCGACCTGGAGACCGCTATCGACGCCTGTATCTTCGGCGTCTTCTCCCTCAACGGTGAGCGTTGCACTGCCGGCTCCCGCATCCTGGTTCAGCGCGATATCTACGATGAGTTCGTGGAGCGCTACGCCGCCCAGGCTAAGCGCGTGAAGGTGGGTCTGCCCTCCGATCCGACCACCGAGGTCGGTGCCCTGGTGCACCCGGAGCACTACGAAAAGGTCACCTCCTACATCGAGATCGGCAAGCAGGAGGCCACCCTGGCCGCCGGTGGCGAGCGCCCAGAAGGCTTCGAGGAAGGCAACTTTGTTCAGCCGACCGTCTTCGTAGACGTCAAGCCGGATGCACGCATCTTCCAGGAAGAGATCTTCGGGCCCGTTGTTGCTATCACCCCGTTCGATACCGACGAAGAGGCACTCGAGCTGGCCAACAACACGAAGTACGGACTTGCCGCCTATGTGTGGACCTCGGATCTGAAGCGCGCCCACAACTTTGCCCAGAACGTTGAGGCCGGCATGGTGTGGCTCAACTCCAATAACGTCCGTGACCTGCGCACCCCGTTCGGCGGCGTCAAGGCCTCGGGTCTGGGCCACGAGGGCGGCTACCGTTCGATCGACTTCTACACCGATCAGCAGGCCGTCCACATCAACCTGGACAAGGTACACAACCCGGTCTTTGGCAAGCAGGACCAGTAACGTCCGCTCGCCCTCACTACTCCCCCACCACTAGCTAACTAAGGAGCCATCATGGCTGACATTCAGGCCCCCGACATTCTGCGTTGCGCCTACATGGAGATCATCGTTACCGATCTCGCTGCATCCCGAAAGTTCTACGTTGACACCCTCGGTCTTGTCGTCACCGAGGAGAACGAGAACGAAATCTACCTCCGCACCTTCGAGGAGTTCATCCATCACAACCTCGTGCTGCGTCAGGGCCCCGTCGCTGCCGTCGCTGCATTCTCCTTCCGCGTTCGTTCGCCAGAGGACCTGGACCTTGCCGAGGAGTTCTACAAGGCACGTGGCTGCGAGGTCCGCCGCAACAAGGATGGCTTCGTCAAGGGCATTGGTGACTCCGTGCGTGTACAGGACCCACTGGGATTCCCGTACGAGTTCTTCTACGAGGTAGAGCACGTCGAGCGTCTTGCCTGGGCATACGACGCCCACATCCCTGGCGCGCTGGTACGCCTCGACCACTTCAACCAGATCACCCCGGACGTTCCTTCCGCTGTGAAGTACATGGAGGAGCTCGGCTTCCGCACCACCGAGGACATCCGCGATGAGGAGGGAACTGTTTACGCTGCATGGATGCGCCGCAAGCCGACGGTCCACGACACCGCCATGACCGGTGGCGATGGCCCACGTATGCACCACATCGCGTTTGCTACCCACGAGAAGCACAACATCATCGCGATTTGTGACAAGTTGGGTGCGCTGCGCGAGTCCGACCGCATTGAGCGCGGCCCGGGCCGTCACGGTGTCTCCAACGCGTACTACCTGTATCTGCGTGACCCGGATGGCCACCGCGTGGAGATCTACACCCAGGACTATTACACCGGCGACCCGGATAACCCGGTCGTGACCTGGGATGTTCACGATAACCAGCGCCGCGACTGGTGGGGAACCCCGGTTGTTCCTTCCTGGTACCGCGATGGCTCCACCGTCCTTGACCTGGACGGCAATCCGGTACCGCTGGTTGCTCGCGAGGATGAATCCGAGCTGGAGGCAACCATCGGTGCCGACGGTTTCTCCTACACCCGCAAGGAAGATGCGGAGGAGATGCCGGAGTGGAAGCAAGGCGAGTACAAGCTGGGACACCAGCTCTAAAACGGCTTAAGTACTCAGGTTGATTAACGTGGCCCCGTGGCGTCGAGAAGCAAGCGCACATAACGCGGGGCCGCGTTGTCGTTTCACGTGAAACCTTCAGGTTCAACAAACCTGTTAAACAGAACAAATACGTTCTACAACACCTTAAGGAGCGAAGTACATGCTGGATGAGAAACAGCACATCGCTATCGCAGATGAACTGGCGCAAGCCGAAAAGGACCGCACCATGGTCCCGCTGCTGACTGCCCGTTTCCCGGAGATGAGCATCGAGGATTCCTACGCGGTGCAGCGCGAGTGGGTGCGCCGTGGCATCGAAGACGGGCGTCGTCTCGTCGGCCGTAAGATTGGCCTGACCTCCAAGGTTATGCAGGAAGCTACGGGAATCACCGAGCCAGACTACGGCGCCATCTTTGAAGACCAGGTCTATGAGAACGGCTCCACCATCGAGCACGCACAGTTCTCCAACGTCCGCATCGAGGTCGAGCTGGCCTTCGTACTGAAGGAAGAACTGAAGGGGCCCAATTGCAGCATTTTCGACGTCCTGCGTGCGACGGAGTACGTCGCCCCAGCGCTGGAAATCCTCTCCTCCCGCATCGAGATGGAAGGCCGCACGATCGTCGACACAATTTCGGATAACGCGGCGCTCGGTGCCATGGTTTATGGCGGCAACCCGGTGGATCCTGCGGACGTCGATCTGCGCTGGGTGTCCGCGCTGCTTTACCGCAACGAATCCATCGAAGATACTGGGGTGGCGGCGGCGGTGCTCAACCACCCGGCCATGGGCGTGGCATGGCTTGCCAATAAACTCCACGCGCACGGCGATAGTCTCGCCGCCGGCGACATCATCCTCGCCGGTTCTTTCACCAAGCCCATGTGGGTCGAACCGGGCGATACTGTCCACGCTGACTATGGAAAGTTGGGGTCCATCACATGCCGATTCCAGTAAAGTTGCCGCCCACTTTCACGGACGTCCTCGAAAAAGCAGAGGAGCCGCTTGTCGGCGCATGGATTTGTTCTGGCTCGGAGGCCGCGGCTGAGATCATTGCTTCGGCGGGGTTTAGCTGGACGCTGATCGACGGTGAGCATTCGCCCTATGGCCTCGAAACCATCCTCTCCTTGCTGCGCGCCACCGATGCCTATGGCCTGACGCGCGTGGTTCGCGTGCCCGTGAACAACACGGCGCTGATCAAGCAGTACCTGGACCTGGGTGCACAAAACCTGATGGTGCCCATGATTGATACCGCCGAGGAAGCCGAAGCAGCAGTCGCGGCTATGCACTACCCACCTCGCGGCGTACGCGGCGTCGGCTCGGCGCTGGCCCGCTCCTCGCGGTGGAACGGCGTGGAGAACTACCTCGCGAATGCCTCGGACACGGTGAGCCTCACGGTGCAGATTGAGTCTGCGACCGCAGTGGAGAACGTGGAAGACATCGTGGCCGTCGAAGGCGTGGACAACATCTTCGTCGGCCCCTCGGACCTGGCGGCCTCGATGGGGCTGTTGGGCCAGCAGACCCATCCGGATGTGCTAGAGGCGGTCAATCACACATTTGAAGCAGTTCGTGCTTCCGGAAAGAAGGTAGGTGTCAATGCTTTCAACCTTGAACAGGCCCAGAAATATTTAGAATCTGGCGCATCATTTGCCCTGGTTGGGGCTGATGTTCAGCTTCTTTCAGGAGCGGCACGCCAACTGGCAGACAAATTCCATTTGGGAGGGTAAAAAAGAACCATGAGTGAAAACAACAAGGTCAATATTGATGAGCTGCTGGCCAAGGTTCCGACCGGCCTGCTGATTAACGGTGAGTGGGTAGACGCTTCCGATGGTGCCACCTTCGATGTAGAAAACCCGGCAACCGGTGAGGTTATTGCCACCCTTGCCTCCGCTACTTCTGAGGACGCGAAGAAGGCTATGGATGCCGCCTGCGCCGTGCAGGATGAGTGGGCACGCACGTCGACGCGTGAGCGCTCCGACCTGCTGCGCCGCGCCTTTGACCTGGTGCAGGAGCGCAAGGATGAGTTCGCTGCGCTGATGACCCTTGAGATGGGCAAGCCGTTGGCGGAGTCCTATGGTGAGGTCACCTACGGCGCTGAGTACCTGCGATGGTTTAGTGAGGAAGCCGTTCGCAACTACGGCCGCACCTTGCCGGCGCCGGAAGGCACCCTGCGCATGATTACCCGCCGCAAGCCCGTGGGCCCGTGCCTGCTTATTACCCCGTGGAACTTCCCGCTGGCTATGGCTACCCGCAAGATTGCCCCGGCCATTGCCGCTGGTTGCACCATGGTGGTGAAGCCGGCCAAGCTGACGCCGCTGACCACCCAGTACTTCGCACAGACCATGATCGATGCCGGCGTTCCGGCAGGCGTGGTCAACGTGGTTTCCGGTAAGTCGGCCTCTGCCATCTCCGAGCCGATCATGGCGGATTCGCGCCTGCGCAAGATTTCCTTCACCGGCTCTACCCCGGTGGGTAAGACCCTGCTCAAGGCAGCTGCTGACAACGTCCTGCGCACCTCGATGGAGCTGGGCGGCAACGCTCCGTTCATCGTCTTTGAGGACGCCGACATCGACCAGGCCGTTGAGGGCGCAATGGGCGCCAAGATGCGCAACATCGGTGAGGCCTGCACCGCGGCTAACCGCTTCATCGTCCACGAGTCCGTCGCCGATGAGTTCGCGGAGAAGTTCGCCAAGCGCATCGGTGAGCTCAAGGTGGGCAACGGCCTCGATGAGGGCGTTACTTGTGGCCCGCTCGTGGAGCAGAAGGCACTGGATAACATCACCGCGCTTGTCGACGACGCCGTGGCCAAGGGCGCCAAGGCCATCGTCGGCGGCAAGCCGGGTGAGGGCGAGGGCTACTTCTACTCCCCTACCGTTCTCACGAATGTCTCCCGTGATGCCCGCGTGGCACAGGAAGAGATCTTCGGCCCGATCGCTCCGATCCTGACCTTCTCCGATGAGAAGGAAGCGATTGAGATTGCTAATGACACGGAGTACGGCTTGGCCTCCTACGTGTTCACCGAGGATTCCGACCGCATGTGGCGCATCGGTGACGGCCTCGAGTTCGGTCTCATGGGCTTCAACGCTGGCGTCATCTCCAACGCCGCTGCCCCATTCGGTGGCGTCAAGCAGTCCGGCATGGGCCGCGAGGGCGGCGCCGAGGGCATCGAAGAGTACACGTCGCTGCAGTACATCGCTATGCGCGACCCGTACGCGAATGCATAAATAGTGCAATAGCTTCGCGATCCACGATGAAAGCCGCCCTACGGGGCGGCTTTCTTTTTCTTCAATCTCTTCTTGGTTTGCATTCTGCACATATACCCAATGTGTGTGCGCTATCACTCAATCCCTGTAGATGTGTCGCAGAATATATTCCAAGTTATCGGCTCACGAGGAGTCGTCTGCACCCAGGGAGGTTTGAAATTGTCTCAAGAAAAAACCAAGAGCTTTGATTACATCGTTGTAGGAGCAGGGTCAGCCGGGTGCGTTATTGCCCGTCGGCTAGTGGACGCGGGAAAGAATGTCGCGGTTCTTGAAGCTGGCGATTATGACGTCAATCCCGACATCGAGAAGGTGCACACCTTGGGACTTCTATGGGGTTCACCTCAAGACTGGAACTATCGTACGGTTCCTCAATCGGGGGCAGCTGGCCGGAGCTTGCACATTCCCCGCGGAAAGGTAATGGGCGGCTCGCACGCGCTCAATGCAACCATTTGGGTCCGTGGCGCTAGGCAGGACTACGACACATGGGCCTATTTAGGTAATGACGGCTGGTCCTGGGAAGACGTGCTGCCCATTTTCAAGTCGATTGAAAGCTTCGATGGTGGCGCTTCGGAAATCCGTGGTAGCGAGGGATTGCTAGATGTAATAGAGGATTACACTCGTCACCCGCTTCAAAATGACCTTATCCAAGCAGCGCAGGAGGCGGGTATTCCACTTAATGAGGATTACAACTCCGGTGACGTGGAAGGCGTGGGCAAGATTCAGGCAAATGTTCGCAACGGAAACCGCTTCAACACTTGGCACGCGTACCTGAAACCAGTCGAGGATGCACCCAATCTCACCATCATCACTAAGGCGCATGTCCACGGACTGCTCGTTGAAAACGGCGCTATCCTTGGCGTTAATGCCGAAGTTGCTGGTGAACTTCAGGAGCTTCGTGCTGATGAGACGATTCTTTGTGCGGGTGCGTTGAATTCGCCGGAAATCCTCCTGCGCTCCGGTATTGGCCCAGCAGAAGAACTCGAGGCCCTGGGGATTGCTTCGGCTCATGATCTCCCCGGTGTAGGTAAGAATCTCCATGATCACTTACTCTCCCCTGTTATCTTCACTACGACGAAGAAGGAAGTACCCGTCCCGGAAGTTCTGCCAGCCGAGGTACACGTGTTTTCCAAGTCGCGTCCTGAGGCTGCCGTCCCTGATACTCAGCCGCTATATTTCTCAATCCCCATGTACAACGAAGACATGGAGGGGCCAGATAATGGGTTTACCCTAATGGGTGGCATTGTTAGGCCTGCCAGTCGCGGGGAGTTGACCCTGACAGGGCCAAATCCCTCGGATCCCATTGCTATTGATTTCGGCGCCTTGTCTGTGCAGGCAGACGCCGATGCATTGGTAGCTTCGGTAAAGCAGTGCCGTGAAGTCGGACGCCAGCCGGCATTGGCTGAGTGGGGTCCCGAGGAAGTCTACCCAGGCCCAGATGTATCCGACGAGGAACTTGAGGACTACGTTCGCAGCACCGCTATCACGTACCACCACCAAGTTGGCACTTGCAAGATGGGGATTGACTCGATGGCTGTAGTTGATCCGCGCACTCTTAAGGTTTATGGGCTTGAAGGAATCCGAATTGCCGACGCTTCTGTAATGCCACTGGTGCCGACGGGAAACACCAATGCGCCTTCCATCATGATCGCTGAAAAGGCCGCGACATTCTTGTTGGGGTGACGTCCGCAGGGCAGTCGCAAGCGGCCATTGTAATTAATTCCCGATCGGTATGGCGCGGGTGCCGCGGCCGCGCGAGCGTCGTACGCAAGGGCTTTGTAATTCTGACTGTTGCACTTGGCGCGGCTGGATGGGTTTCGGTGATTATGCAACTGTAAAAATAGCCGGAATCGCGCACAACTGCGTGGGCTGTTCTTGATGAAACATACGGGAAGTCTCTCGGTAATGCATTGGCAATAAGCCGATTTAGTCTAAACCGTCAGATTGACGGCAACCCCATCTGCAAGAAGGCTGATCTGTGGAATTTTGCATCCGCCGGTGTTCTTGCGTGTCTTATTGGTTATTAAATTTAGTTTGAACACTGTCGGTGTGAGTCTCATTTCAAACTAGATGTAGATCACTTTGTGCAAAATTTTCGGCACCATCCATCAAGTCATTCCTAGAGATGCATGTCACTATTGAATCCTATAGCGGCATGACTCACATGCTGCTCCCGCTGGCAGAAAGGACTAATGATGGAATCCTCCAAAGTAATTGTTATCGGCGCTGGGTTTTCAGGCCTGGTAGCAGCGCGTGAACTGCAAACTGCAGGTGTGAATTGTGAAGTAATCGAAGCACGCGATCGAATTGGGGGAAGGGCATGGACCGACGATCGAATGGGACTTCCGCTGGAAATGGGTGCAACGTGGGTTCATTGGTTCCAGCCTTACATGTGGGGAGAGATAACGCGGTATAACCAGGGAATCCACACAAGTCCAGCCGATAACGATGCTTATTGGGTCACCCAGGGCAAAGTTTGCAAAGCCAAGGAAAGTGAAGCGGATGAGAAAATGATGCCGGCACTCGACGTAATTTACGAAGGCTCGGATAGGTTTTTCCCCAATCCTCACGATCCACTTGCGATCTTGCGAGATGAATACGGTGCGGACCCAAACGATGTCGAAGCGTTTAAGCAATTTGATCATAAGTCAGTAATGGACATCGTTAATGAAGCAGGCGTGGATCAAGAGCTCCAAGACATGGTTGAGGGTTTCTGGTCTGCTGCATACATTGGCGACCCGCGAACGGGCTCTTCGTTAATGGCGAAACAGTGGGCAGCACTTTCTGACCATAGCCATAAATTGGTCGATGAAATTAATCTCAGGTTCAAGCTCGATAACGGAATGCGAGGTCTTTACGAGAGCATTCGAGAAGACCTGAGGTGCCCAGTTCACCTGTCGTCTCCCGTAACGAAAGTGAAGCAAACTGATTCAGGGGTGCGTGTCACGCTTGAAACTGGAGAAGTCAAGGAGGCGAATAAAGTGATCAGCACTGTTCCACTTGGTGCGCTTACGAACATAGAATTCGACCCACCCCTCAGTGGGGATCAGCGGCGTGTTATCGGGGACAAGTGGAATTCAACTGGTGCAAAGATATGGATAAAAATTAAGGGACACCACAAGATAATTGCTTATGCTGGCGCAGACCACCCAATGTCGTTGATCAGATCTGAATACTTTATGGATGACGGGACAACCGTTCTCGTTGGATTTGGTGCTGACCATAGCAAGATTGATTTAAATAGCATCGAGGACGCTCAAAGAATCATGGACACATGGGATTTGGGAGTAGAAGTTGTTGATTCAACGGGTCATGACTGGGTGAAAGATAAGTGGACTCAACAAGTTTGGGCTACTTTGCGCAAGGGACAGTTTATTGATGGATGGAGCCATTTCATTGACTCCGAATCCGATATTCATTTCGCAGGAGCTGATTTTGCTCCTGGTTGGCGTGGGGTGATTGTGGATGGAGCAATTCAATCCGGGATTATTACTGCACGCCGAGTAATTAGTCAGCTGCGTGAGAACGGAAAGCTCTAGGACTAATTCCGAACTCTTCTTTAAAAGCCCTGGATATATGACTAGGTTGGATTAACCCATACGCTTGGGCAATCTCTCTAATTGAGAGATTGCTAAAAGCTGGGTTGGCTAAATCCCTGCGGATTAAGTGCACGCGCCTAGACTTGATGTATTTGGAGACAGTGAGTTGATGAGCGGCAAAGTGTTTTTGAAGACTTCTTAAAGAAATGTACATAGCCTTCGCTACACTTTCTGCGTTGAGACTAGGATCGCTGAGGTGGCGGTCTATATAGTCCGTAGCCTTTTCAAACGTGCTGTCATGGGTGAAAGGGCGTTCGGCTTGTCGAGCCCCAATTAAGGCATAGGTGACCGCTTCGAGCAAGCACTCAACGGCCTGTACGGTGTTGCGATCTTCTTCCAGGCGATTCCCAAGACGGCCAAAACTCGGTAAAAGTACTGAACCAATTCCCGTCTTTCTGTCCAGAGTTGTTAGAGCAAGTGACTCGATCACGCTCTCTGGGTGAGAGAGGATACTGGCGGGGGCTTTCACCAGTAGGCCTTGCTGTGCGGTAGGAAAGCGAATCGTATAAGGAAGGTAAGTCACAAAGAGTGTGAGTTGACCGGGTTTTAAGGCCGTAGTCTGCTTTCCTTGTTCAATAATTGTTGTGCCAGATAGCTGCAAATAGAACTTGACGTCGTGAGGGCTCTCCGGGCTGATAAGTTGCGGCGATCTTTCGAGAGTATGCGGGTTAGATTGTATTCCGTAGATTTGTATGCTTCCGATGTTTGATTCGAGGAACGATGCCTGGAAATCGGAGTCTTTTGTTTCAGCTGTTCTTATTGAAGAAAATTTGGCGCTCAAAAACTGGCGCCATTCTGCGAGATTTATCGACGGAGGGTAATCAAGCATTAGGTCGTCCTTTAAGGGTTTTCGACTGGTTGTGTGTTAGCGCGATACGCACTCGGTGACTTGTGGTACTCCGCCTTAAAGATGCGCGAAAGGTGCGAGGGATCGTGCAGCCCGTAGCGGGCGCTGATGTGGCTGATTGATTCCTCGGAGTGCCGCGGGTCCACGAGGTCTTTGCGGATGAGTTCTAGGCGCCTGGTTCTGATATAGCTGCCTACCGAGAGTCCCTGCTCGGCGAACTTGGCGTGGAGGTGGCGCACCGATACGAAGAGTGCTTGGGCGATGGTGCTGGGGCCTAACTCGGGGTCGCCCAAGTTCTTCTCTATGTAGGCGGTGGCCTGGTTGAACAGGAGCGTGCCTGCGGAAGGTTCCTCGGCTACGTCGGAGGAGAGAACCGACACCAACATAGTGAGCGCGGAGCGGACCAGGGCCGTGGCGTGTGGCCCCTTGAGTAGATCCAGATTCTTGGCTAACTGTTCAAAGAGGGGAACCGCCACCGCGCCCAAGCCGTGTGAGCGTGAGATGGGGTTGGCGGTCAGGCGCTGAATCTGCGCCGGTGAAATATTGAGGAAGCTCTGCGGGAAGTGCACGATGAGGGTGTTTTGCTCTTCCGGATAGTGCAGAGTGTAGGGCCGCTGGGTGACGTACAATGCCAAGTCCCCAGGGTGCAACTCACAGGTTCGCCCGTCTTGGCTCATGGTTGAGGATCCGGTGATTTGCAGGCTGAGCTTACAAAAGGGGGCCTCGTTGGCGGCTATCTTGGAGCGATTCACGGTGTGCGGGGAGGTACACATATCGAAGAGGGATATGTCCCCCACTTTCGTTGAGCGCAGCGTGGCGTGAAAGGACGAGGGGTCTTCGGTATCCACGTCGAGTTGGCCAAAAGACTCGGATGACGCCGTGCGCCATGACGCGATATCGAAGTGCTCAACGGCGGAAGTAGACATAAGTGGCATCATATCGTGAGAACTGGCACATTTTTGGACAAATTGTGTGCACTCAGAGTCAATAGAGTCGGTGTGGTGCAGGTAACATCCTAGTTAAAAGTTTCTTTGGGCTTTGTTCGCGGGGCCCTCGACTGCTTCACAAGGAGATCTCATGACTCAGTTCCCCACCTACGCTGATCTGCTCGACGCCATCACGGATGAAAACGGCCGCGAAATCCTCAACCCCGCCACCGGTGAGGTTGTTGGCCGCGCCCCAGAGAACACCGTTGAGGACCTCAACGCTGCAGTTGAGACCGCACGCGCAGCGCAGAAGGACTTTGCCAAGCTCAGCGACGAAGAGCGTTGCGAGCTTCTCACCAAGGCCGCCGCCGCCATCGACGCTAACGCAGAGGTGCTCGTGGAGCTGCTCTCCCGAGAGCAGGGCAAGCCGCTCAACGGCCCGAACGCCCGCTTCGAGGTCGGTGCCTGCTCCGGCTGGCTGAATGCCACCGCCTCCTTCGAGCACCCCAATTACACCGCCGTCGATGATGACATCACCGCCACCGTCAACTACCGCCCGCTCGGCGTCGTCGGTGCTATTGGCCCGTGGAACTGGCCGATGATGATCACCATCTGGCAGATTGCACCGGCGCTGCGTATGGGCAACGCGGTCGTCGTCAAGCCCTCTGAGTACACCCCGCTGTCCGTACTGGGCCTGCTCGAGGTCGTGAACTCTGTGCTGCCGGAGGGTGTGCTCCAGGTCGTTAGCGGCGCCGGTGAGGTTGGCGCGGCGCTGACTACCCACGAGGGCGTCGACAAGATCATGTTCACCGGTTCCACCGCTACCGGCAAGAAGATCGTGGAGGCCAGCGCGGACAACCTCACCCGCCTCACGCTGGAGCTCGGCGGCAATGACGCCGGTATCGTGCTGGATGACGCCGACCCGAAGGAGATCGCAGGCGACCTTTTCTGGGGCGCGTTCATCAACACCGGCCAGACCTGTGCGGCGATGAAGCG
>NZ_CABTZR010000050.1 GCF_902489365.1 uncultured Corynebacterium sp. | reverse complement strand
CGCACCAAGTACGTGGCGGTATCTTCTAGCCCTACGTTGCGTGCAAGCGGAATCAACCCTTCGTTAAGAACAGCATCACGCAGCAAGTTGGCAAAGACCACGATGACCGCGCCCACCACGATGAAGGCCGTGAGCCCCCACATCACTGACCACGTGCGGATGATGCCACGGCCTTCCACCCGGCCATACACAGTGTTGGCAGTGCGAGAGAAGGCCCGCACATACGCCGAAGCAGAAAACAGTGAAATGGCCAGGGAAAGGATCAGGGCCAACGTGCCCTGCGCGCTGGAGCCGATAATCATGCCGACAATCGTGTGGGCTTGCTCAGAAAGCGAACCGGGAACGTACTGCTCAATGAACTCTGAGGTCAGCTGCTCCACTTCCGCTTGGCGGGAGGAGAAAACCAGCGTGGCAATCGAATAAGCTGCCAGCACCGTGGGCGCAAAAGCCATAAGGGTGAAGTAGGTCATCCCAGCGGCACGGTCCATGAAGGCATCGTGGAAGAAGTCATTCCACGTGCGGCGAACAATCAGGCCCCAGCTCTCCTTGCGGAGCCGGTTGTCTCTGGAGAAAGGGTCGCGCTCCTCATCGTGGCCCTGGACCTCCAGGATGGTCGAGCTCTTCCACGGCACGATGGTCTCTGGTCTCTCGACCGGAATGGCGTTGCCGACAATCTCCTCTTCGCTCATATCTGACCAGCGTATGCGGCACAGCCCGCATTCAGGGGAAGGACACTCAGGCCACAGGCTAAGCCGTGGTTACACTGGGGAGGCATGACTGAGAAGAACTCCGAAAACACGATCAACGTAAAGTCCTTCGAGCTTGACCACCGGCTTGTCGACGCCCCCTATATCCGCGTCGCCGACCGCACCGACCTGGGCGGCGGGGTCGAGATTATCAAGTATGACCTGCGCTTCTGCCAGCCCAACAAGGAGCACCTCGGCACCGAGGCACTCCACTCGGTGGAGCACATGATGGCCAACTTCATGCGCAACTACACCGACAAGCTCATCGGTTTTGCACCAATGGGGTGCCGCACCGGTTTCTACGCCATCACCAACGGCATGGAGCAGGACGAGCTGCTCCGCGCTGTCGAGGGCGCGCTCAATGACATCCTCAATGCCACCGAAGTTCCCGCCGCCAACGAGGTGCAGTGCGGCTGGGGCGCTCACCACTCGCTCGAGGGCGCACAGGAGGCTGCGCGCGATTTCCTCGCGGCGAAGGATGAGTGGCTCACCGTCATGGCCTAAATTCTCACGCCCAGCCAGATGGGCTCCGGCTCCAGCGTCACGCCGAAGGCCTTCTGAACCCCGGCGCGGATCTCGCGGGCTAGCGCAACGATGTCGTCTGCAGTGGCCTCACCGCGGTTAGTCAGCGCCAGGGTGTGCTTGGTGGATAGCGTTGCGCGTGCACCGGTCTCGATACCTGGGTAGCCCTTGGCAAAGCCGGCGCGTTCGATGAGCCAGGCAGCGGAAAGCTTTTCTTTTCTTTCTCCCGACGCGGTGGAAGGCACCGCATGGCGCGGCATGCGGTCCGCGTCTTCGTCACCGCGGGCGGTGCGAACGGAGGCTTGGATGGAATCAGCCAGCTGCGGCTCCACGATGGGGTTGGTGAAGAAGGAGCCGGCGGACCAGGTGTCGTGGTCTTCTGGGTCGAGAACCATGCCCTTGCTGCGGCGCAACGCCAGCACCTCCTCGCGGACTTCGGCGACGGGGCGGCGCTCACCGGGGTTCTGGGTGAGCTGGCCAAAGCGCAGGGGCTTGGACAATCCATCGGTGGTCAGCTGGAGCTCGATGGCCAGCACCACGCCACGTCCGGTGAACTTCAGGTTGGAGTAACGATAGGCCAGCTCTAATTCTTCCGCCGGTACCCACGTCGCCGTGCGGGTAGCGCGCTCATAGAGGTAGACCTGCGTGAGGACGTCGGAGGTCTCCGCACCATAGGCGCCGACGTTCTGCACCGGCACGGCACCCGCATTGCCCGGGATGCCAGAAAGGCACTCGATGCCGCCCAGACCGCACTCCACGGTCAGGGCCACGACGTCATCCCACACCGCGCCCGCATCAGCGCGCACGAGGCCGTTGGCCACGGTGACGTCGATGTCCTCGAAGTCGAGCACCACGACCACAACATCCAGCTGGCTGTCCGCCACCACGAGGTTGGAGCCGCCGCCGACGACGAGGTAGTCCTGGGAGGCGTCGTCAAGCGCGGCCAAAGCTGCAATCGCTGCCTGTGCGCTGTCGCAGCGCACCGTCACCAGCGGTGCACCACCGATGCGCAGCGTCGTGAGATCGGCGAAGGTGGTCTCGGAATCCAGAGTGACTCCGTCAATGTCAGCGAGGGTCAGGAATTTATCTAGCACGTCTACCAAGGTAGTCTGTAACTCATGTCAACCCGTAGCGAAAACACCGTTATCATCAACCAGCCCATCGATAAGGTGCACAAGGCACTGACCACTCAGGAGTACTGGGACTTCATCGTGGCCAAGCTGTCCCCGGAACCAGGTACCGTGCACGAGTTCACCGGCAACACCGCTGTGCTCTACGAAATTCTTCCGACCTCCCTCCTTCCGGAGGCCGTTCGCGCCATGGTCTCCCAGGACCTGAAGGAAAAGCGCACCGTGACCATCGGCGAGTTGGTCGACGATCAGATTTCCGTCTCCTTCACCGCTGACGTCAAGGGCACCCCGGTCGATTTCAAGGGTGACATCACCTACAAGGCCCAGGATGAGACCACCGTTCTGGATTACGTCACTGAGGTTTCCGTCAACATCCCGATGATGGGCGCTGCCATCGAGCCGAAGGTCGCTGAAGCTCTGCAGGAGCTCTACACCAACGAGGGCAAGCTCACCGAAGAGTGGATCTCCAACAACCTCTAAACAACTCCCTACACCACAGTTGTTGCTATGGCCGATCACGCGCATAACCTGAAGGCTCAGGAAAGCGCTGGTCGGCCTTTTGGCGTTATTACCCGCGGCACCACCAACCCCAACCGCCTGCGCCGCTGCGATCGGTGGATGGTGGCGCACCCGGAAATCTCTTCGCTGCTGCGCTCCACTCAGGATCCGCTGGCTCTCGACGTCGGCTACGGTGCCTCCCACACCACCACCGTGGAGTGGGCTGGCTGGCTGCGCAGCGTTAACCCGCATACCCGGGTAATGGGCCTAGAGATTTCCCCCGAGCGCGTCCTGCCGCCGCGCGATGGCGTCACCTTCGAGCTCGGCGGCTTCGAGCTTGCCGGCTACCGCCCGCAACTGGTGCGCGCCTTCAATGTGCTGCGCCAGTACGACGTCGACCAGGTGGAGAAAGCCTGGAGCACGGTGACCTCACGCTTGGCGCCCGGTGGGTTCTTCGTGGAGGGAACCTGCGACGAACTGGGGCGCAGGGCCGCCTGGGTGCTTCTCAGCGCCGCCGGTCCACGCACCCTAACCCTGGCGTGGGATCCTTTCGACGTAGAGCGCCCTAGCGATATTGCGGAGCGCCTGCCCAAAATCCTCATCCACCGCAACGTGCCGGGTGAACCAATCCATGAGCTCTTGCAGGCGGCCGACGCCGCCTGGGACCGCGCCGCCGGCTGGTCTCCTTATGGTCCGCGGGTGCGCTGGCGCATGGCGCGTAAAGAGCTCCGGCAGACAGTCCCCATCCACCCGGTGAACCGCCGCCTGCGGGACAACGTGCTCACAGTGGATTGGGACGTGGTAGTTGGCCAACCTTAAGCCAGTGCGCCACACTAGTAGTCATGGCTTCTAAATCTCCCGCCTCAACGGCCTGGAAAATTTTCATCGGCGTACTGGTGACGCTCCTGCTCATCATCTTGCTTGCTGAGCTTGGCCTGCGCTGGTTCTTGGGCTCGCAGATGAAGAGCGAATTCACCCAGTCCGCCAAGGAGCAGGGCGTGGAGACCTCCGAAGAACCGGAGGTAAGCTTCGGTGCCAGCCCCATGGTCTTTGGTTTGCTCAACGGCAAGATTCCGCAGATGGATATGAAGACCCCGTCCACGCTGAAGATTGAGGGCACCACCATCACCGGCCAACCGGCCGCTGATGTCCACGTCGAAGACATGACGCTGTCCCAAGAGCCGGTCGCGGGCACTCTGCGGGCCTCGACCACGGTCCCGGATCAGTTCCTGCTCGCCAGCTTCCAAAAGGCTATTGCTGAGCAGTCCGGCTATGACGCCTTGGGAAACCTCGTGGTGACCGCGATTACCGCCAACGATGCCGAAGATGACCTCGAAGTGGAATTTGCCGGCGGCCTGGCCACGCTCTCGCTCAAGCCGGAGGCTCGCGATGGCAAACTCGCCATCGATGCGAAGGAAGCATCGCTCTTCGGCTTCGACCTGCCCGAGCAGGCCACTTCCGCGATCTCGAATGCCTTGGCCGAAGGCATGGAGGAACAGCTCGCGGGCCAAAAGCTCACCTTTGAATCCGTGGATGTTGGGGCTGGCGAGCTCACGCTGACCCTCATTGGCCACGACGTTCCGATGAGCGAGCTCGATTCCGCCACAGCACCAGCACCGGAATCGACACCGGCCAACTAAGACTTAAGAACTAGAGCGCAGGCTCTCTACGGTGAGCTGCGTGTCCAGGTCTTCGTCGTCTGAAACGACGGAACCGGGATCAACAAGGCATTGATAGCCCGCCTGCTCCGCCAGGCGGGCTATTTCTGTCAGCGGCAAGCGCGGGTCTTCGGGAAGAATGAGCCCCAAGCGCACGGGCAGCGGGCAGGCCTCGCGGAGGGTGACGAGCTCGGAGAGGAGCGAGGTGGCATCCCCTAGCAGCGCATCCACCGCAACCCACACCTCGGCCGCACCAGACTGAACTGCCAGCCGCGCCTCCGCCGCCTTCACCAAGGAGTGGTGGCGCCCAGTGGGATAACCGGCAACAGAAATAACGTGCTCGGCGCCCTCAGCGGCAAGCACGTGGTGCGGGGAGACAAGCACTCGCTGCTGCCCCGCGGACTGAGTTCGCACCTCCTCCAGGGAGGCCTCAAGCAGGTTCAGCATTAGTAGGAATAATCGCCGTTGATGATGGCCTTGAGCTGCGGGCGCACATCAAACCAGTACACACCGGTAATGATGGCGCCAATCCAGCTGACAAAGGGCAGAGGCAGGTTCATCACCACAGCGGAACCGAAGAGCAGCCCGACCCACACCCATTTGTTCTGGCGGTCACCGGCGCGGAAGGCGTCCTCCCGCGTCATCGCTGCCAGGACGGCACCAAAGAGGGCGAAGAGGGATACCGCCATGAAAATGTACTGCGGTATCGACGCAATAATGTTTAGAAAAGTGTGCATCAAGAAAGACTAACTAGTTCTCGTCAACTACTTCGCCGTCAATGACATCGTCATTCGGCTTCGGGGCATAAGGGTTGCGCGGGCTCTGCGGCTCCTGCGGCTGCTGGGCATGCTTGCCCTCCGCGCGCTGCTCCTTGGCGTTGTTGATAGCGCCCTGCACGCCCTCACGGGTCTCGTTGAAGGCGGTGTTGAAATCCTCACGAGCCTTCTCGAAGGACTCCGAGTTGCGGGTCTCACGGGCGGCGGAGGACACAGACTCCCCAATATTCTTCGCCGTGGAGGTCACGCGGTCGAAGAAGGACTCCTCCTTCGCAGTGCCATCACCCATGCCCGCCTCATCGGCGGCGCGGGCAATGCGATCCGCCTGCGCGCTCTGGGCTTGGTTCTGGCGCTCCTCCTTGAAGCGGCCACCAAAATCCTTGGCCACATCAAAAGCAGAGGAACCGGCATTCTTGATTGAGTCAAATACGGACATGGTCGTCACTCCTTGTTAGACGCCAAAAAGCAGATGATTAACAGTGTAGATAACCAATCCAGCCAGCGCACCCACGACCGTGCCGTTAAGCCGAATGAACTGCAAGTCTTTGCCCACCATCAGCTCGATATTCTCGGAAGCCTCCTGGGCATCCCAACGCTTAATGGTCTCTGGAATAATCGCGATGATCTCCGGTGCGAACTTCTCCACCGCGTAGCGCGCGGCCTTATCCACCAGCTCGTTGGCTTGCGCTAGGAACTCCGAATCCTCCAACAGACGGTGCGCCAATTCCTTCACCTTGGCGGTGATCTTCTGACGCAGGAAGGACTCTGGGTCGGTGAGCTGCTCAATGAGCGTGGAGGACACCGTCGCCCACATCGCCGCCGGGGCTTTCTGCGCCTGATCGGAGGCCAGCATCTCCTGTTTGATTCCTTCAATGCGCCCACGCATGTCCTCATCCCACTGCAGGTCCGAAGCCAGCTTGGACAGGTTGCGGCGAATGGCCAAGCGGGCTTCGTGGTTGCCGTTGCGGCGGACCTCATCGGCGAATTCCACGAGCTCAGCATAGACCTTCTCCCCCACCATCTCGCGGGCAAAGCGTGGCGCCCAGCCGGGCATGCGCTCATCGATGGCGGTGACCACCGTGGATTCCATGCCGAGGATCTTGCCGTGTGCCCACTCAATGAGGTCATCCTCCAGCGGGCGCGCCTTACCTTCGGCGATATAGCCCTCCAGCAGGCGCCCCAGCGGCGGGCCCCACTCGGGTTCTGCCAGACGGTCCATGACTTGGGTGCGGATGAATTGCTCTGCCTCCGCCGGGTCTAGGTCTGCGACCACACTAGCTGCGCGCTCACCAATCCACGCGGAGACCTCCGCCGCCCGCCCAGGCTCAACACCCTGGCGCGCCAGCCACAGCGGAATCTCGGCCTCCCGCACCTTGGCGCTGAGCGCATCCGCGGTAAGGAAGTTCTCCTCCACGAAGTCCTTGAGCGCATCACCCACGCGGTCCTTGTTATTGGGGATGAGTGCGGTGTGCGGGATGGGCAACCCCATGGGTCGGCGGAACAGCGCGGTCACGGCGAACCAGTCCGCCAGTCCACCGACCATTCCTGCCTCCGCTGCCGCGCGCACGTAGCCCACCCAGACGGGAGCCCCGCTTGCCGACGCCTGCCACCACGAGCACCCCAAAAAGATCACCGCCGCACCAATCAGGAAAGACAGCGCAATCGCCTTCCAGCGGCGCAGGTCTGCCCGCCGCGCCTCCTGGTTTCCTGGCTGCGGCACAAACGACGTCTGCGACGCCGACGTCTCCTGAGCCGGCTTAAGCCCTGCGTCTGCGCGGTGCGTCATGGGTTGGTTCTCCTTAGTGTTTCGAAGACGGAGTGAAGCTTCGTTCTATAACACTAGTGCGCCCATCGGACACACTCGATCGCTGCCAACACTAAGATCGACTGCTAGCTTTATGAACGCCAGCCTGCCGAGGGCCCGTTTGTGGTTCCGTGATTCACGACCCCCTTACAGTGACGCGCCAGGGCATCTTTCGTGTTGGCGTAGCCGAGGGCGGTCGCCACGTCCCGGCCGCAGAACAGGACCTGCCTGCCCGAGGTGATGGTTCGGAGCGTGCCGAACTCGTGGTTGGTGAACACTTGTAGTCCGGTAGCCATGACCGGCTCCTTATCTGAGAGCCGGGTAGACAATCGCGGGCGCGGGATGCGCCAGGCTCTCACCTGTCAGGCACGGCAGCCACCGAAACCGGACACGGCGGGAGGAAGGCTCTCGCCCATACGCCCCTGCGGACCGACAAATCCGGACGGGTCAGAGGGCACACTGGTGTGTGAACGTACCGATGGTTCCGCGCCCCGTGCTCTTGCTTCGGCGTCATGAACAAAGTAGCCTTGTAGTCAACATGACCGGTTCCGCTGCCCGCCTCGGTGGGAGTCCAGGGCCGGTCTTCGTTTTCGTATCAAACAGGGGTGCGCGTGGAGCAGGTGAAGCAGTTCAAGACCTACGGTGAACAGGTCGAATTGCTTCGTCAGCGTGGGATGCGAGTGAATGATCCCCAACATGCTGAGACGCTGCTGGCTCGATTGAACTACTACCGCTTGTCCGGATACTGGTACCCGATGCGCCGTTTCTCCCAAGGCGACGGCACTGCCCAAGATGAATTCGTTGAGGGAGCATCGTTTGGCCTAGTGGTAGCCCTCTATGAGTTTGACGAACAATTGCGCCACAGCGTGTTCATCGAGCTTGATCGCGTGGAGTTGGCTATTCGAACCAAGCTCGGTCACGAACTGGGTCGCCTTGACCCGCTGATCTATTTGGATCCCCAGCGTTTGAGCGCCCGGGCACAGCAGCGAAACAAAGACGGGCGTAGCGTGCATGAGGTGTGGCTGAGAAAGTACCAGTCGGCATTGAAAGCGTCGAAGGAGGACTTCGTCGCCCACCACAAATCCAAATATGGCGGGACTCTACCCATCTGGGCGGCTGCCGAAATCATGGATTGGGGGATGCTGTCGCACCTGTACGGCATGTCGCCCAATATCGTGCGCAAACGGATTGCCGAGCCCTGCGGCCTAACTGGTCCTCAGCTTGAATCATGGCTGAAATCCTTGAATATTCTGCGTAATTACGCAGCTCATCATGCAAGGATGTTCAACCGTGTTTACGACATCAAACCGAAACTGAACAATGACGTCAGGCTGGCTCCGGCAGCTGAAGGAATGAATCGCGTGTTCGGGCAGCTCTCCCTTATCCAATACTTGCACCGCCAACTGGACTTGTCTCCAGCCGACCGGCTACCGAAGCTGCTCTACACCTACCCGCACAATCCCATCGTGCCGTTTTCTCGCACAGGAGCACCTGACAACTGGCGCGAGTTGCCTCTCTGGCGCGTCTAACCTTTGCGGTAATAGTCGCATTCGTACCCGTCGGCGTCGAGTGGGAGGCCTGCTGCCCAGTCGGGTGGGGTCGTCATGAGCTGGCAGGCATCGGCGATGGTGAAGCCGGAGTCCTCGGGTTCGTCAATGACGATTTCGTCGTGGACGTACAAGCAATCCGGCCTCACTTCGCGCTACATACTCCAAAGTCGCCCCCACGCTGAGTTGTCCCCGCACGAATTCAGGGTGTGCGTCGAACGCCTCCTCAGAGGTGCGCTCGCCTAGATTCCAGTTTTCAATGCCACGTGCCCCCGCTTCTACATGGCCCCAGGCCGATTATTGTGCGGGCTGCACCCCGCGGCCATGATCCCAGAACTGAGTTCCCTCACCTTCGCTTCACCGTACAGGTAAGGAAAGGAATTTACTTTCTCACCACACCTAGACTAAGGTTAGGCTCGGCTAATCCAGGGTAGCCTTACCTTTACCTATCACTACCCTTCGACCAGCCAAGTTACACACGAGAAAGTTCTAAAATGTTCATTGCCGCTTTCCTGGTCGGCCTCCGCGAGGGCTTGGAAGCATCCCTTATCGTCGGCATGGTGCTCGCCGCCATCCAGCGCCGTAGTAGCTCTGCCACCGACGAGGGTCACCTGAACACCGCAGCCCGCACTGTGTGGGTCGGCGTGGTCATGGCAGCAGCAATCTGCACGGCACTCGGCGCACTCTTCACCTTCGGCCGCTACGGATTGTCCTTCCGTGCCCAGGAAGCGATCGGCGGCATCATGTCACTGATCGCGGTGGCCATGATCACTGGCATGGTCCTCTCCTTGAGCAACAAGGGCGGGAAACTGCGCACCATGCTCGAGGACAAAACAGGCGTTGCGCTGACCAAGGGCAAGCAGGCCATGTTCTGGCTCGCGTTCGTCGCCGTTGCCCGCGAAGGCATCGAACTGACCCTCCTGCTGTGGGGCTGGATGACCACCCCTAGTGCGGTCATTGGCGCGTTCGCCGGCATTGGCGTTGCCATCATAATGGGCTGGCTGATCTACCGGGGCGCTCTCCGCCTGGATCTCGGCACCTTCTTCACCTGGTCGAGTGCTTTGCTCATCGTCGTTGCGGCAGGCATCCTCGCCTACGCCATCCACGATCTCCAGGAGGCGCAGTTCCTCCCCGGGCCGTTCTCCGGCGCACCGATTGCCCCCACGCACCCGCGCACAGGCGAGGTCCTGACCGGGTTTGCCACGTACCCGTTCTGGATGGCGTCGTTCCCGTTCGGCTGGGCGTTCAACCTCGACGAGTTCATCGACCCCGCCGGAATCACCGCCGCACTGCTCCAAGCTTTCACCGGATTTATGCCGCAAATGTCCTGGCTGCAAGTCATCGCCTGGGCCGCGTACCTCGCTGTCATTGTCCCTATCTTTGTGGGGCATGTGCGCGGTGGGCAACGCGGTGTCGTTCATAAGCAAAGCAACAAGACTTCCTCCGCACACAACGAAAACTCTCGAAAGGTCTCATAATGAAGCGCTCCCCCGCCATCATTGCTACACTCGCTCTCACTCTCTCACTGCCTGCGTGCGTGAAAAACAGCAGCGGCGATACCATCGATGTCCAAGCCAAAGAAGACTCCTGCACGGTCGCCACAAACTCAGTAGAATCCGGCACCAGCACATTCTCCATCACCAATTCCGGCGAGCGCGTCACTGAGTTCTACCTGCTGGCCGAAGACGGTCTCCGCGTCATCGCCGAACGCGAAAACATCACCCCTGGCAGCACCGCAGACCTCACCGTACAACTTGAACCCGGCTCCTACTTCACCGCCTGCAAACCAGGCCTGCGCGGACCGAACATTGGCCAAGCCGAGTTCACAGTGACCGGCGAAGCGATCAAGTACGACGAATCCGACGAAAAGCGCTTCAACGAAGCACGCGACAACTACGTCGCCTTTGTCAAGAACGAGGTCGCAAAACTGCTGCCAAAGGTTGAGGAATTCGCCGCAGCCTACGCTGCAGGTGACGACGACAAGGCCAAGGAGCTCTACGCCACGACCCGCGTGCACTACGAACGCATCGAGCCTATCGCTGAGGCTCTCGGCGTCCTCGACCCACGCATCGACTACCGCGAAGTGGACTACATCGCCGAAGCAGACCAGCTGGAAAAGGACGACCCGACCTTCACCGAGTGGCTCGGATTCCACCGCATGGAAAAGGACCTGTGGCTGCCGGCTGCCGACGCCAAGAACGCCGACGGTGCACCCGCCCGCGAGGGATGGGAGCCGTCGTCGCCGCAAAAGCGTCGCGAGATCGCAGACGCACTCGTCGCCGACATCGAAACCCTCAATGACACCGTGCAGGCCGACGACTTCGCCGCAGAGAACGACATCACCGTCGACACCGTGTCCAACGGCGCGATGGGGCTGCTCGAAGAGGTAGCCACCACCAAGGTCACCGGCGAAGAAAACTGGTGGTCGCACAAGGACCTCTACGACTTCCAGGCCAATATCCAAGGCTCGCGCATCGCATTCGACATGGTCAAGAGCATCGCCGCAGAGCGCGGTGAAGAAGGCGCGAAGCTTGTCAGCGAGATCGAGCAGCGTTTCGACGCCATCCAGTCCCTCCTCGACGAATACGGCAGCCTGGAAACTGGCTACGTCGACTACGACGAAGTCGACGCCGGCCAGCAAGCAAAACTCACCCGCGCCATCGACGCGCTGCGCGAGCCGCTGTCCAACCTGACCGGCACAGTGCTGGGCCTCAACGTTGATACTGAGGCTGATACTGATTCTGATTCGGGGGCGGAATCCTAAAATGAGCGGGTTCAACCGACGCACCTTCTTGGCGCTTGGCGGTGTCAGCGCCGTCGGGGCCGCCACTGCCGCCTGCTCGCGGGAAGAATCCCGTGGGACATCTGGCGACATCGACGGTGCTGCGAACGACGAGCTGATCATCGACTTCACCGGCGAACATCAAGCCGGGATTATCACCCCGATGCAGAACAGCCTTCACTTCGCAGCCTTCGACTTGGATGAGAAGGCCTCCCGCGATGACCTCGTTGACCTCCTGCAGCGTTGGACCGATGCTGCTCGACGGTTGACGCTCGGCGGCGAAGTCAGTGCCAAGGGTGCCTTCGGCGGTGGCGCAGACTTCCCACCCGACGATTCCGGTGAAGCCTTCGACCTAGGCCCCTCCGCCCTGACCATCACCATTGGCTTCGGCCGCAGCTTGTTCCGCGACCAGTTCGGCCTTGCCGACAAACTACCAACCGAGTTCACCGCGATGCCGCCGATGACCAACGACTTTCTCAACCGTGAGCAGTCCGACGGCGACATCTGCATCCAAGCATGCGCCAACGACCCTCAGGTAGCTACTCACGCTATACGCAACCTGACCCGCTTAGCTGTGCCCGATGCTGCGCTGCGCTGGTCCCAGATCGGTTTCGGCAAAGCCGCCGTGACCACTCGTGAAGAAAGCACCCCACGCAACCTCTTCGGGCAGAAAGACGGCACCGCAAACATCCGTGCCGAAGATGCTGATGCGTTGGATGAGCACGTGTGGATTCCGGCGAGTTCTTCCCAACCCTGGGCAGCTGGGGGAAGCTACCTGACGGCCCGACGCATCGCCATGAACATCGAGGTGTGGGATACCCTGCAGCTCAAGGAGCAGGAACGTGTCACCGGCCGTGATAAATTCGAGGGTGCTCCACTGACGGGCACCAACGAATTCGACGAACCAGATTTCGCCGCCACCAACGAGCGAGGCCGTCCCGTCATCGACCATGGTTCCCACGTATTTAATGTGCACCCAGATCAAAACGGTGGCATCCGCATGCTGCGCCGTGCGTTCAACTACGTGGACGGCTCCAACGAACAGGGAAGACTCGACGCAGGCTTATTCTTCATGGCTTTCACCCGCACCGTGGACCGGTTCGCCACCGTGCACCAGTCCATGTCGCGTGACGAGATGCTCCTTGAATACCTCAAAACCACTAAAACCGGTAGCTACCTCATTCCGCCCGGCGTGGGTGACACCGGCTTCATCGGTGAGGGAATGTTCGCTTAGAGCCACGCGACATAGCTTTAGGGCTGTCCTCAGAGCAGAGGGTTCGGTGCCGTCGATAGGGGCGTCGCCAAGCGCCTGCTCCCCTTTTACCACCAAACTAGAAATAAGCGAGGCCAATTTTGGCAAATCTGTCCTTATCTCTTGACGTGCTCGGAAAGGTCCTGTAGCGCCACTTGAAAGTGACAGAAATCACAAGGAGTTTGCTATAAACGGCTCAAGATCAGCTAAAAGACTTGCCGGGACCGCTTCAGCAGCCCTGATATTCTTTGCATGCAATTCAATCCCGCCTCAACCTGCAGAGGCCGAAGATGCCCCCGCCAGCGCTGAGCGTCAAACCGTGGACACCGACCGACTAGAAGCGTACGCACAACAAGAAGGTATTAGTACCGAGGAGGTTTTCTACCGGGCTGCCAAAGAACTAGAGGCTAGTTCCCTCGAACGAAATTTAAATCCAAATGGAACCCACTACGTGTATAGCTTTACGGATGGCAGCGCCTTAAGCTTCCCCACGGCTGCGGAATTCGAAAACCGAATGAGCGCTGGGTTCGAGAATGGGCAAATCTGGTTGGAGCTAACGCCATTCGAACAGAAAATGGCTGCTTCCGGAGGGCTAGTCGGCATTGAAGCAGCAGTTTGCCTCGCAGGCCCAGCCGCGTGCATCATTGGGGAAGTAATTGCCGGCAGCTTGGGTTTTTATGTGACCAAACGAGGAGTTTGCCCCAATGACCAAAGGATGACACTTTACTTCACTCGCTCTGGTTCTCTAAGCTGGGCACGTTGCGGGAGCAAATAAGATGCATGTCCCAATGTCTCGATCCCTGATTCCCCTCGGAATCGTAGTAGTTGCAGCAGGGTTCCTCGCGTTCGGTGTTATCAACCTAACGAATTTTCTATGGGTAACGGGAACCCAGGTGGCGGCATCTGCCATTCTTTTCGCGATTGCATTAGCAGGATCCAAAAATGATAAGAGGAAGCAGCACGAAGATACTTCTCGTTAGTGCGTACAGTTAACAGCACAGTGTGATCGATCGAAGCTTATTGCAGCTTTTGACGTCGCTAAGCGCCCAGCTCCCTGCCTTCTTCTTTGTAAAACCCCTCCCGCACACCTGGCCTAGCCCGAAACGCCAGCAACCCCCACCTCCTCACATGGTCTCCCATGTGTTTGGAGGTGGGGGTTGTGGTGTCAGTACAGAAACTTAGGCGTTCAACGTCCTAGGAGGTGCCTAGTTGATGCGGCCGGTTTCCTTGCGGTACTGGCGGTAGTAGCGGCGGCCGAAGTGGACGGAGCCGACGGCCAGGACAGCGATAACAACGAGGGAGATAGCACCCACGATGATGTTCGGCTGATAGTCAGCACCAGCGGTGCCATCCGGGTAGAGCCACGTACCGAGGCCCCAGATGAGGATGCCAGCTGCCGGCAGCATCGAGAGAACCAAGCCCATGCCTACCCAGGTGGAGGTGCGCAGCAAAGAAGAGTGCGGTGCGCCGTAAGAAACGGGGTCATATCCCTCGATGTAGGAGTCCTGAATCTTACCGGAGAACTCCGGGTAGGTCTCGCTGTGGTGATCAGCAACTGCCGGGTTGAGGTCGCTCATGGCTGAAACTTTCTCTCGTTCCTGTTAATCCTGTGAATGACTATAGCTTAGTCGTCCTTGCCGCGGAAAGCAGCACGTGCACGTTCGCGGGTAACCGCGGAAACCGCGGTCAGCGGCACACCAGCCGGGCAGACGTCGGCACACTCGCCGAAGAGCGAGCAGTGGCCGAAGTTCTGCTCCAGATCGTCCACCATGTTGCGTGCGCGGCGGCCACGCTCTTCCTTGCCCAGCGGCATGAGGGAGAGGTGAACCAGCTTGGCACCGGTAAACAGGTGTGCAGCACCGTTCGGGCAGGATGCCACGCAGGCACCGCAGCCGATGCAGGCGGCGTGATCCAGGGCGTACTCGGAGGTCTCGTGGTTGATGTGCAGGGTGTCAGCATCCGGAGCGGTACCCGCATCCATGGATACGTAGCCGCCCTGCTCCATGACGTGGTCCAGCTTGGCGCGGTCCACGATCATGTCCTTGATGACCGGGTAAGCAGCGGAGCGGAAAGGCTCCAGCTTGATGGTATCGCCGTCCTTGAACTGGAAGAGGCGCTGCTGGCAGGCTGGGGTGTTCTGGCCCGGGCCGTGCGGGCGACCGTTGACCAACAGGCCACAGGTACCACAGATACCCTCGCGGCAGTCGGAAGCGAATGCGAACGGCTCGGTGCCGGCCTCAATGAGGCCGTCGTTGACGTGGTCGAGCAGCTCCAGAATGGACATCTGCTCGGCGGCGTCGTCAACCTGCACGGTTTCGAACTTGCCTTCTTGCGTCGGTCCGGCTTGACGCCAGATCTCAAGTGTCAGTTTCATTACTTGTAGTTCCTTGTCATCAGCGGGATCGAATCAAAGTACAGCGGCTCAGCGTGGCGGATGAACTCGCCCTCAGCAGCGCCCGGCTCCCATGCGGAAACAAAGCACCAGTTCTCGTCATCACGCTCGGCCTCGCCATCCTCGGAGAGGTGGTCCTCGCGGAAGTGAGCACCACAGGACTCGTCGCGGTCAAGGGCATCAATACACATGAGCTCGCCCAGGTCGATGTAGTCAGCAACGCGCAGACCGTACTCGAGGACTTGGTTCATATCGTTGGCCTCACCAGTGATGCGGACGTTAGCCCAGAAGTCCTTGCGCAGTTCGCGGATCTTCTCGATGGCAACCTTGAGGTCCTCGACGTTACGGGACACGCCGCAACCCCAGTAGAGGATGTCACCCAGCTGGCGGTGGTAGTACGCCGGACCGTGTGGGTCCGCACCCTGGATGGACATGAGGCGATCAATGCGAGCCTGAGCGCGAGCGACAGTCTCGTTGGCCTCAGCAGAGTCCTCAGCCAGCTTGGCCTCACCCAGGTGGTGTGCCAGGTAGTTCGGGATGGTGAACGGAAGGGTGAACCAGCCGTCGACGGAAGCAGACAGCAGGGAGTTCGCACCCAGGCGGTTGGCGCCGTGGTAGGTCCAGGAGCACTCACCGGAGGCGAAGAGACCGTCGATGGCGGTCATCTCATTGAAGTCCGTCCACAGGCCACCCATGGTGAAGTGGCAGGTCGGGGCGATACGCATCGGGGTCTCATAAGCGGACTCACCAATGGCCTCTTCGTACATTTCGATGAGGTTGGAGTAACGCTCACGAATCTTGTCCTTGCCCAGACGCTCGATGGCGTCGCGGAAGTCCAGGTACACGGAGTTGTGCAGCGGACCAACGCCTAGACCCTTGTTGATCTGCTGGGAGATGGCACGGGACGCCACGTCACGCGGGACGAGGTTACCGAAGGCCGGGTAGCGGCGCTCCAGGAAGTAGTCGCGCTCCTCTTCCGGAATCTCGTTGGCAGGGCGGTCATCCTTCTCCTTGATCGGAGACCAGATGCGGCCGTCGTTACGCAGCGACTCGGACATGAGGATGGTCTTGGACTGCCACTCGGAGTTCACCGGCAGGCCAGTCGGGTGGAACTGGATGAATGCCGGGGAAGCCAGGTAAGCACCGTTCTCGTACGCACGCATCATGGCGCCGGCGTTCGAGTTCTTGGCCAGCGTGGACATGTGGTAGACGTTGCCGTAACCGCCGGTACCGAGGATAACTGCGTGGCCGGTGAAGGCCTTGAGCTCGCCGGTGATGAGGTTACGGGTCACGATGCCGCCGGCGCGCTTCTTGCCACCGTCGTTGTAAGTGATGATGTCCTGCAGGTCGTGGTGAGCGAAGAGCTCAACATTGCCCAGGCCAATCTGGCGGTAGAGCGCAGAGGTGGTGGACAGCTGCAGCTGCTGGCCTGTTTGGCCACGGGTGTAGTAGGTACGGGAGACCTGCACGCCACCGAAGGAACGGGTAGCCAGGGTGCCGCCGTATTCGCGAGCGAACGGAGCGCCGATGGCGTTCATGTGGTCGATGACGCGGATGGACTCATAAGCCAGGCGCCAGCAGTCGGACTCGCGGCAGCGGTAGTCGCCGCCCTT
>NZ_CABTZR010000049.1 GCF_902489365.1 uncultured Corynebacterium sp. | reverse complement strand
GTACGGCACCGGCAAGCGTGCCCGCACAAAAAGCATGCGCGACAAGGCACAGGCGACGACTGATTCTGAACGAATCCGTCAGCTAGAAAAAGAGAACGCAAAGCTGCGCGAAGAACGCGACATCCTGCGCAAGGCCGCGAAGTATTTTGCCGAAGAGACACGCTGGTAATCCGCTTCCAGTTTGTCTATGACCACCGAACCGAATACTCGGTCAAGCGGATGTGCCACGTGTTAAAGCTCAATCGCTCCTCGTTCTACAAATGGGTCAACACCCGCGAAAAACGCAGGTTAAAGACGTGTTCCGATGCTCTTATTGGCGCACAAATCAAGACCATCTTCGATGATGAGCACGGGCTTTATGGTGCTAAACGCATCGCTGCAAGCCTCAACGACGATACGGACTTTCCTCCGATCAATCACAAGAAGGTCGCACGCATCATGAAATCCATGGGCCTGAAAGGCTTTACTAAACGGCGTCGGTGCATCACCACCAGGCGCAAGCCTGGCCACCGCGTCATGCCAGATTTAGTAGGCCGCAAATTCACCGCTGATAAGCCGAACCAGGTCTATGTAGGCGATATCACCTACCTGCCGTGTAAGGGAGGCAAGAACATGTACCTTGCCACAGTCATCGACGTCTACTCGCGCAAACTCGTCGGACATGCACTCGCCGATCACATGCGGGTATCGCTGGTTATCGAAGCTTTGACCCATGCCAGCAAGGTTCGCGGAAGCCTTAAAGGGGCAATTTTCCATTCTGATCATGGCAGTGTGTACACCTCACAAGCCTTTAGGGACCACTGCGCCCAACTTGGTGTACGCCAATCCATGGGAGCAGTGGGAACTAGCGCCGATAACGCCCTAGCAGAATCCTTCAACGCCACCTTAAAGCGTGAAGTCCTGCGTGATCGGAAAGTCTTTGACAATCCCATCGTCTGCCGCCAAGAAGTCTTCCGATGGTGCATGCGCTACAACACGCGCAGACGGCACTTCTGGTGCAGCCTTCTAGCCCCCGATGACTTCGAAGCACTCACATCAGCTACACTGACCCAAGCAGCATAGCTAACCCCCGACGTGTCTACTTTCCGGGGGTCAGGCCCGAGAATTACTGACCGTAGCCACGACACATGCGCAGCGTTTCCATGACGAGGAAGATCACACTGTAGCCGCAGCCCTCCTGACCGAATCCGGAACACACGTGCTCGGTTTGAACGCATACCATTTCCTCGGTGGCCCCTGTGGTGAAATCTCGGCCTTAGCTAACCACGCTGCTAGTCATCCCGAGGATCCCATCCGAGCGGTAGTCGCCGTCCACGGTCCGACTGGCCAGGTGCTTTCGCCGAAAGTGCCGCCAAGTGCTTTTTGATACTGATCCGTCTATCCGGTGCATCGTGCGCGGAAGCAATGGACTTGAAGCACTCACCGTGGAAGAGCTCTTACCGCTCGCATCGAAGCGGAGAAAAGCAACAAACCATTCGGGTGGATGACCCCTTCCACGCAGCGCTTGATACTCACTATCCCGGATTAGCTGAGGATGACGAAGTCGACGTTGTTGAGTTCACACTCCGCAAGGCTTAAAAGCTTTGGCGAAGCCCACGTGGAAATGGTTTTACCTAGACTGTCGGTATGTTCGGCCCCGCTTCCGCCCAGCCACCGCGGCTTATAGACTTCCCTGTGCTGCGGTTACCGTTTGTGGAGTTCGTGCTTGTTGGGCTGCTGGTGGCCCTCTTTTTCGTCGATACGCAAGGAACTGATGCTGAGAGTGGCTTCCTTGCGGTCTTTGTGCTTCTTCCCGCACTCGTGTTTCTGGGAATTGCCTACCTTGTTTCCCTGCCCATGCAGCGGAAGCTCATTACAGATTTCCGCCTGGATGCCGTTTTCGTCGTTATCGGGGCGGTTGGTCTCTTCGGCTGGATCGAGCAGATGCTCATCGCTTTGCCCTTCCTGTGCTGCCTACCCGTGGGGCTTTCAGCACTGATTCGCAGAGGCATCGCCTTTGCGTTGTGGAAGAAGGGTAAAGGCCCTCAACTGCCGGAATGAGGTTACGCGCTTTGCCAGCGCATCCTGCCATCAGAAGCGGGTGCGCACGTCATCGGGACACCTCTCTTTGATACGCCGCTTCCGCCGCTGCAATACGCTCCGGGATGAACATAGTTCTCCTGCACGGCGGGTGCTTCATACACCGCGGCGGCTTCTTGAACTGGAGGATTCGCAGCCAGCATCTCGTCCGAGCACTGTTGCGTCCAGCCAGAGGTTCCATCGCTGAAGAATGTCGTTCCAGTTTCGTGCAGCGAAGGGTCTCCACAAGATGCGATGGTTTTCTCCATCGGAGAAGGCTGCGCCGCGCCGGGGGCCTCGGTGAAGCCCATGACTTCGGTACCACCGCTGAAGAATTCTGCTCTTCCTTCATCGGAAGGAAGGGTAGGACGGGGGCCTTCGTCAACGGTCTCGGCAGTGGTGTTGGCTGTGCGTGTCGACGGCCCACTGCTACTCGTCGGGGTGTTCGTGGAAGGTTCGAGGTCGAGGGAACAGCCGCTGAGAAAGAAGAGTGCAGCGGCAAGAGAGAGAAATCGCTTCATTACAGGTCCTAACGGTCTGCCGTGGTGTTCGGTAAGCACACATGCGTTTTCACTGATAGAGTTACGCTTTGTGTTCCCTGGTATTCTCGCATCTTTGCTCTCCATCATCGTGGCGGTGACCTCGTCTCTGTTCGGCGCCCCCAGTTCTGTAACTACCCCTGAAGTGCCGGGGGTCTTGCAAGCAACGAGCAAGGTTGCAGCCAGCGATGACCGCGTCGCGGCGCTGTGGCGAAACGGCAAACGCGAGTGCTCCGCGGGGTACATCGGCAATGATTGGTGGCTTACTGCTTCACACTGCCTAGGCCGCGACCTGCGTCTCACGCAGGCGGACGGTGACAACGCCAAGGTGCTCGCCTCCACCCCGGTAGCAGAGAAGTCGGACGTCGCCCTGCTGAAAGCGGACCCCATGGACGCGGAAGCCTTCGAGTTGCCCTCGCGGCCGCTGCGCGTCAATGACTCGCTCTTCCTCGTGGGCTACGGAGGGATGCACACTTTTGCCTCCGAGGCCGTGGTCCGCGTCGAAGAGACTGAGGTCGCTGGGGAGATTCAAGGCTACGATTTCGATAATCTCATCCAATCGCGCTCCATGTTTGCCTCGCGCACGTGCAACGGAGATTCCGGCGCGCCGCTCTACCAGGACACCGTGATCTTCGCGGTGCACACCGGCGGTGAAGAAAACGAGGAGTGCACCGATGGCACGCGCCGTCACATGTGGCACAGCGAAATCTATCCGAATCTGCAGTCTCTGCGGACGCTGATGGATAGCTACGATGACTTCGATTCGCCCGCAGCATTCGAGGAAGCAAAGAAACACGCCCAGACCCAAAAGAAAGAACCCAAGCGCTCCAGCAGCTTGAGCAGCCTTTCCTCCTGGTAGTTCGGTAGGCATGCAGGAACCGTACAGTAGACGCTCAGGGACCGGCGATAGACTGTCTCCTTATGAAAAACGGCTTCCTGCAGCGTGCCTTCCTCGCTATTCTCCTCGCCACTGCGGCCCCCGTTCCGGCCCATGCTCAAACCATGGAGACCTCCGCTGCGCAGGGTCTCGACATCAACGATCCCGACTGCCAGCCCACGGGTCCTGTTACCGAGCCGGTCGTTTTGCTGCACGGAACCTCGGCTAACTCGGCTGAGTGGAACGACCTCATCCCGACACTCAAGGACCAGGGCATGTGCGTCTGGGCCTTCGATTATGGCGCCGAGGACGTGGCCTACCAGAACGCCTATGACTACCTGAAGGGGATTGCGGATCTAGAGTCCGCTGGGCGCGAAATAGCCAGGCAGATAGAGCACATCCGGGAGGTCACCGGAGCACACAAAGTAAACCTCGTGGGCTTCTCCCAGGGCGGCCTGCACACCAAGACCTTCACCCAGTTCTACGGTTCGCCCGATGAAGTGAACCGCGTGGTCACCATCGGCGCGAATTTTCACGGGACGACGTGGGGCGGCAGAGCAACGTCGCTAAGCACGGCAGCCAAAATTGCCCCCAGCGTGGTCAAATTCGTAGGTACCAGCGCCGGCATTCAGCAGTTGGAGGGCTCGGAGTTCATGGAGAATCTCAACCAGTTGCCGGACACCGCGCCCGGCGTCACCTACACCTCCATCTACTCGTCGGAGGATAGCACTGTGACGCCGAATCAGACCTCTGAGCTGACCGCTGTTCCGGGAGCGGATGTGGTCAACGTGGAATCGGCCCCGGTCGACCATGGGCAGCTGCCCCACGACCCGCGCGTGCACGAGCAGATTCTGTGGGGGCTCACGCGCTAGGCCGGGGTCGGCGCGGACTTGCGGGTGCGTGCAGCAATGACGAAGGTGGCCGTCAGGCAGATAGCGAGGGCCACGAAGGGCAACGCATTCGACAGCCAGTAGGCGGTGGTGAAGGGGAGGGAATAGGCGGCGACGACGCGGATGATGGCCTCGAGCAGGAACACGACGCCCCACACGATGGTGATGTAGCGCTGGGAGGCGCGGAAGATCGGGTATTTCCACAACCCGTTCCAGTAGGCGACGCCTTCCTTTGTACCGTCGGTGCCAAAGCGCTGGCCAAAGTAGAAGGCAAGGGGCTTTCCAAGGGCCAGGCTGCCGAGGAAGAGCAAGCCAATAATGCCGGTAACAACGCTGCCTTTAACTAGCAGGAGGCGCTCATCGGTGCCACCGACCAGCGTGGCCAACGCCGCAGCAACGTTGAAGGCAAGGATCAACGCAGAAATCCCAGAAAAAGACTTCTGGCGCACATGCTGGATGATGCCGCCGACGAGGGGGCCGATGCTGGCGGCCAGGTAGGCATAGACGTGGTTGTTGGTTGCGGAATCGACGATCTGGAATAGCAGGATGGCCAGGCCGACGTCGAAGACGCCGAGGATGAGGAAGTTGAGCAGGCGTGGATTGAGACTCATGCCACATAGTGTGCCACAAAACATACGAATCGGTTTGTTTCTGACACATAAAAACCCTAGGGTTGGGGCATGGCTGACGTTGGACCAGGAACTTTTGGATACCTCTGTGGGTTGGCGCGCCGCGAGGAGCTCCCCGGGCCTGTGCTGACACCGATCCTCACTGGGCTGGGTCTGTCGCCGGCCGGTGCGCGCACGTATCTATCCCGTATGGTGCGCGCGGGCGACCTATCCTCGCGCCGAGCGGGGCGTTGTTCCGTGTATTCCATGGTGGGTGACTACCTTGCGGAGTTTCGTCACCTAGGTTCGCCGCGCGACTTCCAGTGGGAGGGGGCGTTTCACACGGTGATCTTCGATATCGGCGAGGATCGCCGTGCGGAGAAAGATGCCTTCCTGCGCGCCGCCCATGCCAGCGGTTTCCGGCAGCTGCGGCCCGGAGTCCTGGTGGGCGCCCACGCGCCGGGGGAGTGGGCGCAGAAAACCTTTATCGGCACCTGGTCCGTGGATGAGGACACTGCTCGCGACGTTATTGCCACCGCGTGGGACCTTGAGGATAGTGCTGCTCGTATTAGCGCGCTGGGCGACGTCCCCCCTTTGCCCACCGATGACGTTGGCATCGTCGTCGAAACTACGCGCCGCCACGCCGCCGCCTTCGCGGCGCTGCGCCGCACCCCGCCCTTCCCCGCACAGCTTCTCCCCGCTGATTTCCCTGCGGAATTGCTGGAGAGCCGCCTGCGCATGGACATCACGCCGGCCCACCGGGCGATGGCGCGGCTGTTAGAGTCGTGGCCATGATCCAAGGAGCGATTGACGCGGAGGGCCGGTGCCGCCACTGGCACACGCTTGTCGACGTCGTTGCGAACAAGTGCCCCGCGTGCCGGCATGCCTTCAATACCGGCTGTGCGCTGCACGCGGGGACGTACTTCCTCTAGTCTTCTACGGCAAAAGCTGGGCCAGCGGGGTGCCCTCGACGAGGGTCTTGAGGAAGGCCACGATGTCCGGAACGTTAATGGTGAAACCGCCGATGGTCAGCGGGAAGGTCGGAAAAGCGTTGTTGGCCGGGGCTGGGGCTTGTGTGCCACCAGAGTTGCTGCCATTTCCGTTCTTAGCTGGGGCCGGCTGTTTGTCGTGGGCCGGTGCGCCCTGGTTGTTGCCATTATTATTTGTGGGGGCGGTCTTGTCCCCGCCGCCGTTCAGGCCGCAGCGAGCGATGGCCTCGTCGGCGCGGGCGACAGCGTCACGGATCTCGCCGCCGCGCGGGTGGAAGTTAGCGGCAGTGAGCGCCTGGGATTTCTTGCTGTTGTAGTCGGACGGGTTGGTGTAGTACTTGGTGGCCTGCTCGCAGGAGATCTGGCCGGCCGGAACCTTGGCCAGGTAGTCATCCACCATGTCGGCGGAGGCGGTAGGAGCGGACAGGCCGATGGCGGCAGCAACGGAGCACAGGACAAGCTTATTTCTCATGCGCCACATTGTGCCACAGCTTTTACACGTTTGCGTTAGCGGCTCAGGAAACGATCGACCAGCGAAGAATACGCCTTCACGGTCAGCTCCAAGTCCTCCAAGTACAGGTGCTCGTCGTGGCTGTGCAGCTGCGAGTTCGCGCTGGCCATGTCCCGATCCGCGCCGTGCAGCGCAAAACCATAGGCGTTGCCGCCGCGGCGGCGCGCCACGCGTAGGTCGGAACCACCCGTCGCCAGCACCGGCAGTACTTCCTTATCCGGAAAAAATTCGTGGGCGGTCTCCTCGATGCAGCGCCACAGTTCAGTATCGGTGGAGGACTGTGTGGCGTCCTCAGTAATAAGGTGCTCGATTTCTACCTCCTCGGCCATATCGCCGAGCGCTTCGCGTAGGAAATCATCAAGCTCCTCCTGGGTCTGGCCGGGGAAGGGGCGGATGTCCATCTCCAGGTAGGCATGGGAGGGCAGCACGTTGATGGCACCACCCGCGCGCAGGACGGTTTGGGCAATCGTCGTGTGCGAGAAGGCGTGGGCATAGGCAGACAAATTACCGAATTTTTCGTAATCAGCGGCGGTAGCGGAGCCGTCGAGAAGCGCTGCCTCCGTTGCGGGGTCGAAGCGGAAGGTCTTGACGAATCCCTGCCACACCTCATCCGTGGCCACGGGCGGCTCGGCAGCGGCGATGCGGCGAGCGACCTCACCGATCTTGACGATGGCGAAGTCCTTGCCAAAGGGCGTCGAGCCGTGGCCGGCATCGCCGTGCACGTGCAGACGGCGCTGGCCGGCGCCCTTCTCGCCGACGTTGAAGCCGAGCGCGCCGGGCAGGTGGCTACCGCCGGTCTCCGAGAGGCAGTTGCGCACCGAGTAGGCCTCCGGGTGGTGCTTATCCATCCAGATGGATCCCAAACCACCGCGGGCCTCCTCGTCCGCCATGCCGACAAAGGCCAGGGTGCCGCCGTGATTGCCGCGCTTGGCGACGTCCCTCGTCACCGCCGCCATCGTTGCCGTAATAAAAAGCATGTCTACCGCGCCGCGGCCGTAGAGCTTGCCATCTTCGATGACGGCGTCGAAGGGCGGCTTGGTCCACTTGGGCTCGTCGACGGGAACGACATCCGTGTGGCCCATGAGCGTCAGCGGCTCCTTACCTGCGTCACCCGGAACGGTCACCACGATGGTCACGCGGCCGGGGTGCGATTCATAGCGTTGAATCTCCACCGGGGTGCCTGCAAAAAATCGCTCCAAGGTATCAGCATTGCGGACCTCGTTGCCGGAGTCTGGTGTGAGGTCATTCACGCAGGCATTGCGAATAAGCTCCTGAAGTAGTGCGAGGGTGTCGTCGTAGAGCGTGGAATCCATGGACTAAAGGGTAGCCGTGCCCAATAAAGTGCGTCGATTTACCACAACTTGAACGGTGTTCAAGTAAGGTTTCCCGCATGAGCATCGTAGATATCGCACGCGACAAAGCCCTGGAGCAGGGCATCGGCCTGAACGAAGAAGAGCTGCTACAGGTCCTTCAGATCCCGGATGAGCAGCTGGAAGAGATCGCGGACATCGCGCATCAAACCCGCCTCAAGTGGTGCGGCCCGGACGTCTCCGTGGAAGGCATCATCTCCATTAAGACCGGCGGCTGCCCGGAGGACTGCCACTTCTGCTCGCAGTCGGGCCTTTTCGAGTCCCCCGTACGCGCCGCGCGCCTCAACATTCCGGAGCTGGTAGAAGCCGCCAAAAAGACCGCCAAGACGGGTGCTACCGAATTCTGCATCGTGGCAGCTGTGAAGGCCCCGGATGAAAACCTGCTGTCCCAGGTTGCCGAAGCCATCCCGGCCATCCTCGACGAAGTCGATATCGAAATTTCCCTGTCCCTGGGCACGCTGACCCGCGAGCAGGCCCAGCGCCTTAAGGACATGGGCGCCCAGCGCTACAACCACAACCTGGAGACTTCGAAGTCCTTCTTCCCCAACGTGGTCACCACGCACACCTGGGAGGAGCGCAAAGAGACCCTCGAGAACGTCCGCGCGGTGGGTATGGAGATTTGCTCCGGCGGCATCATCGGAATGGGCGAATCACTGGAAGACCGCGCCGAGTTCGCCTACCAGCTGGCCCAGCTCGAGCCCTGCGAGGTGCCGATGAACTTCCTCGACCCGCGCCCGGGCACACCATTCGCGGACTACCCGCTGGTCCCGCTCGGTGAGGCGCTGCGCGCCGTGGCTGCCTTCCGCTTGGCCATGCCGTCTGTAACCCTGCGCTTTGCGGGTGGCCGCGAGCTCTCGCTCGGTGACGACGGCACGGAAAAGGGCCTGCTTGGCGGCATCAACGCCATTATCGCCGGCAACTACCTGACCACGCTGGGCAAGCAGATTGAGAAGGACGTCGACATGCTTGGCCGCATCGACCTGCCCATCAAGGCGCTCTGATGGAAAACTCAACAGCTTTAGCCGCCGCCGTCCTCGCCGGCGAGGAGCCGCTGTTCCACCCCAACACCGGCAAGCCGCTCAGTGAAAACTTTCCCCTCCATCCAGCAGCCGCGGCGGGCCTGGACGTCCCGCGCTATTGCCAGCTGTGCGGGCGCCGCATGGTGGTGCAGGTGCGCCCGGACGGCTGGAACGCGCGCTGCTCGCGCCATGGCGAACTGGACTCGGATCACCTTTATGAGGAGGCCCTCCCGTAGGCTGGGGCACCATGGATCCCGCTGTTGCCCACGCCCACCAGTCCGCGTTGCGCTCCATCTCCCGGGTCGTTGCCGAGATTGCGGAGCCGACTCCCCCACAACAGGCACTAGACGCCGTCACCGATCAACTGCGCCACGGCAACGTCATGGTCCTCACCGGGGCGGGAGTGTCCACGGAATCAGGCGTGCCGGACTATCGCGGCCCGAACGGCTCCCTCAGCCGGCACCGCCCCATGACCTACCAGGAGTTTCTGCACGACCCGCAGGCCTCGCACCGCTATTGGGCGCGTGCTTTTGTCGGCTGGCGGGTCATGCAAGCTGCACACCCCAACCGCACGCACTACGCGTTGGTCGAACTCGAGTGCGCCGGGCTCCTTACGGGTGTCGTCACACAAAACGTAGACGGCCTGCACGAGGAAGCCGGGCAGCGCAACCTCATCGCCCTGCACGGGGACATGCAGCACGTGGTGTGCTTGAGCTGCGGGTACGAAGAAACACGCGCGGACTACGACGCCCGCGCGGCCACAGCCAACCCCACATATCTGCAACGCTGGATAGTAAACAAAGAGGACGTTAACCCTGACGGCGACGTTGCCCTCAGCCAAGAAGCGGTCGAAGAATTTGTCATGCCCGGCTGCGTGCGGTGCGGTTCGCCGCGGCTGAAGCCCGACGTGGTCTATTTCGGCGAGCCCGTTCCTACCCACAAGAAAGACGCCGCTTACGCGATGGTCAACGAGTCTGACTCCCTGCTGGTAGCCGGCTCTTCTCTGGCGGTGATGAGCGGCTTCCGCTTCGTTCTGGAGGCGAAGAAACAGGGCAAGCGCGTGGCCACCATCAACGGAGGGCCGGGACGCGCGGATGACCGTGTGGACACGCTGTGGCGGACCCAGGTGGGGCCGGCTTTCGATGCGGTTCTCGACGAGCTGGAGCTTTAGAGTCGCTCCAGTTCCTCGAGGACAAACTGGCATACCCGCCTATCCATGGGCATATCCTCGTGGCGAATAATCGCAAGGCGCTCGAGGTCCTGGATATAGACGTTGTGGACATTCGGGCCATTGAGGAAACAGGTGTTGGGCGGAACCACGATGGCGTCGGCGCGCGTGGCGATGCACGTGTAGCTCACGCCGGGTTCGACCTCGCTGCCGCGGTTCGTGGCCTCAACAATCTCGCTGCCGGTGACCTGCTGCATGCCGGCGGGGCCAAACCAGCCGTCGATAAGCGAGCGCGCCACCTCTTCCTGCCTTTCGCTGCGAAAGAGGGGGCTGGCGATTCCTCCCTGGGTCGTGCCGTGGTTGGGGGCGCTGATACACACCACGTGCCGTACAAACTCCGCACCCTCGTGCATGCGCATCCAGTACCGAGCCAATAATCCACCCTGGGAGTGGCCTACGAGAATCACCTGCTCCGCGCCGGTGACGGTGCGGACGGCGTTGATGTAGGCGTCGAGCTGCCGAGCGGATTCCTGCAGGGGGCCGGTGGCGCGGGTCCCGTAGTCGGGGGCGAAGGTGGCCCAGCCAGCGGCGCGGAGCATGTCTGCGAGAACCTGCCATATCCCCTTGCTGTCGCAGGTTCCGTGGATCAAGACAACCGGCCAGGGTCGTTCGGCGGTGGGGCGTGCGGACCAGTCGTCTTCGTAGACGCCGCGTGGGCGTCTGCGGGCACCGAGGGGGAGTGTGGTCATGGGATTGCAGTTTACCCTTGACCCTTATCCAACTTTCGTACTAAGCTAAGGCTTGCCTAATGCGGAACAGCGGTGAGCTCCACACCGCTACCGGATTAGTCATGGGGATAGGGCCCGCCGCTTCACACCGCGGCGGGCTTCTTTCATGGATACACTCGCGGGCATGACCGACCTGCAGCATGTCCACTCCGTCAACGAAGCGGTTGCTCGTCTCTGCGAGCTCTATGACAGTTCCTGTGCGCTGGCACGTGAAGCATTGGCCTCAGGGGACCACGATGCCTACCGCCACGTGGTGTATCCCAAGATCACCGTGCATGTGCGTCAGTGGACTCCTATCGACCGCTCCGAGCCCTTCGGCTACGTGGACCAAGAGGGCCGCTACTCGGCGGTGATATCCAAACCATGGCTGATTCGTGATTACCTGACAGAGCAGCTCACGCGGCTTACCAACAACTACCCGTGCGATCTCTACGTCGGTCAATCGGATGAGCGCATCCCGCCGGAATATATTCGGGGGATTACACAGATTCCCCAGGACCGTGGCGACATCCCCCGGCCCACCCTCGATGCGGTGCATGACGGAATCGTGGACGGCGCCTGGAAGGCTTTCCACGGCAAGGAAAAACCACTGTTCCATTTTGGTGCGCAGCGCTTCGACATTGCTTGCGCCCGCATCGAGCACTACACCGGCATCGAGGTGGACACCGTGCAGAAGTACATCCTGTTCACCAACTACGCCATGCACACCACCGAGTTCGTCAAATTCGGGCTGCGCGAACTGGCGCGGGAAGACTCCCGCTACACCGCACTCGTGCTGCCCACGGGGGAGACCATCCACCCCAATGACGCGGTGCTTCTCGACGTCGACGAGCTCACCCTCACCTCCCGCTATCAGATGCCACGTTTTGATCTCATCACCGCCGGCGGCGATGGCATCACCATGATCAACATCGGTGTGGGCCCCTCCAACGCCAAGACCATCACGGACTGCTTGGCAGTCCTGCGCCCGGAGGCCTGGATCATGATCGGCCACTGCGCAGGGCTTGATGGCCGCATGCGCATCGGTGACCTCATCCTGGGCAATGCTTACCAGCGCGAAGACCACATCCTCGACGGCACTGTCACCACCAGCAACCCGATTCCCGCCATCCCGGAGATCCAGCGCATGCTGGAGGCCGCTGTCGACGAGGTCTATGGAAAAGACAATTCGCTCATGCGCACCGGCACGGTGCTGTCCACCGATGATCGCAACTGGGAGTGGCGCACCTCCCGCGATCTGTGGGAGTGGCTGCGCCACTCCACCGCGGTGGCCGTGGACATGGAATCCTGCACCCTGGCCGCCAACGGCTACCGCTACCGCATCCCGTACGGCACGCTGCTGTCGGTCTCCGATCTACCTTTGCACGCCGTGCCCAAGCTTCCCGCCCAAGCGCAGGCCTTTTATTCGAATTCGAAGGAGGCCCACGTCATGTGCGCGGTGCGCGCGGTGGAGGCCTTGGCGGAGAATCCGGAGCGGCTGCGCACCCGCAAATTGCGGCGAACGGTGGCAGAGGTTCCGTTCCGTTGAGGTTGATGATTAGACTGAGGGAAATGCACAATCTGGCGAAGGAGACCTAGACGATGAGCACCCCGGAGTGGTGGAACCCGGAACGCGAGAACCTGACGTGGGAGGTCTTCGGTGAGGCCAGTCGCTTCCTGTCCCAAGAAATCGTTGATTCGGGCTGGTTCCCCGACCTCATCGTGGGCGTGGCCCGCGGTGGATTGATCCCAGCCGGCGCTATTGGCTACGCCATCGGGGTCAAGGAGATGGGCGCTATCAACGTAGAGTTCTACACCGATATCGGTGAGACCCTCCCGGAGCCGATTCTCCTTAACCCGCAGCTGGATACGGACTCGCTCAAGGGCAAAAAGGTCCTCGTCGTTGATGACGTGGCGGATTCCGGCAAGACCCTCGACCTCGTGGTCAACCTGCTTGAGCAGACCGCGTCCGAGGTCAAGTCCGCGGTAATTTACACAAAGCCGACCACCATCTTTGAGCCGGACTTTTCGTGGAAGAAGACCGACCAGTGGATCAACTTCGCATGGTCCGTCCTGCCGGTCATCACGCGCGATGGCTCTTTCCAGGAAGGACATTAATGCCAGAAGCCTCCGCCGGTTCTTTCCGCGCGGCCTTTAGCTCGCCCGCCCGCTTCCGTAAGGAAGTGTTTGGCGGGCTTGCTGTTGCGCTGGCCCTCATCCCGGAAGTTTTAAGTTTCTCCATCCTCGCCGGACTCGACCCTAAGGTGGGGCTTTTCGCCTCCGTCATCATGGCGATGTCCATCGCCATCACCGGCGGGCGCCCGGCCATGGTTTCCGCCGCGGCGGGTTCGGTCGCCGTGGTGATCGCGCCGCTGGCACACGAGCATGGCCTGCAGTACGTGCTGTTGACCATCTGGATGGCGGGAATTCTGCAGGTGGTGATGGCCGTGCTGGGCGTCGCCAAGCTCATGCGTTTCATCCCCCGCAGCGTCATGCTGGGTTTTGTCAACGCGCTGGGTATCCTCATGTTCACCGCGCAGCTGAGCCATCTGTGGAACGTGCCGTGGCTGGTGTATGTCCTCGTCGCCTTGGGCCTGCTGATCATGGTGGTATGGCCGCGAATTACCACGGTAATCCCTGCGCCGCTCATGGCGATTGTGGTTGTCACCATGTTGACTGTGATTTTTGGGTGGCAGGTTCCCGACGTCGCGGATCAAGGTGAGCTTCCGACCTCCCTGCCTGGCTTCATTATTCCGGATGTGCCGTGGACGAAGGACACTCTCCTCCTTTGCCTTCCTTATGCACTCGGTGTGGCGCTGGTCGGTCTCATGGAATCCCTGCTCACCGCCAAGCTTGTCGATGACCTCACGGATACCCATTCCGATAAGACGCGCGAATCCGTAGGACAGGGCATCGGCAACATGCTCGCCGCGGCCATCGGCGGCATGGGCGTGTGCGCGATGATCGGCCAGACCATGATCAACGTCAAGGAATCCCAGGCACGCACGCGCTTGTCGACGTTCCTCGCCGGCGTCTTCCTCCTTATCCTCATCCTCGTGTTGGGGGATACCGTAGGGAAAATCCCCATGGCTGCTCTCGTGGCGGTCATGTTCATGGTGTCTTTCCACACCGTGGATTGGCGCTCGGTGCGCACGATTCACCGCATGCCTCTGAGCGAAACCCTCGTCATGCTCGTGACGGTGATTGGCACCTTGACCACGAATAACCTGGCGGTCGGTGTGATTCTCGGCGTCCTCACCGCCTCGGTGGCCTTTGCGCGCCGCGTGGCGCACCTCGTGTCGGTGGAGCTGGAGGGCAACGTCTACACCGTGCGTGGCCAGCTCTTCTTCGCCTCCTCGAACGATCTGGTCTACGCCTTCGATTACACCCTGCCGGTGGACAAGATCATTGTGGATTTCTCGGAGGCCGATATTTGGGATGCCTCGACCGTGGCGGTACTCGAGTCCGTGGAAAGCAAGTACGCAAGCCGTGGAGTAGCGGTGGAGTTCCGCGGCCTCGACGGTGTGAGCCTCGCGCGCTATCAGAGAATTTCTGATTTGGGTTAGGTAAACCTACCAGAAAGAGTGTTATGACGTGCGACTTTGCTTAAGATCACCTTGCTAGCGCCTCCTGAGTTTTTCTGTATTGTGGGGAAAACACACGAAAGGATTAACTCTTATGGATGAGAAACTGCAAACCCTCCTCAACGAACAGGTCAACAACGAGCACGGCGCGGCCCTGATTTATACCCAGCTGGCATATGAGATGGACAATCTTTCTTTCCCGGGCATGCGTGATTGGTTCTTCAAGCAGGCAGAGGAAGAGCGCGAGCACGCGCAGAAGTTCGCCGAGCATCTGCTGGACCGTGGCTACCGCGTGGAGCTGGAGGATATCCAGGTCGGCTCCGTCAAGGCCGCCACCCCGCTTGATGCTTTTGAGGCCTCCCTCGCGCATGAGCAGAAGGTCTCGGAGCAGATCCGGGAGATCGCCCGCACCGCTGATGCGGCTGGGGACCTGGATTCCCGTGGTCTCATCAACTGGTTCCTCGAGGAGCAAGTTGAGGAGGAGTCCTCCGTGTCTGAGATCATTGACCAGCTCAAGCTGGTGGGCAATGACGGTTCGGGCCTGCTGCGCGTCGATGGTTCGTTGGCGCAACGGTAACGAAGCCATATAGTTTGCACGAATTCTCCCACGGCCCCCTGCGGTTGGTGGGAGAATTTCTTTTATGACTACAACGCGCCTCATGCTCATCTGCGGTGCCCTTGCCGGGCTAGCGATTGCATTGGTCGGCGGCATGTGGCTGGCGGCAACGAATATGGCGCTCGGAACCTTCTTCTTCGCCCTCGCCGTGATGCTCGGCCCGTTTGCAGGGCTTGCCCTCTTATTGTGCGCCGCCGCTGCGGCGACGGCGCTGAGCCGCTCCCTGTTTAGCGTGGGCGGGCTATTCCTCGTGGGGGCCACCTCGACGCTGTGGGCGCATGGCACGCTGTCGCTTCCGCTTTTCGTGGCGGGCACGCTGACTGGCGCCATTGCGGTCTGGCTACACTGGGCGCATGGCCACTTTGCTCTTCGACCTCTACGGCGTGCTCATGCGGCCCGCTGGGAACGCTGAGCTGGAGGATTACCTCCGTCCCGCAGACCCGGAGCACTTTTGGTCCATCTATGAAGAATTCCGCCCCGCCTATGACGCCGGACATCTGAGTGATTCGCAATATTGGGGGCGCATCCGCGCGCTGACTGAACTGGCCTCCTTTGACGTCAGCCACGCGACCGAACTGGACACTGAGCGCTTGCTGGTCGCCGATTCGGAGGTAGTTCGTGCGGTGCTAAACCTCATCGGTCAAGGCCACAGCGTCGGCATCCTGGCGAATGTGCCGGCGGTATTGGGAACCCGGATCCGCCAGACGCAGACCTGGCTTCAGGAATGCGCCGCCGTGACGCTGAGCTGCGATATCGGGGTAGCTAAACCAGATCCGGAGGCCTACCTCGTGGCCGTCGATGCCCTCGGCGCGCAGGCCAAGGACACGCACTTCTTCGATGATCGGCCCGACTTCGTCACCGGCGCGCAGCGCCTCGGGCTCAGGGCCCACCTTTTTACGGGCATCAATTCGATCTCTTTTTAGGCAGCTTTCGCCTCGCGGCCGAGCTCCAGGGGCACGCGCAGCAGCGGATCGAGCGCCACAGCGCGGGTGCAGGCGCGAACAATCTCGGTGTGCGAGGGAATCATGCGCAGCTCCACCGGGTGATCGGTGGCCTGGCGCACGGCAGAAGCAAAGAGCTTCGGGGCCGCAGGATCATCCGAGAAGGCGCCGCCGGCGACTACGAGGGTATCGGGCTTATGCTGCGTTAAAAGTTCAGCAGCGGTGGCCCCGAGGGAGCGCGCGCGGTCGTCGAGAAGCACCCGCGTTTCTTCATCAGCATTCGCCACCACGTCTGGGAATGAGTCTCCGCCGGTCTCATTCAGCATCGCCTGCGTGGCCAAGGCGTCAGCCCCGTCGAGTTCGAGCTGCACAATCTCATCCCCCACGGTCAGCGCGGCACCGACGGAGTCATCCGCGTAGAGCACCATGACGGGCTTTTCCGCGCCCAGCTCCGCGGATTGCGTCTCGGATCCCAGGATGGCAGGGATGACGGAAGACACGACAACCGGAACGCCGAACTGGTACTCCAGACGACTAGCGATGTCCATCTCGTCCCAGCCCAGGTTGTGGGCAGTGATGCGTCCAGCCTTGTTGACGCTGCCAGAGGTGGTCACGCCGACTGAAACCAAACGGCGATCCAGGCCGGTCATCAGGCGATTGACACCAGCGATGATGTGCTCGATGACATCGCTTGCGCTCAGACGAGACACCGGGGTAGCCACGTCTTCCTCGCGGAGGGTGCGCCCCTTGGTATCGAAGAAGGCGATGTGGGTAAAGGCGGTACCAACCGCAATGCCGACCAGCATCCAATCATTATCCGCTACCTCCAGGGGCACGGTGGGGCGCCCGCGGCCGCGGGACTGCGTCAAATCCGTGCGCTCGCGAATCAGTCCAGCACCCAGCAGTGTGGCAGTGGCGCGGGTAATCGTCGGCTGGGAGAGTCCCGTGGCTTCGACAAGTTCACTGCGGGTAACAACGGGGTTGAGTCGAATGATGTGGAGGCACTTCGCCGCTGGGGTGCG
>NZ_CABTZR010000048.1 GCF_902489365.1 uncultured Corynebacterium sp. | reverse complement strand
ATCTTGCCGGCAAAGGCCGGAGCATAAGCCTTCCAGGAGGAGATGAGGCCCTTGCGGGACTGGCGGGTGGCGGTCGTGGTGTGGAGAGCCTGGCCGATGGCCTGGTAGATCGTGTCGACGTCAAGGTTCAACATGGTGCCGATACCCGCGGCGACGGAGGGGCCGAGGTGCGCCACGTGGTCGATCTTCCACTCGTGAAGGCAAATGCCCTTGACCAGGTTGACCTGGATTTCGTAGCCGGTAGCCAGGCCGCGGATGAGGTCCTTGCCAGTCAGCCCCTTGTGCTGTGCCACGGCGAGAATCGGCGGGATGTTATCGCCCGGGTGCGAGTACTCGGCGGCGAGGAAGGTGTCGTGGTAGTCCAGCTCGCGCACGGCAGTGCCGTTGGCTAGGGCTGCCCACTCGGCGGAGTAGTTACCGTCCACGCCGAAGATGGTGGCGCCGCCTTCCGGCACCGGGTGGGCCTGCGCAATAACGCGGGCGGAGGTCACCGGGCGGCGGGTGGCAGAGGCAACAGCCACGGAGGCGTTATCGATGATGCGGTTGATAATCATCTCGGTGGTCTCAGCCGGAACCTCGACGGGATCGGCGGCTACCTTGGCGATCTTGTAGGCGAGGTGCTCTTCGATGGGGAAGTCCTCGGCAGACTTGTGGGTACGTACTTCGTGGTTAATCAACGGGTTTTCCTCCTAGACAACAACGGCTGCGATAGGAATCACACTAACCCCAGCCCGTGCGCCCTGCCACATGTGTAAACTGTGACTATCTGTTGCAGGAATTTGCGTTCCTTGCAAAACTTGTGGAATCCCCAGGCAGGGCGGCTTTTTAGGAGGATACAGACGGTGACTAAGCACTACGCGGGGGCGAGAATCCACGCACTACGCAAGGAACGCAAACTCACCCAAGCCGCTATGGCGAAGCAGCTGGGGCTATCCACCAGCTATCTCAATCAGCTGGAGAATGACCAGCGCCCCCTCACCGTCACCGTCCTCATGCAGCTGACTCAGCGCTTCGGTGTTGATGCCACCTACTTCGCCGGGGACCGTGACCTGCGTGCGCTCGCCGAGCTGCGCCAGCTCTTCCCCGAGGCACCTGAGGCTACTCTTACCGATCTCAGCGGGCGCTTCCCCGAGCTCGTGCCCCGGCTTGTCGACGCCGCCGCGCACGCCCCCACCGAACCCGGCCCCTTCGAAGCTGTGCGTGACTTCTTTTATGACGCGCACAACTACGTCCACAGTCTCGACATCGCCGCCGAGGAGCTTTCCGATTCGCTCGGGGACCGAGTTCTGCGCCGCGGGCGCTTGGCTTCCGTCTTGCAGGATGAATTCGGTGTCACGACGCGCTTTTCTTCCTCGTCCCCGCGCCGACGCACTTTCCACAATCGCGAGCTGCACCTGCGCGCGGGACTTACGGAATCCCAGCTGGTTTTTGAGATGGCCCTCCAATACTGCCTGCTGGCCTACCCGGAGCATTGCGCGGAACTCGTCGCCGAACTACCTGGCGAAGAAGCACAAGCCATTGGTACGCTGGGCCTCGCGCAGTATTTTGCCGCCGCCGTGACCATGCCTTATACCCAGTTCCTCGCCACTGCGGAGGAAACGCGCTATGACATCGACGTCATCGCGACGGCCTTTGGCACTGGTTTCGAAACCACCGCGCAGCGCTTGGCGACGTTACAGCGACCCGGCCACCAAGGTGTTCCCTTCTCCTTCATCCGGACCGACCGCGCAGGCAATATCTCCAAGCGCCAGTCCTCCACTGCTTTCCATTTTGCGCGCAGTGGTGGCTCCTGCCCGTTGTGGGTGGTGCACCGAGCTTTTGAAACGCCAAACCGCATCACGCGCCAGGTGGCCTCGATGCCCGATGACCACACTTATTTGTGGATTGCGCGCTTCGTCCAAGGCCAGGCCCAGGCCTGGGGCACGCCGCGCAAGGAATTCGTCGTGGGTTTAGGCTGCGATATCGCGCAGGCAGATCGCGTGGTCTACGCGGATGCGCTCAACCTATCCCCTTCTGAGGCGACCCCCATCGGCCCGGGTTGTGCCGCCTGCCCACGCCCCGCGTGCCCGCAGCGCGCCTTCCCGCAGGCGGGCCGGCCCGTCAGCCTTGATCTCAACGCCACCCCGGTTTCGGCCTACGCGACCTCCTAGTTTTTCTTCTCTTCGCCTAGGCTTTCGAATTTCCTGCGGCGATGTCCGGTGGGCTTGCCAAGATAAGACGTGTTCGGCACCATGCCGAGTTCTCTTCTCTCACCTACGCAGGAGGTTCTCTCTCATGTCCAACCCTTATGCCGCTCCCCAGTTCTCCCCGGAACCAAACCCGGAGCAGCCAGAACCGAAGAAAAAGAAGAAAGGCGGCTGCCTCAAGTGGGGCGCGGGAGCAGTCGCGGTTCTCGTGCTCGGCAGCGCCGCCCTCAATGGAGGGTCTGACAGCGATGACCCGACCAACACCGCCGCACCGGAGTCAAGCACGAGCATCACGGCCAGCGAATCGCTAGATGCTGTGCTGAGCATCCCGACGCTCGATATCAACAACGCCGCAGCCGACGTGGAATCTACCCAGAGCGATAACGACGCTGCTGACGACGCCGAGCCCAAGGAATTCAAGAATGCGCTCCGCGCCGCGAAGAACTACTTGGATTTTTCGGCTTTCTCCGAGGCCAAGCTCTATGACCAGCTCACCTCCGAGTATGGCTCACAATTCACCCCCGAGGCGGCACAGTATGCGATGGAGAACATCGACGTGGATTGGAACGCCGAGGCTCTCGAGTCCGCAGAGAATTACCTAGAGTTTGCAGCCTTCTCCAAGGTCAAGCTCTATGACCAGCTCACCTCCGAGTACGGCGAGAAGTTCACTCCGGAGCAGGCGCAGTACGCCGTCGACACGGTGAACGCCGACTGGAACGCTGAAGCCGTCGAGGCGGCGGAGACCTATCAGGACATGATGCCGATGTCCGGCCCAGCGCTACTCGAGCAGCTCACCAGCGAATACGGAGACCAGTTCACCATGGAAGAAGCCCAGCATGCGGTGAGCACACTGGGCTTATAAAGCCGAGCCGAAGCTAGAACGGAGCTGGAGCCTGCCTACTCGAGGTCGTCGTGGGCAACCAGGCGGCGGGCTGCCTCGGTGATGGTGCCGGACAGCGACGGGTAGACCGCGAAGGAATCCGCCAGCTGGTTCACGGTGAGCTGGTTGGTCACCGCCACGGCGATAGGCAGGATGAGCTCGGAAGCGGTCGGGGCGACGATAACGCCGCCGATAACGCGGCCGGAGGTGGCGCGGCAGAAGAGCTTGACAAAACCGTGCTGCAGGGAACGCATCTTGGCGCGCGGGTTGGTGTTCAACGGCATCGTGATGGTACGCGCGGCGACCTCACCGGCCTCAATCTCTGCCTGGGTGAAGCCCACGGCAGCGATCTCCGGGCGGGTAAACACGGCGGTTGCCACAGTCTTCAAGCGCAGCGGGGACACGCCCTCACCCAGGGAGTGGTACATGGCGATGCGGCCCTGCATCGCGGCAACGGAGGCCAACGGGAAGAGGTCGGAGCAGTCACCCGCAGCGTAGATGCCGGCAACGTTGGTGCGGGAAACGCGGTCAACCTCAATGTGACCGGACTTCGTGGTAGCCACACCAACGTGCTCAAGGCCCAGGTTCTTCGTATTCGGGATGGAACCGATGGACATGATGACGTGGGAGCCGTGGATCTCGCGACCATCCTGGGTCTTCACCACAACGTTTCCGTCCTCGGTGCGGGAGACCGTTTCGACGCGGCAGTTCTTCTCCAGCTCCACGCCGCGCTCAGCCAGGACGGTCTCGAGGACGTCGGCAGCGTCGGCGTCGTCGTGCGGCAGAATGCGGTCGCGGGACGCCACCATGGTCACGCGCACGCCCATCTCCGCGAATGCGGAGACGAACTCTGCACCGGTCACACCGGAGCCCACCACGATGAGGTGCTCCGGCTCCTCCTTGAGGTCATACACCTGCTGCCAGGTGAGGATGCGCTCGCCGTCCGGCTGCGCGCCCGGCAGAATGCGCGGGGTGGCACCGGTAGCAACGAGGACGAGGTCCGCGTCGAGGGTTTCCGTAGTGCCATCCTTGTGGGTGACATCAACCTTGTGCGCTGCGCCCTTCACACCATGCTGGTCCTCAGAGAAGGCGGCGCGACCATCAATGACCTTGACGCCGATCTTCTCCAGGCCCGCGCGCACGTCACGGGACTGGTTCGTGGCTAGGGCCTGGACACGGCTGTTGAGCGCTTCCAGGCTCAGCTGCAGGGAGCCGAGCTGGTGGTTCAGGCCCATATCGTCCGCGCGGCGGAAGTCGGTGCGAATGTTGGCGCCAGCGATGAAGGACTTCGAGGGCACACAGTCCAAGAGAACGGAGGAGCCACCGGGGCCCTGTTCCTCAACCAACGTAATGTGCGCGCCGTACTTGGCGCCGGCGGTCGCAGCCTCGTAGCCTGCGGGGCCACCGCCGATAATTACGATGCGGGGGGCTTCCTGTGACACTGTCGCTCCTTTTTTTAAAATTCTGCCTATAAGAACTCTGGGGAAATCCTTGTCACAGTGTAGTGCTTAGGCGCTTAATCCTCCACGTTGGCGAACTGTTCTGCTACGGAACCAAAGAGTTTGACGCCCACGCCGATAGCCCGCTCATCAGGTGCCAAATCCCCCATGTGGAGATCGTGCTGTTCGCCTTCACCAGACCAGCAGCCCAAACGGGCCATGGAGCCGGGCACCTTTTCCAAGTACCAGGAGAAATCCTCGCCGCCCGAGGACTGCGGGGCCTGAACCACGGCTTGCGGGTCGATGGCCTGGGCAGCGCTGGCGAGGAGGGCGGTAGAGACGTCGTCGTTAAGCACGGGCGGAACCCCACGGTGATAGACCAACTCGTGCTCCACACCCAGGGGCGCTAGCACCTGTTCCACCAACTCAGAGAAGAGCTGCTGCATGTCGCGCCAAATGCCGATGTCTGCCGTGCGCATCGTGCCGGACACAGAACCGGTCTCAGGGATCGCGTTCGGGGCATAACCCGAATTCACCTGGCCAAACACTAAAACGGTGCCGGTGCGTGGATCGACGCGGCGCGAGAGCAAGCCCGGCAGGTCCGTCAGCAGCTTGCCCAGGGCATAGACGACGTCTGCCGACAAGTGCGGGCGCGAGGTGTGCCCGCCCGGGCCGGAGACATTAATTTCCACAACATCGGTGGCCGAGGTAATGGCCCCGGCGCGAACGCCGATACGTCCGACGCGCAGCTTTGGTTCGACGTGCACGGCAAAGATGGAGTTCACGCCTTCGAGCGCACCCCACTCGATGACGTCGGTGGCGCCGCCCACCCACACCTCTTCGGCGGGCTGGAAGATGACACGAACACCGAAATCTAGCGGATGCTCGCGATTAAGGTCCGCCAAGGCGCAGGCCGTGGCCAGCGCAATGGTGGTGTGCATATCATGCCCGCAGGCATGCATGACTCCGGGCACCTCAGAGGTGTATTCGAGTCCGGTGACTTCGGTGACGGGAAGCGCGTCAATATCGGCGCGGAAGGCCAAGCGCCCGAGTTCCGTATCGGGCCCGATATCCACCATGAGGCCGGTTTCGGGGAAAAGGTGCGGCTCCAAGCCATACTCACGCAGGGTGCGGCACAGGAAGCGGGTGGTTTCTACCTCGTTATTAGAGGTCTCCGGATGGCGGTGAATATGGCGGCGCCACGCGATGACCTCCGCACGGTGGTTGCTGAACCACTCACTGACGTAGTCCGAGATCATTGCTTCCTCCTCCGTGGTTTCCTCTTGGGAAGAGTCTACAACTAGACCATGCGGTTCAGTTAGTCGGGCAGGTCACGCGCTAGATATACTGAGTGGTCTGTCCTGCTCGACGGTTTCGCTACAGGTCGATATTGCGGGGGCCGTAGAGGCGATCGCCGGCGTCACCCAGCCCCGGCACGATATAGGCGTCCTCGTTGAGGGAGGGATCAATCGCTGCGGTGACCAAGCGAACTGGCAAGCCCGAGTTAGCCAGCGCATCAACGCCCGGCTGCGCGGACACCATGCAGATTGCCGTGATGTCGGTAGCGCCGCGGTCCGCGAGGAGCTTCAGGGAGTGCAGGAGGGAACCACCCGTGGCGAGCATCGGATCAACCACGAAGACACTCCGACCGCTGAGATCCTCCGGCAGGGCTTCCAGGTAAGGCACCGGCTCGTGGGTTTCTTCATCGCGCGCCATGCCAATGAAGCCCACCTGGGCATCCGGGATCATGGACAATGCCGGATCAATCATGCCCAGGCCAGCGCGAATAATGGGCACGATGATCGGCGGATCCTGCAGGCGGGTACCGTCGGCCGTGGCGACGGGAGTGACACACTCAAAGTGCTCAACGGGCAGGTCGCGCGCCGCCTCATAAACGAGCATGGTGCCCAGATCTCGCAAGGCAGCGCGGAAGGCAGCGTTGTCGCTGCGGGCATCGCGCATGAGGGTCAGCCGGGATGTGGCGAGGGGGTGGTCTACTACGTGGATATCCATGTCCTTCACTGTATAAGAATTGGTCGGGAACCGATCAGCGGGCGATGAAGTCTAATAGGGCATGACTAGCTTCGATACTTTCACCATTGATACTGAACACACTCGCCGCTTAGCCCACGAGCTTGCCGCTGTCTCTCAGGCCTCCCCCACTCCTTCTCCCGAGCTACCGGTAGAACCGGTCGTGGGCGGCTTTAGCAGTGCGTTCAACGCCGCCATGGAGAATCTCACCGCACGCCTTGCCCAGGTCAGAGCAGATGCCGGAGCGGTAGCAGAGTCCAGCTTCCGCATGGCGCGGGAAGCCGAGGAGACCGATAGTGCCCTCGCGAGCGCGTGTGGAGGTCTGTGATGCTGGAATCAGCCATTGCTCAGATTGCGCGGATGCAGCCGGCGCAGCTTCCCGACGTCTCCCTGCCCACTGTGCCCGATCTCACTGTCGCGGGACCCCTCGCGGAGATAGCGCACGGTGATCCGCGAGCGCTCTTGGATACCGCCCGCCAGGCCACTGAGGATCTCTCCACGGCCCGCTCCGCTCTGGATTCCGCGCGCGGACTAATTTCAGCGGCCGTCAAGGAACTCATCGGACTGGGCTTGGAGCTACTCCAGCGCGGGTTACCTATAGCTCTGGGGTTGCTTATTCCGAACCCGGCGGCACAGGCCACAGCGCGCTCAGCATTGCAGGCTCTCGCTATGGAGTACGTTGGCAAGGCACTGCAGCGCTTGAAGCACTTAGCCGGCGAACTCCTACAGGCGGCGGCTCCCCTCGTTCCCATCGGCCAGCGCGCGGTACGTCCGTCTGTTCGCGGCCCGCAGGAGGAAAGCACGGCGCGCCACGCGCTCGTCGCCCCGGCGGCGGAGAACGGGGCAACCACGCGGGGACAGGCCGCAGCACAAGCAGCGCTATCCCAGGTGGGGACTCCCTATGGCTGGGGTGGAACCGGCAACGGTAGTTTCGACTGCTCCGGGCTCACCCAATGGGCGTGGCGCCAGGCCGGCGTGGAACTGCCGCGCACCGCTGAAAGCCAAACCGTGGGCCGACAGGTCAGCGCGGAGGAACTACAGGCCGGTGACCTCATCGTGTGGGATGGGCACGTGGCTATGTACTCCGGCGACGGGCAGATGGTGGAGGCCGGAAGCCCCGTGCAAACCAATCCATTGCGCACCAACAACATGGGGATGGCTTTCAAAGGCTTCTGGAGACCCACAGGGTAGACTGTTTCCCCATGAACACCCGCGCTATTGTCCCTATCCAACTCTCCCTTTCCGAGGGCGATTTTTATACCCTATGGGCGCCAAAGTGGCGCCAGAACGGCTCCGAGTGGCAGGCCTTTCTTGGTGATGATGAGTCTGTCCTGCTCTTTAAAACTGAAGCTGAACTGCTGTGCTTCCTCGAGTCTGGTACGAAGCATGACTTGCTCGATCACCCCAAGTGGGAAGTGTTCAACTCCCAAGCGGCGGACCGCGTGGTTCCTGAAAAGAAGCACGTGTACGACCTCGTCGGCATGCCGAAGTACCTCGCCGGCCGCCCGAGCCACGAGAACGTCTCCACGGTCGCGCGCTGCTTGGAGATTGCGCACTCGCTGGCAGAGGTCGGCGGCGCCGAGCACACCGTCATCTTCTTCGCTTCACACTCCATCCTGCGCAACCCTGCCCGCGGTGCTGATCACTACGCCGGCGACCAGGGCATGAGCGAGTGGTCCGGCGTGGGCCGCGTTATCCACAGCAACTGGCGCGCAGTCATCGAAGACCTCGACAAGGTGGTCAAGGTCGTTCCTTCTTCTGATTTCGCCCAGGATGCAACCACGAGCGCCGCCACCCGCATCTCCTCAGCCACCGAAGCGGCGGAGGAAGCACGCAAAAAGGCCGAGGAAGAGCGCAAGGCCGCCGCGCAATCGGCAGATCCTTATGACAGCTCCCCGTGGGCAGCCGCAGGTATCGACCCGGTAAAGATCACCGCCGACCAAAGGACGGTCTACACCCTGCGCACCTACCTCAACGGCAAGCCGGTGTTCCTGGGCAAGTGGGGCGAGATCTTCACTTTCCCCAGCTCCAAGGTGCTCGTGCGCTGGATCATGGAAAATGACGACCACGACTTGGCCAAGGTCTCCACCTGGGAAGAGGTCGTTGCCGCAGCGAACGCCGGTGAGCTGGAAGTCACGGTCCACCCGGATAACCAGTACAACTTCAACGGCGTCGTGCGTGACATTGAAAAGGGCCCCGAGGCGGTCGATACGGATCAGATGGGCCGCTGCTACGAAGTCTGCGCTGATGCCGCCGACTGGTCCGGGGATGACTCCATCAACTCCTACATGCTGCAGAACCCGCGATTCCAGGACTACCTGGGCTACATGCTCGGATCCACCGAGCACGCAGGCTACGTCCCCTCCAAGCCCTACACCGAGCACGCGGAGTCCTGGAAGGGCCTGGAAGACATGCTGACGAAGCGCTTCTCCCGCTTTTAGTTTCTACTCGGAGGACTCAGTTTCTTCTTTCTCGGAAGCGTCCTCCGCGAATTCCGGATCCGCCAGCTCCTCGTACGCGGGCAGAATCTCCTGCTCGATGAGGCGCTGGCGGTCCTCTTCGCTGGCAAAAGAGTTCTCAACCGCCTTGATGGTGAGGTCGAAGAACTCCTCCAACCCATAGCCAAAGGTCTCGCTCAGGGCCAAGAAGACGTCACTGAGTTTCTCGCCCGCGACCGAGCAGGTAAAGCCGAGCTGTTGCAGCAGCGGAAGAGGGTGATCAGCCAGCTCATCTGCAGGCAGCTCCTCCAGTGGCGCGAAGGTCAGCGCGATGCGGCGATCCCGCACCCACGCAGAGGCCTTGCCCGGGCGAACGCCGTCAAGGTCGGCACCGAAATCATCGACGAGATCAGTGGCGTGCACAAGGCGCGTCGCGCCGGCGTGCACAGCCGCCACGGCATCCTCATAAGAATCGACATCGCGCTCCCACGGGATGAAATCCGCGCGGAGCTTCTCAGCCGCGGACAGCTCGGTCAGCGCCACGCCAACCGCGGCCTCGCTGGCATCGCCCTCGACGATAAGCCGGGCATCGATTCCAGGAACGTCCAGTCCTTCCTGCGCGGCGGCGAGGGCCTCGGCCGCGTCGAAGGGGAAGGCGCTGGGGCGGAGACGGAGCTCGGCGTAGACCACGTGGTCGTCGGCAAGCGCCTGCACAACAGCGTGCGTGGCCGCGCGGAGCTCCTCTGGGGTGGAAGCATCCGTGGGCAACGGCGCGAAGAGCGTCACCTTGGGCAGGCCGGCGAAAATCTCGGCGCCGGAGTCTTTGTTCTCTGGGCTAATTAGTGGTGCGTCATGCATGAGGATCATCCTAGGGCGGGGTCTAGGATTAAGCACGCTATGAAACATGTCCCCGCGATCCTCACTGCCCTCGCCTTGGCCGCGACGCCACCGGCGTTTGCAGAGGAGCAAGAGTCCTCATCGCCCACGCGCACCACCGCGCCGGATACTGACTCTTGCCCACATTCCCTCGTCCCCGAGGAGCCGACGACCACCTCTGAGCGGTTGGCTCCCGGCCAGGCCGCGCCCACTCCCCTGCCCGCGGTTGAGGGCGCTGCGTGCGGCGTGACCGCCCCGCGCGGTTTTCGGGTCAATAAGGACGTGGTGGCGTCGGCGTGGATGGTCAGTGACCTGGACACCGGCGAGATCATCGCCATGAAGGACCCTAATGGGCGCTACCGCCCAGCCTCCATCATCAAGGCGCTGCTGGCGCTCGTGGTCATCGAGGAGCTTCCCCTGGACCAACGCATCACCGCCACGCTTGACGACGCCTCCATCGAGGGCTCCGCCGTCGGCCTCGGCCCCGATGGGGTCTATACCGTGGAGCAGCTTTTGCAGGGTTTGCTCATGGCCTCCGGAAACGACGCCGCGCACGCCCTCGCGCAGACCATCGGCGGGGATAACGAGGCGCTCGCGAAGGTCAACGCAAAGGCGAAGGAGATTGGCACGCGCTCGACGGTGGCGGCGAGCTACTCCGGGCTGGACGCGGCGGGTATGTCGACGTCCGCGGCGGATATCTCGTTGATCTACCGCGCGGCTTTTGCCAACGACACCTTCGCGCGCATCGTCGATACCGAGCACGTGGAGTTTCCCGGCTGGGGCGAGATGCCCGGTTATGAGCTCTGGAACGACAACGGCCTCTTCCTCAACGACCCGGATGGTATCGGCGGCAAGACCGGCTATACCGAGGACGCGCACCACACCTTCGTCGGTGCGATCAACCGCGATGGGCGTCGCCTGCAGGCGGTCCTCCTCGACACAACCGTTGAGCATGGTTTCCGCGCGTGGGAACAGGCGCAGATGCTTCTCGACGAAGCCTCCGACGTCCCGCCCGGCGACGGCGTGGGGCAGCTCGATGATTTCGCGGCTGGGAGGCAGGAACCTTCGGAGTCGCAGGAGCCAAGCGAAGCGCCCGCCGCGCCTGCTGCTCCCGCCACCTCGGAGGCCGCTGCGCAGTCTTCGTCCTTTGGGGACTCGCAGGGCTGGATCGGCTGGCTGGTGGCGGGCCTCGTCGCCCTCCTCGTGGTAGTGGTTGCTACTTTTTCACTACTTCGGCGTTAGCCATGATGTCGTGCTGGCCGCGAAGCGCGTTCTTCGGGCCAATCGTGGTCACCACGTAGAGGGCACCAAAGAAGGCGATCAGCGGCCCAATGAGCGGCACGAGGGAGGCCACGCGCCACCAATTGCGCTTAATGCTCTGCTGCCAGGTGAGCTTCTCGTGCGTCGTGACATCACGCACGGTGTAGCCAGCAATCAGCTTTGCCGGCGTTGCCCCTACGAGGACCTCGAAGCAGATGTAATAGGCCACCGTGATGATGCCCGAGAAGCTGGTGAGCCAGACCTCATTGAGAGTGGAGTTGTACACCCCGACGCTAAGTAAGAGGGACACACCAATCGCCGCAATGACGTAGTCGATGACGGCCAAAGCCACGCGGGTGCCGGGGGTCGCACGCGGGGCGTCGTACGCGGGCGCAGTGAGCGCGGGAGCGTGGTGGTTTTCGTCCCAGCGGCCGGTATTCGCGTAGTCCTCCAGTTGCGCCCAGGTCAGCCGGGCGCCTGATTCTACCTTTTGGTCATAGCTTGCCCGGGAAGAAGGCTCGCAGAGAATGCGGGCGGCAACGGCGAGCTCTTCGCGCTCCGAATCCTCGGGGAGGAAGCCGAGGCCTTCGAGGCGGGCGTCGGCAGCCGCCAGCTGCACGCTAAGTTCGCGTGAGGTCGCGCGCGAATCCAGAGTGAAGTGTTCGTACAGGTTCGGAGCGAAAGATACTGGAAGCATCGGCCTACTTTCGGCGCAGCAAGGCCCATGCGCCCGCGGCCGCCGCGCCGAGGGCGGCACCAGCACCCAAAGTCACACCCGGGTTCGGGCCCCGGCGGATCTCATTGCGGACGCGGATAACCGCTTGATCCGGAACCGGCGGGACCAGCAGCTCAAGGGATTCCTCGGTGGTGGCCGTCCACGCGGAAACGTACAGCACGACGCGCCACACCAGGTACATGACCACCATGAGGACAATCACGGGGCCGAACACGGCACCGGCCGGGTTGCCCGCCGCAGACGACATGATGACGGTGGACAACTGCTTGATGGCTTCAAAGAGCACCGCGCCGATGGCCGCACCCTTCAGGCCGGACTTGGTGGGCACCTTCGTGCGCGGTAGGAAGGCCACCATCCACCAGAAGACCAGGAAGTTAGCGATAAGACCGATGACGATACCGGCGATAACAAGCACCGCTCCCATGCCAGGGAAGGACTCGATACCAACCCACTCGAAGATCTTTTGGGTCAGTCCGGAGGAGCCCGCCGCCGTCACGCCGAAGGCAATAACCATGGCCACGAGCAGGCCGATGAGTCCCAGCAGGTCGCTGAGCTTCTTGGTCACAAAGTTGCCCGGGGCGTCAGTCGGATCCTGCATCCACATCGCCGAAATACCAATGCGCAGGTTATTCATCCAGCCCAGACCGGACCACAGGGTGGTCAGGCCACCGATGCCGTACATGGCGCCGCGCTGCTCAATCGCGGTATGCAGGAGCTCCGTGATCGAATTACCCAGATCACCCGATACGGCGTTGGTGATCTGCTCCTCCAGCTGCTGCATGAGGTCGGGGCGGTTCGCCAGCACGGTAGCGGCGGCGGCCACTGTGAGCATGAAGATGGGAAAGAGAGCCAGAACCGAGAAATACGTAATTCCGGCCGCGAACTGGTTGCCGCCTTGGCTGCCGTAGCGGTCCAGCATCTTCATAATGTGGTCGATGAAGCCGGACTTCTCACGGACTTTGTCTACCGCGCCCGGTTCATCAGCGTGAGCTCGCTCAATGCCGTAGTCATCGGTCTTCTTCTCATCAGGTCGAGTCGTTGGCGCCACTGGCCTTCCCCTTAAAAGTTAATTACAGAAACCTCTACACAGTCTTCATCATGCTAGCCAACTCAGCCGCGACGCGCGGGGAGGAACCCCACCGCCTCATAAACCTTGTCCACAAGCGGGGTGGCGATCTCCGTGGCGTGCTCGGCACCCTGGGCCAAGATGCGCTCGAGCTCGCCGCGGTCTTCCATAAGCTCGTCGTAACGAGCCTTGAGCGGAGTGGTGAAGGCCTCGAGCGCCTCGGCCGTATCGACCTTGAGGTGGCCATAGCCCTGACCGGCATACTTGTCCACGAGATCCGGGATGCTCTCCCCCGTCAGCGCGGACTGGATGGCCAGCAGGTTGGACACGCCCGGCTGCTTCTCGCGGTCAAAGGCCACCACTCCGAGATCATCGGTCACCGCAGACTTGATGCGCTTGGCGGAGGTCTTGGGAGCATCGAGCAGGTTCACGATGCCCTTCGGGTTTGCCCCCGACTTCGACATCTTGGCCGTTGGCTCCTGCAGGTCATAAATCTTGGCCGAGCCTTCTGGAATGAAGGCCTCCGGCACACGGAAGACCTCGCCGTACTTGTTGTTGAAGCGCTCCGCCAGGTTGCGGGTGAGCTCGAGGTGCTGGCGCTGATCCTCCCCCACCGGCACGTAGTGCGGGGAATACAGAAGGATATCCGCGGCCATCAAAACCGGATAGGTAAATAGGCCCACCGACGTGCGATCCTGGCCCTGCTTTTGAGACTTATCCTTGAACTGGGTCATGCGAGAGGCCTCACCAAAACCGGTCAGGCACTGCAAAACCCACGTCAGCTCCGCGTGCGCGGGGACGTGGGATTGGACGAAGAGGGTAGATTTCGCCGGGTCAATGCCCAATGCGATCAGCTGCGCAGCACCCGCCACGGTGCGGTGGCGCAGCTCCTCCGGGTTCTGCTCCACCGTAATGGCGTGCAGGTCCGGGATGAAGTAGAAAGCCTCGTGCGAGTCTTGCAGGTCAATCCACTGCTTGAGCGCTCCGAGGTAGTTACCCAGGTGATAAGAGTCCGCCGTGGGCTGGATGCCAGAGAGGACTCGAGAAGCGGAGTTCGATGCAGAAGTGGAGTCAGTCATGGTTGACCACTCTACTCTGCCGCCTCCGCTGGGGCGGCGCTGCGTCGGTTAAATCTTGCGGGAGGTCGGGCTAATAACGTCCATCATGACGGCGAAACCAGCCACCATGAACGCGCCGCCAACGCCCTGGAGGACGATCGGGCCAAGGAAGGCAAAGGACGGTCCGACGATGGTCCACCACCAGATACCCAGGGCAAGCAGAATAGCGCCGAGGACAAAGTAGATGATTGCGCGGGTCATGAGCATCTCCTGCGAAATAGAAAAGGACGTTAAGACGGGATTATCGTACCACTACTTGTATTCGGCTACTTATACTCGACCAGAAGCGGAGAGTGATCAGACCAGCGCTCCTCCACCGTCGGCGCCTTCTCGACCCAGGTGCGCTGTGCACGCTCCAACATGGCCTTCGTGGCCGCCTGGTAGTCGATGCGCCACCCGGCATCGTTGTTAAAGGCCTGTCCACGGTACGTCCACCACGTGTAGGGCCCCTCAGCCTCGGGGTGCAGGCGCCTGGCGACGTCAAACCACTGCGGATCCGCAGCCGCCTCCCACGCGGTCTTGGTCTCATAGTCCACCACGCCGAGCCAGTCCCCAAGCCCCTTCTTGTCTTGCGGTTGCTCATCCGGGAAAGAACCGAAGACGCGGTCCATGAAGGCGCGCTCCTCCGGCAGGTGGCCGGACTTCTTCTCGTTGGCCTTATTGTTCTTCAGGTCCTGGGCGCGGTGGCAGATGTTCCAGTCACCGCCGATGACGGCCTCCGGGTAGGCCGCGGCCATCTCATCCAAAACTTCAGAGAACTCATCCAAGAACAGGTACTTCTCATCCTGCTTCGGGGAATCGGTATCACCGGAGGGCAGATACAAAGAGGCCACCCGCACGCCTTCCACGGTGGCGGCGATGAAGCGGCCGGATTCGGCGAAGGAGCCGAAGCCCACGGAGACGTCGCCAAGCGCATGCTTCGATAGGATGCCCACGCCCGCGCGGCCCTTGGCGGCGGATTCGGCCTGAACCAGGTTCCATCCGGCCTCCAGAGCCGGGGCCAGGGCCTTCTGGGTCTGCTCAGGGTTGGCGCGCACCTCCTGCATGAGAACGACGTCGGCCGGCGTGGTCTCCAACCACGCGTTCATGCCCGGGTTGTTCTCATTGCGCTGTTTGCAGGCCGCGCGGATGCCGTTAACGTTGACGGAGGCGATGGTGAAACTCATGCCGGTCAGTCTAACGGTGTTCGATGATCTTTACGGAAGGGCCCAGGCGGCGCTTGTCCCACATGGTGATAGCCCAGGTGAGGCAGCCCGCCACCGCCAGGCCCGCACCGGCCAGCGCGGTGGAGTTATAGGAGTAGCCCGCGCCCACGACTGCACCACCGATGGCCGCGCCCGCCGCATTGGCGATGTTGAGGGCGGACTGATTCAACGCCGCCGCGAGGGTCTGCGCATCCCCCGCCACGTTGACCAGGCGCAGCTGCAGGGAAGGCACAAGGATGGAGCCGAAGAAGGCCAGGACGCCAAAGGCAATCGTGCCCGCCCACGCACTGTGCGCCACGAAATAGAAGGTCACCGACACACCAACCATGCAGATGAGAGCAAAAATAATGCCGAACTCCAGGTTGCGATCGGCCAGCCAGCCACCGGCGACGTTGCCGACGGTCATACCGATGCCATAAGCCATGAGCACAATCCACGTGTGGCTCGGGTCCATGCCGGCGACGTCTGTCATGGTCCACGTGATGTAGGTATAGACGGCGAACATGCCGCCGAAGCCAACGGTGCCGAGGAAGACGGTGAGCAGGACCTGGCTATTCTTCAAGGCACCGAGCTCAGTGAACATATCCGTTTCCGGCATGCGCGTCATGTGCGGGAAGAGGAAAAAGAGCAGCACCATCGTTAAGGCCGCAATGGCCACAACCAAGTAATAAGCCGCGTGCCAGCCCAATCCTTGGCCTAGGGCTTGGGCTGCCGGTACACCGATCACGGTGGCAACGGAAAGGCCCATGCCCACCATCGACATAGCAAAACCTTGGCGGCCAGGGGGCGCCATCGAGACCGCCGCCAGGTTAGCTACGGAGAAGTATGCGCCGTGCGGCAGACCCGCGATGAAGCGCGCCACCAGCAGGACGCCGTAGTTCGGGGCCAGGGCCGTCAGCAGGTTACCCACGAGCAAGAAGCCGATGAGCAGGATGATGAGGCGGCGGCGTGGGAGTTTACCCGTGAGTGCTGCGATGACCGGCGCACCCACGACGACGCCGAGCGCGTAGACGGAAATGACTACCGACGCCGTGTCTTCCGTAATCCCGAAATCATCCGCGATGAGCGGGAGAAGGCCCATCGAGGTGAACTCCGTGGTTCCGATGGCGAAGGCACCCAACGCCATGGCGACCATGACGATGGTGCGGCGCGTTGCGGAGATCTCCGTCTGACGCGGGACGGGACGGCGTTGGATACGGGTATTCATCGGTTTCACGGGGGCAGACCTTAGTGCTTTCCCTGCCAAGCTCGTAAGTCCAGCCGGAAAGGTTGTGCCAAGTACACAGACTTCCCCCACTAGTGGCGCGAGTCACAGGGGGACCGGCACGGCGAGAAAGCAAGACAGGTATCCTGTGAGGTTGAACAGTTTTCAACTTCTTTAGGAGAACCATGGCAAAGATTATCTGGACCCGTACCGACGAGGCGCCGTTGTTGGCGACCTACTCCTTCAAGCCGGTCGTAGAGGCCTTCGCCTCCACTGCGGGCATCGAGGTAGAAACCCGCGACATTTCCCTGGCCGGCCGCATCCTGGCCCAGTTCCCGGAGCGCCTTGGTGACAAGAAGGTCTCCGATGCCCTGGCTGAGCTTGGCCAGCTGGCCAAGACCCCGGAAGCCAACATCATTAAGCTGCCGAACATCTCCGCTTCCCTGGTGCAGCTCAAGAAGGCCATCGCTGAGCTGCAGGCCGCCGGCTACGACCTTCCGGAGTACGAAGAGGCTCAGGAGAAGTACGACGCCGTCAAGGGCTCCGCCGTCAACCCGGT
>NZ_CABTZR010000047.1 GCF_902489365.1 uncultured Corynebacterium sp. | reverse complement strand
CCCCCCCCCCCCGGCCCCTTCCGGCCCCCGGCGTTGAGTTGGTTGGGCTTGCTGCAGTTGGGGGGCCTCCCCCTTGGGGCGGGCCCAGGCCTGCACATGTCACTGACAGCCATCGCGGGCTTTGGCATCGGCTGGGCTATTTACGCCGCCCACAAAACGTGGTGGTGGCGCCTCGGAGTGGGCGTAGGCGCGCTTTTTCTTTCCTTCTGCCTCCACTTTGCGTGGAACTACATGTGGGATGAAACGTGGCAGATGGTGACGCAGTACATCGTGGTCGCGCTCATCCTCTACCCCATCGTCATCACCCTGGGGCTTCGCGCCCACCGCCTAGCCAAGGCGGACGATACCTACTCGCACTCGCCCGGCTCAGCCAGCCTGCGCTGAATTAGTCAAACTGCCCCTGCAGGACAGCCACGGCGTCCAGCGGAGTTACGTGATAGGAAATGGGGTTCTGGTTTGCGCCGGCCATGAGGGCGTGGGCGCAGGAGTGGCCCGCCCCCATCATGTGGCCGAGCTCGTGTGCGATGGTTCCCTGAAGCGCCTCTGGGTATTGAGCGGTGGCCGCCTTGATGAAGAGCATCCCGTGGTCCGGGTAGGCCGTACCCTGGACGTAACCGTTCGGCTCCGGCTTGTAGATGATGGCGATGGTGTCATCATCGGCCTCGGACGGCGCTACTTCCTTCAGAGAAGCCTTACCGTCGAGAGCATCGTTCCACTCAGCTACGGCGGCATCAAGCTGTTCGCGGTACGGGAAATCATCCGCCACCTTGTACTCTATACACACATTAGGACCTTAAGGCAGCAATCCGAATTGAGAACCTTTCTGAATAATCATTCCTTTTGCAAACCTAATTGCGGTAGAGTCACCTTAAGCTTTTCGGGGCTACACCTCCCTTTCTCACACCGCATTCATGAAGGAAGATTTTAAGTGAAGAACAGAAAACGTCTCACCGGTCTTGCCCTTGTAACTGCAAGCGCAGTCTTCGCAGGGACAACAGCCAATGCCCAGGATGCATGGAATAAGGAAGACGACGAAGGGAGGGTAACAACGCGGCACACTGGAGAAATGTCCAGAGGTTTGGGAAACCAAGCACAAGAATCGTCCAATACTTCAAAAACGGACCATGCTTTTGATGAAATATTTTTCGGCAATGGCCCCAACGCTAAGATCCTCGCAAAGAACCTAAAAGATCCCATTTACGCTTCATTAGCTAAAGAAAAGGAGGCATCCCGCGAGGATGATGAACTTCACCTAAAGGTGAGGACCCAGGTTGAGTCCATGGAGCCTGGTTTTGTAGAGGGCTTCAACAATGAAATCGCGACTGGAAACCCTTATCGGATCGAAAGGGCGCTCGAACGAGGAAGCGATCTCATTACCCAGTCCCTTGGAAATGACCTAAACAATTCAGACGCAAACGCATCCCCACAATGCGCATACGTTTTTGCCTGGGCCGTCGCTGTTTTGGTCAACTACGGTGCGGCCGTAAATATTGAGACGTATGCGCTTGTCCATCATAAGGTTAAGCTCGCTGAGTCCAGGGCTGTCATTTCCGAGGAGCAGGCAAGTCTGGAGCGTCAGCGAGTTGTTACAGCGATCTCGGAGACTTACGCCCCGTGATCTCAGGGAATAGATCATCGACAGCAGTGCCTCTGCGGAGGAGTTCCCATTACATCCTGAGTTTCGTGTTTTCAGTGCTCTTTTTAACAATGACGTTTACAGCACTACCTACATTGGCGTTCGATCCTCCCTGGAAGGGGACGAAATGGGAAAGTATACAAGGCCATGTTTTCCCCCAAGGGTGGGGTTTCTTCACTAGAAGCGCCCAAGAGCCCTTGGTAACTCCTTGGAGCAAGGATGGTTTGCCACTCTCGCACCTACCGACTTCTCGCTGGGTGAATTTCTTTGGACTAAATCGAGAGGGACGGGCTCAAGGCGTGGAAGTTGGATCTCTCCAGAGCCAACTTTCCGATGAACAGTGGACTTCATGTGCCGACCTAGCCACCCCTACAAGATGCTTGCAGAAAGCAAAGGTAGAAGGTGGCGACAAGTTTAGCGTGCATTCCACTACGAGAAGCCCAAGTTTGTGCGGAGAAATAATACTCTTAGAAACTAAGCCCGCTGATTTCATGTATAGGAGCTATGTTGACGAAGATATCATCGCCGTCAGATTCGCAAGAATTGACGTACACTGCGCGAGCAGGCCTTAAATCTAAAGTATTTTTGCCGAATGTAATTGGCCCTAGTTTCTCAGTTTTTCGGTCGGGTCTCGCGGCTTGCGCCGGTGCCACACTCCTTTTTACGCCCGGGGATAAACTAGTTCCCCCGCGGTTTATAGGCGAAGTGCCCAATCCAGTGTTCGAAGGGATAAACAAGCTTTCCTTGTTCTTCATCCTCAGCGATCATCCCGAAGCTGCAAGAGTTATAGGCCTGATACTGTGCTTAGCATCTATATTGGGGGCATCCTCTATTGGAGTAGCGTGGATCTTCTACTCTCTACACAATACGGCAATCACTCCAGACGGAGGCGATCAGATTGGCTTGATCGCGAGTATCTTCTGCTTGACCCTCGGTTTGGCAAGATGGATCATCAAGCAATTCCCGACACGTCGGCTTGGCTACCTTCTAGCTTTCTATTCATTTTTACTGTTTAAAGTTCAGGTGGCATTTGTTTATGCAAATGCGGCAATCGCAAAAATTAGAGTAGACAACTGGGCAAATGGGACTGAAGTCTATTATGACCTTATTTCTCCATTCTTCGGGCTCACTGGGCTCAGGCAAATCCTCTTTGCTCCGATTTTAGCGAGCCCCGCTTTTATTACGTTTCTCACTTGGGGCACTATTGCGGTTGAGCTGTACATAGCTGCAGCTACTTTCGCATCCGACAAATGGAAATCTACGGCGATCTTGGCAGCTGTGTTTTTGCACGGGGGAATTGCTTTATTCATGGGAATTACCTCATTCTCCCTCACGATGCTCACAGTGGTGATTTTCGCCTTACTACCCATGAAGATAGTTGGAAGGAAGTTGAGTGGTATTCATGACTGGTTCAAGTTATCGATCAAGAGTATTTGGATATAATTTTAGTCGGATCGTACTTATCTTCGCAGTACTCTTATTGTGTGTCTACTTCTTGACCAGAAGAGATCAAACCGCCTTTATCGCATGCGGTCTTTTAGTGTCTCTGGCAATTTTCTTTAATGTCGGGGTGTTGCTGAATGATGAAATCCTTCGGATTTCAGTTCTTGGCATTCCAGTTAGCAACGTTCGTTTGGAATCTCTGAAGGGGGCGGAGATCCTTCCCTCGGGCCCCATACTCGAATCCCAAACGTTTGGGGTTCACTTCCTGGATGGCACTATTTCATTCCATGCCGGTTCTGCAAATATCCTCCTACACCGCAATATCGGAAGACCCATTCGCTTGACGGTTAAAGACCCAGAGGAATTTTTACACCTCCTAGCGGAGAACTCCGCTATTCGATCCGCTTCTCACAGTTAAGGGCCTGGCCAAATGGGTGTCTCCGTTGAGTTTCTCCGCGAATCACGGGCAAACCTGCGCGTAACATCAGCGACCATCAGGCGTGCCATACCCACAACATCGGTGGCCTCTTCCTCTGCCCACGCCGTTGACTGGCGGCCCCCTAAGCCCTGTTCGAACGAGTGGGGCCGCAGGTTGCGGAATCTTTGCGTCCATTACTGCGCTCACGAAGTTCAGCGATAATCCCCTATTGGCTATCAGCATCTTCACCGCTTACCTCACCCCTGTAGCAAGTGTCGCAGCCTGGGGGCTGATGGTCGACCGCAACACTATTGCAGGCGTTGCCGAGTGGGCCGAGGAATCGATTGAGAACCACTGGTACACACACGCTGCGGAAGACACCTTCCACCCGGCCCTGGTTTTGGTGGGTGTCCTCGGTGTCGTTTCGGTACTCCGGGACTTTTCCGTGACCAGATCCATGCTGGCCATCTACTTCGGGGCCTCTCTGATGATCACCTTCGCCGCCACCTACAGCCTGCGCAAATGGCGGGAAGGCCTAAACGTGGAGAACCGGGTCAAACAGCTGCGCGAAGAGCGCAGCCTGCCACAACAGAAGTTGGCTGACAGCCTGGGGGTTTCCCGGCAAACCATCATAAGCATCGAGAAGGGTCGCTACGACCCCTCTCTCCCTTTGGCGTTTCAGCTGGCCGCAGCCTTTGCGTGCCGCATCGAGGAAATCTTCACCCCATAGCCCCGGCCACGGGGAGAAATAACAGATCACCCGTCACATAGTTCCACGGTCTGTGCTCTCTGGGCCTTTCTTTCTCACCGGAAAATCGGGGCGTATGGCCAACGTGTTCGAAAACACCACCCGCGTTTCCGCATCGGGTAGCTGTTGCGGTCGTTTCGCCAATACGGGTGTACTTAAGCACGCCGCTCTGGAAGTAAGAAGGAACGGAATCAGCATCGTGCAGAATCGACGGATCCTGGACCGGCTTTCCTTCGTTTGCCAACTTGGTGATGGTGGTACATGTGCCAGGGGAAATGAGCGAACGGGTTTGGTCGCTCTTCGCCGAAGCTGACGGGGCAACGGTCAAAGCTACAACAGCAATGGCCGCAATGGACAGGGCCTTACGCATAGGGAAAACTTAGCTTTCCTCATGACCAATCAGCACACGTGCGATGAACTAGGCACAGCGCGCTTCAGCTCCGCACACGCCCTATCGCGCAGATCTTGAGGGGGCGTCGGCAAGCTCGGCCCCTGCGGCGAAACTTCCACCGCGCCGAGCACATCCGCGGTGAGATCCGCGGGGGATCCGTAGGTATTTGCCGCCACACTATACCCAGGGCCGAAAGAGGCACTAGCGTGAACCTGCCGGTCATCCGACCACCCAAATTTCGTTCCAATAATGCCCGGAATCCGCGCGGTACCAAAGTCCTGACGATATCCATCAGATGCCGTAGGCGCTGCCGTCGCCATGCCTTTCATGAGCGGTGCAGCAACTGGGTCACCAGATATCACCCCAATAAAGCGAGCGAGATCCTCCGTCGACGTCGTGGTATTGCCCCAGTAACCGTTGTGATGGGTCTCCCCCAAGCGGTATTCCCCGATGATGGAAGGTATGGCCTGCGGGTATTTCCGCTCCAAATCGCTAGCGGTGCCATCCTCAGAGAAGCGAACCATGTTTTCCACCCGCGCTTTATCCTGCGGCGCGCCATATTTCAGGACCCACATTCCTAGGTACAGCTTCGCGAGGGATAGCGCAGGCCGAGACTCGTGCCCATTTCCGGTGGAGACCGAGTTTCCATCGGCATAGCGCACGGTCATTTGAGTGCGTGGTGGGACTTTTCCGGGATCAAAGGTCAAAGCCTGAGCGGACGGCGCAGCGACGGTCGCTAGAGCAAGACCAGCAATAAGGGAACGGAGTTTAAGCACTTTCATAGATTAACTCAAGTCACAGTTTCAACAATCCCGATTGGTACTTAAACCACACCGCCCTAGGGTTGCAGCACGCCGGCTTCTCACACCAGAGTTCGAACAGTCATTTCATTTATGGCTTTCCCTATAGATCTCTCAACAGCCCACAGGGCATCGACAGATTCCACGTTGGATCTATACATTCCACATCAATAGTCTCATTTTCCTCTCTAATCACAACTTTCTGCCAGGGTATGGACTTCCCAAGGAGTACAGGATAAACTCATGGTTCGAACGGGTTTTCGGACAGTGGGGGTTCGAACCTTCTTATTATCTCTAGCAAAGAGGGGGTTGACGTGTCTTCCGCTACAGACGTTGTTGTTTCCTATTTTTCTCATTCCAATCCGAACGACCCAGTGTGCATGAAAGGTAAGGCCATACGCCAAGCAGACTACGAGTTTTGGTCTAGCGTCCTTCCTGCATTGGACGAGGACTCAGATACAGCGTGCATGCGCCTTGGGCTAAAGACGGGTAAAGCAGCCGGGGCAGTCGCTCGCATAATCATGGGGATTTACCGCCTGAAAGAGCTACCCCAGCTCAAGGCCCTGCAAGATGCAGATTTTTTGCTGGACTTACCCGCCTTGATTGCCATCGACCAGGTCATGGCTAAACTCGGCCAACCTTCTACAGAGGTCGTGGCTGCCATTGATGCTTCGTTGGCCCGTTGGCTTACACCTACAAAACCCAATCAGGCGTTTCCTACCACCTCACAGATTCGTCGCCGCATGCGCGATCTTGTCAAAGTGCATGATGACTCCATCGCCGTGGAGGACACGCGCCCAAAGAATCGATATTCCATCCTCACCCGCGACCAACGCGCCACCATAGAACTAGAGGTGGATAGCAGCGTTGGAATCATCATCCATGAGGCCATTAAGGCAGCTGCTGAAAAGCATGAGGTGTCGATGGCAGAAGCACTAATCCTTCTAACAACTGGAAAAATAGAACCAGAAGCTGCCCGAGTAGTGCTCCACACGTATAAGGCCGACGATGTAGAGGACGCCCCAATGTTTGTAGAAGGGCACGGCTGGCAGGTAGACAATATCCCAGCACAAGCTGTAACGAAAAGGGACTTGAGCACCAAGCCGGAAGCCTCTAATAGTTACGGACCAGCCACATTGGTTCGCAAATATGTTGAGGGCCGCGATGGAACCTGTCGTGCAGCCGGCTGTGGAATGCCTGCGTGGCTATGCCAGTTAGACCACCGTATTAACTACGCCGATGGTGGGCCAACGCATCCGGATAACATGGTCGCGTTGTGCCAGCATCACCACAACATGAAGACCGACGGACGGGCCTTTTATATCCTGGACCCGGATACCGGCGATGTGGTCTGGCTTTTCGAGGATGGCACGTGGGCAATCACGGAACCGTCCGGGCCACTAGCTCCTAAGAACAAGCGCTGGGCACGAACTGTGGCGCAAGATATTGAAGGCTTCCGCAGCAGGAAGCATCGTGAGGCTCAAGAGCTTAAAGCTGAACTAGACAAAGAACAACAAGCAGCTGAACTTCACGCCAATGGAGAAAAGGCAGAGAAGAAGGAATCCGAAGGTGGTGAGGAAATCCCCTTCTAGACAAGATCCGTCGTTTAAGACGACGGATGATGTAACTGGCAGTAGCAAAGGAATAGCCCGGCTTATCCCAAAGAGGTATTCAGACGATCCCGTCACCGAGAGTGGCGCTGCCTCCCAGATCCGCTGCATCCAGACCGCACTCCGAAAGGACCACGCGGTCCCCTCGGTGTGGGATACCTTCTTCATCCCAATGGTCTTGGGCAGCGGAGGTGTGCGCGCGGCCGGTACTGTTGACCACACGCCACCAGGGCAGATCTTCGCTTTTCGCCATCACCCAGCCCACATAGCGCGCGCCGACCCCTACAACTTTGGCGATCTCTCCGTAGGTGGAGACGTTGCCAGGCGGAATGCGGAGAACTACCTCCGTGACTCTAGAGCTCGACGGGTTCTTCGGGGGCATCCTCAACCTCGCACAAGGTGAGCGTCGCACCCGTGGAATCCTCGATCAGACACAGGCGGCCGAACGGTGAATCGTGGGGCTCGCGGATCACTTTTCCGCCGTTATCAATCACAGCCTTCGCTGCCTGGTCAATGTCCCGCACTCCCAAGTATGTTTGCCAGAAACTCGGCAGACCCTCCGCGTGCCAGAAACCAGCGAAGGCAGCGCCTTCTTCCTCCGCCACCGCATAGTGCTCATCGCCGCGGATTTCCCAATCAAAGAGCTCACCATAAAAGTCCAGCGCTGAGTGAAAATCCTCTGAGACCGTCAGCTCGTGCCACACCGGGGTCCCCGGCTCACCGCCAGCAACGAATCGGTCGAGCTCCGGCTGCGTCAAGCCAAACATGGCACCGGACTTGTCGAGTACGAGCGCCAGCGGGGCACCCAAAGCAAGAATCTTGCCGCCGAGTTGTTCTACCCGTGCGCAATCTGCCTCCAAGTCACGGGAGAGGAAATAGGTTGCCCAGGTGTCCTGGCCCGGAACAATTTCGGCAATCGGCAGACCTTGAAGGCGGGCAATGCCATCTTCGAATTCCCAGCCCAGCACGGCCGAGTAAAACTTCTCGGAGGCCTTCACATCAGAACTGGCCAGAGTAATCCAGTAGGGCATTCCTACTTCAGCTTCAAAAGCGGGCATTACAGGTTCCTCCACTTCTCTGGGTCGAAGTCATCATCGGCGGTGGCCTCATCAAAATAATCGTCGTCGTCTTCAACGACGCGGGCGCAGGTGTCGGAGACACAGATGACGTCGCCAAGCGTCAGCGTTGCTCCGCGCTGCTTAGTCATTTCCCCATTGACGGTGACCTGCCCCTCCTCGATGAGTTCCTTGGCCTCACCCCCGGTCGCGACCAAGGAGGCCAGTTTGAGGAACTGGCCGAGCTTAATGGATTCTCCCTTAATTGAGACTTCTAGCATGTTGACCAGCATACCCAGCTCAAAGCGCAAGAATTCCCTCTGCCAGAATGATGACGCCAAGCAGGGCAAACACGACTCCGCTAAAGATATCTACCCCGGCGGAGTTCTTTGCCATCCACTTCGCCACCGCACGGGTGCACAACGCAACGCCGACAAAAATAATGAGGCTTTCAATGATCAGCACTGAGCCAACCGTGACATTCGCGCTCAAGCCCATGCCCGGATCGATGAAATTGGCGAAGATAGCGCCGAAAAAGATGAGCACCTTGGGATTAGAAAGATCGCTGACCAGGCCCATGCGGTACGCCGTGCCGAGTTTGATGATGCCGTCCGGGGTGAACCCGCGCGGTTGAGGATTCATCGTTGCCGGAGCGCGGCGCTCTTTAATGCCGCTGCTTATTGCAGAAAATGCCATCCACAGCAGATAGCTACCGCCAGCAACCTGCAGCGCCACAAGGATTTCAGGATGGGCCGAAATCAGCGCGGTAAGCCCCGCCAACGAAGCAACGGTCCACATCATCAAGCCGGTGGTGCTTCCTATTGCAGCCCACACCGCCGCACGCGTGGAACGCGCACCCAAACGAATAATCTGAACCACATCTGGCCCCGGCGAAGCCATCGCCGCGAACCACACGCCCATCAAGGCCACTATGGCGCTGAAAGCCACTTAACACCCCCATACTCACATGCGTTTTCACTAACACATGCCACTATAAGAGGCATCTCACCTGCAGCGAAACAGGTAATTTAGCTTTGCGTGCGCGGCTTAATGGTCATGGTGTCAATGTTGACGTGCTCCGGCAGGGAGGCCACCCAACGCACCGCCTCAGCGATGTCTTCTGCGGTGAGGTTGAGCTCGCCGTCATACACCTGTGCGGCACGTTCGGTGTCGCCCCGAAAACGATTGAGGGAAAACTCTTCTGTGGCTACACGGCCTGGGTCAAGTTCGGTAACGCGAACGCCGTGTTCCTCAATACGCAGTGCACGGGAAATCACGCGCACACCATGTTTTGCAGCGTTGTAACCGGAACCGCCTTCGTAGACGTTCCACCCAGCCACGGAGCCCATGTTGATAATGAGCCCGCCCCGCAGCTTCGGCATGAGAGCCTGGATCATGCGGACAGTGCCGAGGACGTTGACCTCGTACATCCACTGCCAGTCATCGATAGTGGTCTCCACGAGGGGCTCCAAGCCTTTTGCCCCGCCGGCGTTGTTGACCAAGAGGTCGACGCGGTCGAGACGGGAGGCAAACTGGGCTACGGACTCTTCCGAGGTCACGTCGAGGGCGTACGCCTCGCCGCCGATGTCCTTCGCGAGGGCCTCAAGGCGCTCTACGCGACGCGCACCGACGACAACATGCCAACCGTCAGCCGCCAATGCTCTTGCCGACGCCGCCCCGATCCCCGACGATGCTCCTGTGACAACTGCTACCTTTTCCATGCGCCCTAGGATAGGACGTCTTCCAGCTCGGTGCAGATGTTTTCCACGATCTCGATCTTGAAGTCGGCCGGGGTGAAGGTGCCATCCTTCATGTCGGTATTCAGCGAGATATCGAGCTGAGTGCGCAGCTGCTTCATGGAGAAATTAGCCATGATGAGACGCCACGCCTCCACCGCGCGGATGCCGCCACTAAAGCTATAGCCCACATACGCAATCGGCTTGGCTACCCACTCGGCACCCAGGGAATCGACGGCGTTCTTGAACGCGCCCGGCACGGAGTGGTTGTACTCCGGGGTGACGAAGATAAAGGCATCGCAGGAATCGATCGCATCGGACCAGGCCTGCACGTTCGGATCCTCGTATTTTTTGTTTGCCGCCATAGGGATGACGGAGGAGGTAAGGATCGGAACATCGAAGGCTTTGAGGTCGATGAGCTCGTAGTCCACGTCGCGGCCCTGCGCGAGATCGGTGACCCACTGGGCGATGGCCAGCCCGGCGCGGTCGTCGCGGGTGGAGCCGAGGATGATGCCGATTTTTGCCATAAAAATGCCTTTCCCACTTTGTTAACGTGTCAACTTCTGAGCCTACGCCGATGTGTCGACGCAATCGACAAATCCGCTCAACATGTCTATTCTTTTGCCATGTCACAGGAGAACTTGGCGGATCACGGATCCTTTGAGCGCATGACCAGCGGGCAGTGGTTCATGCCCGGTGTCAACGAAGAGGTCAGCGCCGAACATCGCCGTGGCTTCCTGCTGGTCAAGGAGCTCAACGAGCTGCACAACACTGACCCAGAGCGCGCGAAGGAAATCTTGCGGCAGCTATTATCGCCCGAGTCCGAGGTTCCCGGGCTGCACGCGCCGCTCAACGTGGAGTATGGCTGCAATGTGACCATCGGAAAAGACGTATTCATCAACTTTGGCGCGACGATCCTGGCGCAGGCGCCTGTAACCATCGGCAATCACGTCATGATCGGCCCGAACTGCTCGCTTATTACCGTGGGGCATCCTGCCAACGATCATGAGATGCGAGCAGAGGGGTGGGAGATTGCGAAGCCTATCAGCATCGGCGATAACACGTGGTTTGGTGCCAATGTTACGGTCCTGCCTGGCGTGACAATCGGCGAGGATTGCGTCGTTGGCGCGAACACGCTGATCACCACAGATATCCCAGATAAGTCACTGGTGCTGGGCCAACCAGGTCGTGTGGTGCGCAAGCTAGAAGACAACGAAGATAGGTGGGAGCGCCAAGATCTCGATGTTTGATCTCAAGGCAATCGGCACAGGACTTCCCGTCCTAGAGACCATTGACTCTCTGCCTTCCGCCGGTCACGTCGTAGTCCAGGCCCCACCCGGCACGGGTAAAACCACGCTCGTTCCGCCGGCGCTGGCTAACCAAGTAGAGGGCAAGGTTCTCGTCACCGCGCCGCGCCGCGTAGCTGTGCGTGCGGCGGCAAACCGCCTTCAGGAGTTGTCGGGCCAGCGCATCGGCTATGCGGTGCGCGGTGATTCCCGGAAGGGCGCGGATGTTGAATTCGTAACCCCCGGCGTCTTATTGCGCCGCCTGCTGCGGGATCCGGAGCTTGAAGGGATTTCCGCCGTGGCCATCGACGAGGTCCACGAGCGCCAGCTCGATACTGACCTCGTACTCGGCATGTGCTTGGAGTTGGCGCAGCTCCGTGAGGATTTCCGCGTCATCGCCATGTCCGCGACTGTCGACGCCTCCCGCTTCTCCCAGCTCATGGGGAATGCGCCGATCCATTCCACTGAGGCTGTCACGTACCCACTCGATATTTCCTATGAACCGATTCCGGGGCGTGCTGCAGGTGATCGGGAGTTTTGGAAAGGCGTGGCCAAGGTTGCCGCACAACAGCACGAGTCCACGCTGGTCTTTGTCCCCGGCGTGCGTGAGGTCAACCTAGTGTGTGATGCATTGAGTGGCCATAACGTCTTTCCGCTCCATGGCCGTCAGACCACGCAGGAGCAGGACGCCGCGCTCTACACCTCCGAGCAGCGCATCGTGGTGGCGACGTCCATCGCGGAATCTTCGCTGACCGTGCCGGGAGTACGCACCGTCATCGATGCCGGGCTATCCCGCGTACCCAAGCGGGATGCGCAGCGCGGGATGAGTGGGTTGGTGACGGTGTCGACGTCGAAAAGCAGCGCCGATCAACGCGCCGGCCGCGCCGGCCGTGAGGCGCCGGGTACCGTCGTCCGTTGCTATTCGCACGAGGACTACCAGCACTTTTCCCCACACGTTACCCCGGAAATCCTTTCCGCGGACCTCACCCAGGCAGCCCTTTTCCTAGACTGCTGGGGCGCAGGCCCGGACTTCCCCTTGCTGGATCCCCCACCGGGGCCCGCGCTTGCCGACGCCCACCGCACCCTCCGCTCCCTCAACGCCACCGAGGAGCTCGCGCTGCTACCGACGCACCCGCGATGGGGAGCTGCCCTGCTCAAACATGGCTCCGGTGCCGCTGACACAATTGCGCGCCTCGATGATTCGGATCCCAAACGACTAGCCCGCCTCGTGCCCAACAAGGGCGCGGTGGACCCCGGCGTGGTGGTCGCCACCGCCTTCCCCGAGTTCGTGGCCAAGCGCGTGGACGAGAAAGAGTACCTGCTCGCGAGTGGTACGCGTGCCCGGGTCCTGGATTCCGCGGACGCAGGCCACGAGTGGCTCGCCGTCGCCGAGGTGTCGCTGTCCAACGCTGGCAACGCCATCATCCGCGCGGCGGAGCCCATCGCGGAGAATGACGCCCTCGATATCGTCGGCGTCACCGAGGAGACGCGCGCCTTCCTCGAGGGTTCCAAGGTCCACGGCGTGCGCGTTCGTGCGGCCGGCTCCATTGTGCTTTCTGAAACCCCGGTGAAGGTCTCTGGTGACGAGGCGGTGGAGGCACTACGCAACTCCGGACAGGGTTTAAACCTGTTTCACTTCAGTGACAAGGCTCAGGACCTGCGGGAACGTCTGCGGCATCTGTATCGGGCCTACGGTGAGCCCTGGCCGGATGTCGATAATGCCAGCCTGGAGTGGCTCGAACCGGAATTGCGCCAGCTAGCAGAAGGCCACGAGCCGGACATGTACCCAGCGCTGCAACGCCTCCTGCCCTGGCCCGAGGCTAGCCGCCTCGATGAGCTCGCCCCGGAACGGTTAGCGGTTCCGTCCGGACGCGACGCGCGCATCGACTGGTCCGGCGAGCGCCCAGTGGTCTCCATCAAGTTGCAGGAGTGTTTTGGTTTAGCGGAGTCCCCCGAATACTGCGGTCACCGCGTGCAATTCCATCTATTGTCTCCCGCCGGGCGGCCACTCGCCGTCACCGATGATTTAGCCAGCTTCTGGTCCGGGCCCTACGCCGGGGTGCGCGCCGACATGCGCGGGCGCTACCCCAAACACCCGTGGCCCGAGGACCCGTGGAATGCGGTGGCCACCGCAAAGACAAAGAACAGGTTTTAACCCCACTGCTGCCAGGACAGGTACACGCTCATCACCACGACGAGTACCAGCAGCGCATAGCGGATGAGCTTCGCGCCGCCGCCGAGCACAGTTCGCGCACCCAGCTGCGCGCCGATGATGTTTGCTGCTGCGAGAACTAAGGCGAGACCCCACACCACGTGCCCGCCCACGATGAAGACCACGAGCGCACCGACGTTGGTGCACGTGTTGACCACCTTCGCCATCGCCGCTGAGGTGAGAAAATTCTGGGAGAAGATGGCGGTGAAGGCCGTGATGAGGAACATGCCTGTGCCGGGGCCAAAGATGCCGTCGTAGAAGGCAATGGCCGCCACGGCGGCTAACCCCGCCCACATGCGCCAACCGCCGCGGATACCATCTCCTTCGCCGCTGCCGAAGTCTGGGCGAAAGGCCACGAAGAGGCCGACTACCACCAGAAGCACGATGATGACCGGCCGCATGACGTCCTTGTCCATGAGTGCAGCTGCTGTGGCCCCGAGTCCAGAGCACACCAGCGCGGTGAGTCCCATGCGGATGAGCTCGCCCTTCGGCGGGCGTACCTTCTTGACGAGTGTGATGGCCGCCGACGCTGTGCCGGATACCGCCGCCACCTTGTTCGTGGCCAGGGCTGTGGCGGGCGCAAGCTGGGGTGCGACCGCCAGGATGAGCGGAATGAGCACGAGTCCGCCGCCACCAATGACGGCATCGATCCATCCGGCCGCGGCAGCGCCGATGGTGAGAATCGCCCAACCGCTTAATCCGAAATCCATGTCCATCATTAAACTCGATTCCATGTCTGTTCGTACGAGATGGGTCATCGTGGCCCCGGGGTCTGCGGGCCTCGGAGCACTGTTTAGCTACCTTCACGTACCCGCAGCCTGGATCCTCGGCGCCATCGTGGTCTCGGGAGCCATGGCCTTGACGACGGGCAAAGAACTCGCCGTTAACGAGCACTTCTATTCTGTCGCCCGCGGATTCATCGGAATGATGGCGGGCATACCACTGACCTTAGTTCCTGCCTCCACGCTCATTGGCTTTGTGCCAGCCGCGGTGACGATGTCACTCATTACTGTTTTAATCGGCGTCGCTGGCGGTGTTCTGCTACACCGCTCGCAGCCTAAGGATATTTCCTGGGAGACCGGAATCTTATCCATGCTGCCGGGCGGGGCCTCGCTCATGCCCGCGCTAGCCAGTGAACTCGATGCGGACTACCGCTACGTGGCACTGACGCAATACCTGCGCCTTCTGGCGGTGTCGGTATCGCTGCCTTTGGTGGTCTCCTTGTTAGATGCCCCAGCCGGAAAAGGCGTGGACATGAGCGTTGACGGCGAGGTCACGTGGTGGATCGTGGGGTTGACGGTCGCCATTGCTGTGGTTGGTGAACAGATGGGCAAGCTGGTGCGTTTGCCAGCTGCTGCTGTTTTGGGGCCACTCATCTTGACCGTGCTGGTCGCGCAGGTTATTCCCGCCGGCCACACTTTGGAGCCGCTCTACGTGTTCAAGATCATGGCGTTTATGTCCATCGGCTGGGTCTGTGGTGGCGGGCTGTCGGTACCGGCACTGCGGGCCTTCACTAAGCAGCTACCAGCAACGATCCTCTTCATCATTGTCGTCATCGGCGTGTGCGCATTGACCGCCCTGCCTTTGACCGCATGGCTGGACATCACCTACTTCGAGGCTTACCTCGCCACCTCCCCCGGAGCGCTAGAGACGGTGCTTGCGCTATCGGCAGAAGGCGGGGCGGGCCCCGCCGTGGTAGCCGTGCAAATTATCCGGCTCATCATCGTGCTGGTCATCGCCGGCTACCTGCCGCAGATTTTGCGGCTATTCCGCCGCTAGTCCAGGATGGTCTCGCGCAGAATCGACATCGGCACAGAACCTAGGGCCAACGCCTGGGAGTGGAAGTCACGTACGTCCATCCCTTGCTCGACTGCGGCATCGCGCGTCTGCTGCCACAGGCGCTGGCCCAAGGCATAAGACGGTGCCTGGCCCGGCCAGCCCAGGTAACGGGTGACCTCGAAGGAGAGGTTGGCATCGTCCATCGCGGTGTTCTCACGCATGAAGGTCTTGACGTGGGACTTGTCCCAGACGCCGGACGCGGTGCACTCCGGCAGCGCCTTGCCCAAGTGGAGTCCGATGTCCACCACGACGCGGGCGGCGCGGAAGCGTTGGGCGTCGAGAAGCCCCATGCGGAAGCCCGGATCATCCATGTATCCCAGCTCTGCCATAAGCGCCTCAGCGTACAGAGCCCAGCCCTCACCGTGACCAGAGTTCCACGTCACCGCACGGCGCCATAGGTTGAGGTCCGGCTGGGTCAGCGCGGCGCCAATCTGCAGATGGTGACCCGGCGCGCCCTCGTGGTGGACGGTTGTCAGCTCCTGCCAGGTATGGAAAAGCTCCTGGCCAGCCGGTACGGACCACCACATGCGGCCGGGGCGGGAGAAATCGTCAGAAGGCGAGGTGTAGAAGATGCCGCCGGTGCCGGCCGGGTCAATGCAGCACTCGATCTCTTTAACCGCTTCCGGGATGTCGAAGGCGGTGCCGTCGAGGTCCTTGATCACGCGGTCCGCGGTGGACTGCATCCACTCCACTAACGCGTCGGTGCCGTGCAGCTGGTAGCGCTCCTCCTCGTTGAGTTTGCGCATGGCCGCGCGCACGGTGACGTCGGAGCCATAGAGCTCGTGGGCGATTTTTTCTTGTTCCGCCTTGATGGAGCGCACCTGGTCCATGCCCCACTCATAGGCCTCATCGAGGTCCACGGCATCGCCGACGAAGAGCTTGGAGAAGCGCTCGTAGCGCTCGCGGCCCACCGCGTCCTGCGATGGTGCCTGCGGCTGCAGCTCGTTAGAGAGCCAATCGGCGAACTCGCCGAAGGCTTCCTTGGCCGCGTCCACTTCTGGGCCTTCAACGCCAAGGTCCTCGAGCATGGAGCCGGCGTCGGCAAGCCGCTCGCATTGCACGAAGACATCGGAGATCTGGCGCTGCGGCGCCACCATGCCACGCGAGGCCGCCTCGGTGAGGGACTCCCTGTAGCCGTTGAGGGAGGCCGCCACCTTCGACAGGCGCGAACGCAGCGCATCAAGCTGCTCCGGGGTGTCCTTCGGCATGAGCATGAGGGTGTCGCGGATGGTCTGCACCGGGGAGGCAATGTTGTTAAGGCAGCGGATGTCCTCACCGGCATGGTGCAGGTCAAGATCCAGGCAGAGACGGTCGCGCAAGACGGCGGCGGTGACGTAGTCCACCTCGTCAAAATCGTCGTCATCGTCGGATTCGTCGGTGGTGTCATCGAGGGCATCGAGATCCGCCATCATCTCACGAGTGCGATCCGCCACGGAGGAGTAGTACTCCGGGGAGAAATCTTCCAATTCTCCGTCGAAGCCAGGAATTCCCCACGCGGTGGCATCGGTGGGTGTGAGCTGCGCGAGGTCGTGGACGAAGTTATCGCACGACGCGTCCAGCAGCGAAGGCTGGCGCTCTGCGTTCTGGTCAAAACTCATAAGGGCGAAGTCTAACGAAGATCCCGGGGGTTGGGCCAACCCAGCGCCGCCTTATTTACCAGGTTGTTAGCTAATTGTTGCTCCACTTACTTCCCGGGCTAGTCCAGGATGCAAATTGATCTAGGACTTCAGCCGGAAAAGGGCTGACCACGAGCGCGTCGAGGAAGCGTTTTTGAACAAACCCCTCCTGCACCATTGCGGAGTACATATGAACGAAGGGCTGCCAGAAACCGTTGACGTCTACTAGGCCCACCGGGCCGTCGAGGTTGCCTAATTGCTGCAGGGTGAGCACCTCGGTGAGCTCCTCTAGAGTTCCCACGCCACCCGGCAGGCACACGAAGGCATCCGCGAGTTCCTCCATGCGCGTTTTGCGCTGCGCCATGGTGTCCACGACTTCGAGTTTGGTTACCCGCTGGTGTGACATCTCATAATCGACGAGCTGCCGAGGGATAACCCCAATGACCGTGCCGCCGGCGGCAAGGCAGGAATCTGCGACGATCCCCATCAGGCCCACGTCACCGCCGCCATAGACCAGGGTGAGGTTGCGCCGCGCGAGCTCCTCCCCCAAAAGGTGTGCGGCTTGGCCATAGGCTTCAGAGTTTCCGGCGGCGGAGCCGCAGTACACAGCAACAGAATCCATGAACACCACTCTAACGCAGGCACACTTCTAGACTATGATGTCTGCTGAATCCCAATTTCTATTAGACAATGCGGTCTGCTGAATTTATACTTGCGCCATGATTAAATCTGGTCCCGTGTTCACTCGCCCTCGCACCCCAGCGGCGAAGTGCCTCCACATCATTCGACTCAACCCCGTTGT
>NZ_CABTZR010000046.1 GCF_902489365.1 uncultured Corynebacterium sp. | reverse complement strand
GGCGAGGCACTGTTCTTCAATGCCGCTGCCGAGGACCTGGCAACCGCCGAGCTGGGTCGCGTGATGGTGGGCGCTTTGCCGGATAACGTCCACATCACCGCCGATGGTGGCTACGCTCTCCTGGCCAATGAGGGCGAGCCCTCGAACGAGCTCAACGCCGACGGAACCGATTACGTCACGGACCCGGAGGGTTCCGTGTCCGTAATTAAGCTGCCGAAGGACGTGGTTGCCCCGACCGAGGCGGATGCCCGCATCGCCGACTTCACTGCCTTCGACGGTCAGCCTCTACCGGAGGGCGTGCGCGTCTTCGGCCCATCCGGCCACGATTCCAAGCCCTCTATCGACTTCGAGCCGGAGTACATCACCTCCCAGGACGGCAAGGCCTACGTAACCCTGCAAGAGGCCAACGCCATCGGTGTCATTGACATCGAGTCCGCCACCGTAGAAAAGATTCTGCCCGCACACATTGCGGATCACTCGAAGGTCCCGCTGGACCCCTCGAACAAGGATGACAAGGCAGAGCTGCGCACCATCCCGGTCAAGGGCCTGTCCATGCCGGATTCCATCGGCGCTTTCACCGCCGGCGGCCAGACCTACTTCGCCACCGCGAATGAGGGCGATGCCCGCGAATGGGGTATCAAGGAAAAGGACGGCGGGTCCGGCGTCTACACCGATGAGGTGGAGCTTAAGGACCTGGTCGAGGAGGACAAGGTCTGTGAGGGTGCGCTGGGCGACGTCGACCTGGACAAGCTCGCCGACAAGAAAGAAGCCGGCAACCTAAAGCTGAGCAACGCCTCTGGCTGGAACGAAGACAAGGGCTGCTTCGACGAGCTTTATGCCTTCGGCTCCCGCTCCTTCAGCATCTACGACGCTGAGGGCAACGTTGTCTTCGACTCCGGCAGTGACTTCGAAGAGATCACGGCCAAGCTCAACGAGCCGGGCGTGTTCCACCACAACGCCAACAATGACGAAGCAGAGTTCGATGATCGCTCCGATAACAAGGGCCCCGAGCCCGAGGCTCTCACCATCGGCACCGTGGGAGATCGAACCTACGCCTTCATCGGCGCGGAGCGCGTCGGCGGCATCTTTGTCTACGACGTCACCGATCCAGCCAACTCTTCCTTCGTTACCTACGTCAACAACCGCGACTTCTCCACCGACGAGTCCGCTGCTGCCGGCGACCTTGGCCCGGAGGGCTTTACCTTCGTCGACAAGGCGGACTCCCCCAACGGCGAGTACCTGCTCATCGTCGGCAACGAGGTATCCGGAACCACGACCGTCTACTCCGTTAAGGATCTCCTGACCGGTGACAAGGACGACGAGGAGAAGCCGGACGAGAATCCGGATGAGAACCCTGGCGATGACTCGCAGGACCAGGACGACCAGAACAAGGACGGCCAGAGCTCCCGCCCGTCCACCGCGGCCATCATCGCTGGTTCTGTCATCGGTGTCATCGCCGCCCTAGCCGCTGCCGTAGGCCTGCTGCGCGCCCCGGGTATCCGTGAAACGGTCCTCGGCCTGGCTCCTGCACCGCTGCGCGAGCAGCTGGAGAAGTTCCTCTAGCCCCTACCGCGCTCCTGGGGAGGGCTGCTACATTGAGATGGGCTTGCTCCAAGCCCTCCCCCTTTTTCTCATCCCCTCGCATCCCTTCCTAAGGAGAACCCTCTGATTATGCGCCTTTCAACTTCCCTGATCGCAGTGTGCGCCACGACGATGGCCCTGGTAACGCCGCTGGCTGCAGCCGACGACGCTTCTGGTAGTGCCCAGCCCAAAAGCGGCCAGAGCTCCACTGGCGGAAGCTCGATGAACATCGGTCACACCAACACCTCCGGCCTCTCCGAGGAGTGCGCGGACGCGGTGCGCAAGGCGCGCGAAGAGCACGAAAACGCGGTGGCCGATGACACCGCGGGCTCGTCCTTCATGGGGCCGCAGGAGCTCGGACTCGGCATCCTTAACGGTTATGGTTCCTCGGGCATGCCAACAGAGCCAGACTGCGTCCAGGAAGAAAAGGACGCTGAGCTGGAGAAGGAATGGGACGAGATGCCGGACTGGGTACAGTCTGCACGCCCCAATGACACGGCCGAGGAGGTCTTTGCTTGGATCGGTGGCGCAGTTGCGTTACTCTCCGTAGGCATCAACCTGCTGGCCGCGGTCGCGCAGTCCAACCCGGCTGTTCTCAACGACCTGCGTACCTTCCTCAAGAGTCATGGTTTCTACTGGGATAACACCAAGAAGAAGGAAGAGGCTGACGCGGCTGAGGAATAAATCCCTACCGCACGATCTCAAAGGCGCGAACCAAGTGTGGTTCGCGCCTTTTTATTTCGCCCGCGGACGGACCGCGCGCTAAAGCATGTGCGCGCCCCAGCTTGAGCGGCGGGTTAGAACAGTTCCTCCGTGGCGATCTGTGCGCCTTCGACGAGGGACTCCAGCTTTGCCCACGCGATCTGGTGGTGCAGGCGTCCGCCGAGACCGCAGTCCGTCGACGCGATGACATTCTCGGGGCCCACCAGCTCGGCGAAACGGATGATGCGATCCGCCACCAGACGCGGGTGCTCCACCGCGTTTGTCGAGTGCGAAATCACGCCCGGGTAGATGACAGTGCCCTCCGGCAGCTTGTGATCCTGCCACACGCGCCACTCGTGTGCGTGGCGCGGCGAGGCGCCCTCGAAGGAGAAGCCGCCGACCTTGGCCTGCAGGATCTCTTCAATGATGTCCTCGAAAGGAATATCCGTCACGTGCGGGCCATGCCAGGAGCCCCAGCAGATGTGCAGGCGGGTCTGCTCGCGCGGGATATCCTTGATGGACTCGTTGAGGATGTCAATGCGCTCGCGCAGGAACGCCTGGAAGTCCTCTACGGTCGGTTCCGGGACCACCGAGTCCCAAGCTTCGGCCAGATCCGGGGCATCGAACTGGACTGTCAGACCGGCATCGGTAATGGCCTTGTACTCCACCTTGAGCGCCTCGCCACACGCACGCACGAGATCGGACTCACCCTCGTAGTACTTGTTGGGCAGACGTGCCGCAGCACCCGGAGACAGGGCGGCGACGAAGCCTTCGGTGCCTTCGGGGAGGGCGTCGGAAAGCAGCTTCACGTCCGCCTCGACCTGCTCCTGGCCGATGTACGTAACCGGGCCGGTGAACTCCGGGTTAGCGACCTTCTTGCGGCCGGTAAAGATACCCGAATCCGGATCGTTGTAAGCCTCGGCGAACAGTGCGCGGTCACGGCGATCCTTCATCGAGGAAAGGCGAATCTTGCCCGGCTCGGAACGGATCTTGTCACCGATTTCCCAGCGGTCCTTGTCCGTCATGGTCAGACCACCCAGGCGGGTAAAGGAATAGTTCCACCAGGCACCATAGTCCACGGCGCCAGAGGTGATGTGGCCGTATTCGCCCTCGTTAATGATGTCGATGCCGAGATCGACCTGGCGCTTGACGACGTCTGCGACCGAGCGCTCCAAAATTTCGTGGAACTTCTCATCGGAGATGGTGCCGGCAGAACGCTCGAGGTTAGCCTCCAGCAGCTCCTTGGTGCGTGGCAGTGAGCCGACGTGGGTGGTGCGGATCTTATTGACCATAGGAGGTACATCCCCTTTCAACTAGACTGTGCTGTCTAGCGTAACCCACGGGCGAAGCGCAGCCCCGCTTCGTTCTGTACTTTTATTCAGCACGCGGCCCCAGCACGTGGGCTCACCCAAGGATGCCGGCGCCCATCGTCGCCTTGAGATCGCCCATGAGGTTGCTGGAGCGCTCCACGCGCAGATGCTCTCCGAGGACCATCATGGTGGACTCTTCGCCGTCGACAAGCGTGAGGTACACGTCGGACTCACCCTTGTTGTTGACCAGGACTTGCTTGAGCCGCGCAATGTTGTCCATCGTGCACTGATCCGTGCGCATGGTCAGGCGCAGAGGCAGGCCGGCGCCGTTGCCCGGCCCCAAATCGGGAACGCGGATATCGGAGCAGAACAGGGACATGCGCTCATCGCGAATCTTCACCTGGACCTTGGCCAGGATGATGTTGTCTTCCGCAATCTGCGGGGCCACCAGCGAGTACACCTGGTTGAACACGAGGATATCCACCTGCGCGCCGTTATGGTCTTCGATGCTGACGATGGCCCAGGGCGAACCATCGCGCTTGGAAAAGCGCCTGTCGACGCCCGAAATAATGCCGCCGATCACCAGCTCTTGGCCGTTTCCGACTTCACCGTTGAGGATTTTGGTAATCGGTGTATCGGTCTGCGCGTTCAGGGCTTCTTCAAAGCCATCAAGCGGGTGGCCGGAAACATACAGGCCGAGCATCTCCCGCTCCAAGGCCAGCTCGTGTTTGCGATCCCAGTTCTCGTCCGGGATATCAATGGCGAAGGCGGAGACAGAGTCGCCCTGTTCATCACCACCGCCGAAGCCAGCGAAGAGGTCAAATTGGCCTTTGTCGGCTGCTTTCTTGGTCGTTTGCACCGAATCCACGGCGTCCTCATGGATGAGCATGAGTCCCTTGCGAGGGTGTTCCAAGGAATCGAAAGCACCGGCCTTGATGAGGGATTCGGTGACGCGCTTCGAACAGGCCGCCAACTCAATCTTGTCTAGGTAGTCGGAGAAGGACGTAAAGGCGCCTTTCTCCCGGCGGGTCTTCACGATGGAATCCACCACTTCCCCACCGACATTGCGGATAGCGCCCATGCCGAAGCGGATATCCTCGCCCACGGCCTGGAAGGTTTCTTGGGACTCATTGACGTCCGGGGAGAGCACGCGGATGCCCAGGTGGCGGCAGTCGGCCAGGTAGATAGCGGACTTATCCTTCTTGTCGCCCACCGAGGTCAGCAGCGCGGCCATATATTCCGGTGCGTAGTAGGCCTTGAGGTAGGCCGTCCAGAAGGACACCAACCCATAACCCGCGGCGTGGGACTTGTTGAACGCGTAGGAGGCGAAGGGCTCAATGGTGCCCCACAGAGCGTCCATGGCTTCCTTGGAGTAGCCATTGTCCTTCATGCCGCCCCAGAACTTGTCATACTGCTGGGCCAGGACTTCCGGCTTCTTCTTACCCATGGCTTTACGGAAGCCATCGGCCTCGCCGGCGGTGTAGTTCGCCACCTTCTGCGAGATACGCATGATCTGCTCCTGGTACACGATGAGACCGTAGGTCTCATCGAGGATCTCCTTGAGCGGCTCCTCCAACTCGGGGTGGATCGGGGTAATCTCCTTGCGCCCATTCTTGCGGTCCGCGTAATCCCAGTGGGCGTTCACACCCATCGGGCCCGGGCGGTACAGCGCCAGCGACGCCACGATATCCTTAAAGCCCGTCGGCTTCATACGCTTGAGCAGCTCCTGCATGCCGCCCGAGTCCAGCTGGAACACGCCTAGCGTATCGCCACGCGAGAGCAGGTCATAGACCTTTGAGGCATTCGGGTCGTCGGCATGGAGATCTTCTAGATGGACCTCCTCGCCGCGGTTCTTCTTGATGTTTTCCAGACAATCACCGATCACGGTGAGGTTGCGTAGGCCCAAGAAGTCCATCTTCAGCAGGCCAATGGCCTCGCAGGCCGGGTAGTCCCAGCCAGTGATGTAGGCGCCGTCGGCGGGGCGCTTCCACATCGGGATGTGGTCCATAAGCCGCACCGAGGCCATAATCACCGCACAAGCGTGCACGCCGGCCTGGCGGACCACACCCTCGAGGCCGCGGGCGGTCTCATAGATCTTCTTCACGTCCGGGTCGGTCTCAATCATCTGCCGGACCTCGGTCGCCTCCGAATAGCGCTCGTGTTCGGGGTCCATGATGCCGGCGAGCGGGATGTCCTTGGCCATGATGGCAGGCGGCAGCGCACCGTTAATGCGGTCCGCCATCTGGAAGCCGGGCTGGCCAAAGTGCACCTTGGCGGAGTCCTTAATGGCCTGCTTGGTCTTCACGGTGCCGAAGGTGATCACCTGGGCAACCTTGTCCTCGCCCCACCGCTCGGCAGCGTAGGTAATCATCTCGCCGCGGCGGCGATCATCGAAGTCGATATCGATATCCGGTGCGGAGGGACGCTCCGGGTTCAAGAATCGCTCGAAGAGCAAGCCGTGCTCGATGGGGTCAATGTTAGTAATAGTCAGCGCGTAGGCCACGAGTGCACCGGCCGCCGAACCACGGCCCGGACCGACGCGAATACCGATGGACCGCGCGTGCTTGATGAGCTCGGCCACGATGAGGAAGTAGGAGGGGTAGCCCTTCATGTCGATGACGCTGATCTCGTACTCAGCGCGGTCGATGTACTCCTGCGGCACATCCCCACCGTTGAAGCGATCCCTCAGTCCTTCCATCACCTCGTGGGTCAGCCAGGAGGTTGGGGTGTGGCCCTCGGGGACGTCGGCAATCGGCATGCGATCGTGGGTGTGCTCTTCCCAAATCGCACCGTAATCCTGCACGCGCTCCGCAATCCACAGGGTGTTATCGCAGGCCTCCGGCACCATGTGATCCCACAGCTCACGCATCTGCGCAGCAGTCTTGATGTAGTAGCCGGTGCCGTCGAACTTGAAGCGATCCGGGTCCATGAACGTCTTACCGGTCTGCACGCACAGCATGGCCTCGTGCGCCGGGGCTTGAGACTCCAGCACGTAGTGGCAGTCATTGGTCACCAACGGCGGCAAGTCCAGCTTGCGGCCGATCTCCAGCAGGCCGTCGCGCGTGCGCTTCTCGATGTCCAGCCCATGGTCCATGAGCTCCAGGAAGAAGTTGTCCTTGCCGTAGATGTCCTGCCACATGGCAGCGGCCTCGAGAGCCTCGTTGAACTGGCCCAAGCGCAGGCGGGTCTGCACGTCGCCGGAGGGGCAGCCGGTGGTCGCGATGATGCCTTCGGCGTGCTCGGCAATAAGCTCCGCGTCCATGCGCGGCCACTTGCCCAACTGACCCTCGTAGGAAGCCAGGGAGGAAAGCGTGAACAGGTTCCGTAGGCCGGTTTCATTCTCCGCCAGCATGGTCTGGTGCAGGTAAGCGCCGGAGGCGGACACGTCATCGCGTTTCTGATCCGGGGTTCCCCACAGCACGCGCTTCTTGTTGAAACGTGACTCAGGAGCCAAGTAGGCCTCGATGCCGATGATGGGCTTAATACCGGCGCTGGTCATCCGTTGATAGAAGGCATTGGAGCCATACATGTTGCCGTGGTCGGTCATACCAACCGCAGGCATACCTTGGCGGACAACCTCATCCGCCAACATGTCCACCTTGGCCATGCCATCCAGCATGGAGAATTCGGTGTGGTTGTGCAGATGGACGAAGGAGGAGTTTTTGGCCATGCGGCTCATCTTAGCGGGGACGTCAAACTTCGCCCGTAGGTCCTCGTTAAGGTACATTTTCTTAAATGTTCTACACTATTGCTGCCTATCTCATGTGGGGCTTCTTCCCAGCGTTCTTCCCGCTGCTGCGCCCCGCCAGCCCATTTGAGATTTTGGCCCACCGCATCGTGTGGACCGCCGTTCTCGTCACCGCAATGCTGCTGGTGACCGGTGGCTGGCGCGAGCTGAAAGCATTCAGCTTGCGCACCTGGGGGTGGATGTTCGCCTGCGGCGTGGCCATCACCATCAACTGGGGCACCTATGTCATCGCCATCAACAGCGATCACGTGGCCGATGCCGCACTGGGTTATTTCATCAACCCGCTGGTCTCCGTGGCCCTCGGCATTATCTTCCTCAAGGAGAAGCTGACGAAGGCGCAGGTGGCGTCGGTCAGCATCGCGTTCATCGCAGTGTTGTGGCTAACCTTCATGACCGGCCAGGCCCCCTATTATTCGCTGGCTTTGGCCTTCAGTTTCGGAATCTATGGCTTGCTCAAGAAACGCATCACGGTCTCCTCGATGGGCTCAGTGGCCGCGGAAACCTTGGTCATGCTCCCCTTCGCGCTCATATATTTGGGCTACCTCCACGCACAGGGCGAATCCACCTTCACTACCGAAGGCCCCGGGCACATCGCACTGCTGATTACCTCCGGACTCGTCACCGCCCTGCCGCTACTGTGTTTCGCCCAGGGCGCTAAGCACCTGCGCCTGTCTACGCTCGGCATGCTGCAGTACATGACCCCCATCATGCAGATGCTGTGGGCGCTGTTCGTCACCCAAGAGCACATGTCTACGGAACGCTGGATCGGCTTCGCCATCATCTGGGTAGCGGTCATCATTTACCTGGCGGACTTGGTGCGCATGGGCCGAGCTTCTCGACGCCGCGCCCGCCTCCACCCCGCAGAGAAAACAACCCCCAGCCGGGACTAGCGGCGCTTCAGCTCTTCGCGCGCTTCCCGAGCCTGGGCACGCCGGGCGGCTTCCTCGCGCGCGTTGAGCGCCCACCGCGGCATGAGGATGGCCATGGCGATGCAATAAATGGCCACCACGATGAGAATGCCGAAGGTGAGCTTGTCCGCTCCCCAGATCCCTTGCGCGATGGCGGCCCCAGAGGCGATGAACGCGCCCGCCCACATCAACAGGTAGGCAAAGCGGTAGTTCGGCGACCACTCGGAGGTGTTGGGAAACAAACGCATGTCTTCTCCTTGGCTGTTCTAGCGGTTCTCATTCTGTCCGGCGTTGGCGGGCGGGCGCACTCCGAAGGAGCCCCATGCGGCGTCAGCGGGCGCAACCTCCACGGTATCGACCCGCGGATCGTTAGCGAGGGCGCGCAGTTGACTCCCCGCGGAATACACCACGACGGCATCGACCTTCGCTGGCACTTCCTCGCCCAGGCCATTGGCTTGCTCAGCCACGCGGGCAAACACCGAATCGATGACGTCGGCGCGCTCGGCTCCTGCGACGGGTTCGGGAACGGCGATGGGGGCAGCCAATCCGATCACGATGGCATCCATCCGCTGGATCGGTTGCAGGGCCTCAGAGACGTCGTGCGGACTCAGCGGCTTATTAAAGCCCACCAGCGCATAGGCAGGTTTATCCGCCTGCGCTAGCGAGGCCTCTGCGCGCTCGCGGTATTCGGCGGCAGTCTCGGTTCCATCTGGGCCCAACTGATCTCCCTGCAACGCCGAGCGCGGCTGCGTGCCAAGGAGGCCGAAAAGGACAATCACCAGAAACGCCACCACGGCCAGCAGCACTAACGCCGCGGCGCGACGACGCCGATAGATGCGCTGGCGCGTGCTTCGCTGCGGGCTCATCCGCGCAAAACCTCCACGGCGTGCTTTAGGTCCTCGGGATAAGGTGCGGTGCATTCAAACCACTTGCCAGTACCCGGGTGGGTAAATCCGAGCTCTACCGCATGCAGCCACTGGCGGTGAAGCCCCACGCGCTTGGCCAGGTTCGGGTCGCAGCCATACATTGGATCGCCCACGCAGGGATGCCCGGTGGCGGACATGTGCACGCGGATCTGGTGCGTGCGGCCAGTCTCCAAGTGAACTTCGAGGAGGCTGGCCTCTCGGAAGGCCTCGAGCAGCGTGTAGTGCGTCACCGCCGGTTTGCCGTCATCGACGACCCCAAACTTCCAGCCCGCCGAAGGATGACGCCCAATAGGCGCGTCAATGGTGCCCACAATGGGATCGGGCAGGCCCTGGACCACGGCGTGATAGGTCTTCTTCACGGTGCGCTCGCGGAAGGCGTTCTTGAGCTGCGAGTAGGCCCGCTCACTGGCGGCCACCACCATGACGCCTGAGGTTCCTACGTCGAGGCGGTGGACGATGCCCTTGCGTTCGGTAGGTCCGGCGTCGGCAAGCGCATAGCCCGCCGCCCGCAGCCCGCCGATGACGGTCGGGCCATCCCAGCCCAAAGTCGGGTGCGCGGCCACCCCCACCGGTTTGAACACGCAGATGACATCCTCGTCCGCGTAGAGGACATCCATGCCCTCCACCAGCTCTTCTTTGGGGATGAGCGGCTCCTCCGGCGCTGGCATCATGACATCGATCCAGCCGCCAGCACTCAAGCGCTCGGACTTGCCCACGGCGGCACCATCGATTTCCACGTCTCCCGCCGCGCATAACTGGGCCACCCGGGCCCGCGAAATACCCAAGAGCTTGGCTAGCGCGGCATCCGCGCGCATGCCATCGAGGCCCTCGGGCACCGGCAACCTACGACTTTCGCGCATCAGGCTTCCCCCGCTTCCTGCTCTTGTGGCTTTTCTTTCATCTCAGCCCAGAACATCGCGCCAATGAAGACCACGACGCCACAGGTAATGGCTGCATCCGCAATGTTGAAAACAGCGAAGCTGCCCACGGAGATGTAATCCACCACGTACCCAAACCAGAACCCCGGTTCACGCACGAGGCGGTCGATGAAGTTGCCCAGGGCGCCTCCGGCGATCATCGCCAGACCTACCGCCTGCCACTTATCGTGAATGCGCGGGGCGGCGATGGCCACGCCAACGATGAAGGCCAATTGGATGGTGGTAAACAGCCACGTCGAGCCCTCTCCCCCCATGGAGAAGGCGGCGCCGGGGTTAAAGAGAAGATAGAAGCGGAACCAGTCACCGATTACCGGTAGGGCTTCGCCTTCCGTGAGGATGGACAGCATCAGTGCCTTCACGGCTTGGTCGACGGCGGCCACACCGAGCACCACCGCGACCATCACTCCGATATAACTCCTTGCTTTCACCTGTTCCATTCTAAACAGGCTCATCCGGTAATTTGGAATGCGTGTTTCGTGTGAGAGCTCTAGCAGTCCTGTCCGCCACCGTCCTGGGAGTAAGCGGCGTGCTCGCCGGCTGTTCCTATTCCCAGCCGACCAAGCCAGTCGAGGAGCCAGTGGGCCTAGCCCTCGATGCCCCGCGCGTTACCCTCTTGGAGCCCGGTGACGGCGCCGGCCGTGTCCTGGCTTATCAGGATCTCGATACTTCTCAGGAGCTGACCTACAAGGTCGCCACGGGCTTCGACCAGCAACTACGCAAGGACGGCAGCTCGGCCCCGTCACCGGAGGCTCAGGACAAGGTCACTCTTCCGCTGCGGGCCTCGGTGGAAGCCGCCACCGAGAACGTCGAAGGCCAGCTCCCGGCGAGCCGCAACGCCTTCGTCACCGTAGGCAAGCCTGAGGCTGACGGCGCGGATGTCTCCTCCGCCGAAGGCTTCCAGTTTGGGTGGCGCGGCACAGATACGGGCCAGATGAACTCGCTACGCCTAGCCGCCCCGCAGGCAGCAACCGATCAGGCCCGCAGCACCGTCGAGCGCGCCATCACCAGCCTGACCTCACTGCCCATCGTCTTCCCTGATGAAGAAATCGGCCCGGGTGCGACGTGGGTGGTGGAATCGCGCGTCACTGGCGATTCCACGCTGTTGCAAACCACGACCTATACCTTGGACAAGCTGGACGGGGATGTCGCTGAGCTCAGCGTGAAGATTGAGCAGCGGCCTTCCCTGGGCGCACTATCCTTCGACGGCGCCGACGCCCCCGAGGAGCTGCGTGGCAAGGAGCTGAAGGTTACGGACCACACGTCGACCTCGGAAGGCTCCGTTACCGTTGATCTAACCAAGCCGCTTCCCACCGCTGGCGATGTCTCCGTGACCACCGCCATTTCTTATGGTGCAGAAGGCTCTGATCTTCGCGTGGTGCAGACCAGCGCCACCGAGATGGAGTTCACCACCGACTAGCCCGCTGCGCACCGCCTTCCCCGCGCGAGATCACCGCGATGCAGCCTCCACACAAGGCAGCGCCCACCACCTGGCTGGCATGAGAACCAGTGAGTGGCGGGCGCTTAAGGTATGAAAACCCGGTTTTACTGGGCGGGAGCCTCGGCACCTTCCGCGGGGGCGTCGGCAGGCGCCTCAGCGCCGTCCTCCATGCCGGCGCCTTCCTCGGTGCCAGCGCCTTCCGGTACGGAGTCGGCACACATCTCCGGGACCTCTTCCGGCGGGACGATATTAGTGACGAGGACACAGGCCCATGTCTGGGACAGCTTCCACGTGCCACCCTCGTTGATGAACTCCACCTGGTCGGCGGTCTGCTGCTGGCCATCCGGGGTATTGATGTGGACGGTCGCGAGCGCGGAATCCGGCACGAGGCCCGGGATGACCGGGGCCACGACCTCGAAGGTGGCACCGGATTCGGCCTGGGACTGCGACATGACGTCGAAAAGCTCCGGCGCCGTCTCGCTGCCCTGGACCAGCTGCACCTTCTCTTCCTGCGGCAGGTTCGGATCGGCAGCCTTGGCCAGGATCTCGTTGAGTTCCTCCACGGAGGGCATCTCGGTGGAGACAACCTGCGAGGCGGAGGTTTCGCCCGAAGGCTTGGCGGCGGTGCTGTTCTCGGCCGCACCGTCCTCGGAAGACGAGCAGGCAGACAGGGCAGTCGCGGCGCCCAAAGCCAGGACGGCGGCGCTCAGCTTGAAGGATTTCACAAATACTCCTCACGTAGGGGATCGTGGTTTATCCCTTTTACTTTAGCGTCCGCGAACCCAGCCCTGGGTTTCCCGCGCAGGTGCGCGCCTGTAGTAGCCTGCTGGCATGACTTTTGCACTCATCGCCACCGGTGGCACCATCGCGTGCACGACGGTCCGTGACGGCTCCCTCGTCCCCACCGTTAGCGGCCAGCAGCTGGCCGCATCCCTAGGTGCCGCAGGCAGCCCTCACGACATCGAGGTGGTGGAATTCCGCGCGCTGGATTCCAGCTCGATTACGTTGGCAGACCTCGACGAGCTGTTGTTGTGCGTTCACCAACAACTCGCTCGCCCGGAGATTGATGGCGTCCTCATCACGCACGGCACCGATTCCATGGAGGAAACCGCGCTGGCGTTATCCCTCTTCGACCTCGGTGAGGGACCCATCGTGCTCACTGGCGCCCAGCGTGCCTTCGACCACCCGGCCGGCGATGGCCCGCGCAACCTGCGCGATTCCTATGAGCTCCTCTGTTCCGGAAGGCCCGGCGTGTGGGTGCAGTTCGGCGGCAAGACCATTCCCGGACGCGGCGCGCGCAAGTGGCATACTTCACAGCTCAACGGCTTTGAGGAGCTACCGGTGGGAGACTCCGCTCTGCCGCCGTTGCCGCTCTCCCCCATGGCGCAACACCCCGTTGAGATCATCGCCGCCTACCCGGGGGCCGGCGCCATGCTTGTCGACGCCTCCCTCAACCACGCCCACGGCCTCATCATCGAAGCCATGGGCTCGGGGAACATGGGCGAAGAAATGGGCGCCGGGGTGGCCCGCGCACTGCACGCAGGTGTGCCCGTGGTGATTAGCACCCGCACGCCCTACGGAGCTACCAAGCTGGCCTATGGCGGCGCAGGTGGCGGCGCCACCTTGGGCGAGATGGGTGCGGTGGCCTCCGGTGGATTCCGAGCCGGCCAAGCACGCATCATGCTCGCCGCGGCACTTGCTACCGACACACCGGTGGCAGAGATGTTTAACCCAGCACCGCCCACCGCGGCCTATACCGCGGGTTAGCCTCCTTCGCGTGGCGGTTGCGCCCCTGCGGTGCCAGTCTCGGGGTCATCGATCTCGGTGGCGTCGCCTAGCAGCGTCCCTTCCCATGCCAGTGAGTCCAATGGATCGGCCGGGCGAAGGTCTTCATCCTCAGCCCCGAAAGAGCGCACAAACCCCGGGCCCGTAGCGCGGGTTTCAAAGCGCACGCTGACCACCCCGTGGCCGGCGCCTTGAATCCAGCCGTGGCCAAACTCGGGGTGGTAGACGTCCTGGGTAGCGTGCCAGCGGCGCATCGGATCCGATCCCGCTTCTCCCAGCGATTCCGACTCTGCTCCGGGCTCCGCTTCCGTTTCCGGCGCGCCGGGAAGGTGGTCGCTGACGCCAGTCTCGTAATCCGTGTCCGGTTCCTGGCGCACAATTGCGCGGTCGAGCTCAGGAAACAACACGTCTTGGCGGGCTTCCTCCAAGCCCGAGTAGCTCACCCCCACCAGCCTGATGGGGCCGAGCTCCTCCGGGTAGCGCGCCAAGCTCAAGGCCTTAGCCTCAAGGACTTTCAGGTCATCGGTGGCATAGGGCAACGTGGCCGAGCGGGACTCGATGTGAAAATCCGCCATCCGCAGCTTCACCGTCACCGTGCGCGCGCCGCGGCCATCCTTGAGCAGGCGGGAATGTGCGCCCTGCGCCGCGCGGATTAGTGCCGCATCCACCTCCGCCGCCGTGCGCAGGTCCGTGGGGTAGGTGAACTCGGTGGAGATTTGTTTGGCAATCGCGCGTGGGGCAACCGGGCGCTCATCAATTCCCTGGGCGAGCTCCCACAGCTGCACGCCCACCACGTTGCCCAATGAGATCTCGACTTCCTTGCGGCTCATCGCCGCCAGCTGACCGATAGTCTCCACGCCAATGGCGGCGAGCTTCTGCTGGGTGACTGGGCCCGCTCCCCAGAGCTTTCCCACCGGCAGCGGGTGGATGAGCTCATCGAAGCGCTCCTGGGGAACGATGAAAGTCCCGTCCGGTTTGGCCTCCCCTGACGCGATCTTCGCGCTTTGTTTGCCTGCACCGGCGCCAATGGAGCTAGGAAGGCCCGTCTCGGCTCGAATCACTCGGCGCAGATTCTCCGACCACTCATGGACTTCGGCGGGCGTGGCTCCGACGAGTGCAGCCGGTTCCATGAAGGCCTCGTCGATGGAGAGTTGTTCGATGACCCCAGCGTGCTGCGCAATAATTCCAAATACCCGGCGCGAGGCCGCCACATACACCGCCCGGCGCGGCTGCACCACCACGGCTTTATAGCCCACGAGTTGCTGTGCGCGGAACATGGGCATAGCGGAATGAGCTCCATAGGCACGTGCCTCATAGGAGGCACCGGCGACGACGCCGCGTCCGCTCGTCCCGCCAACCAGCACCGGCCGACCGCGCAATGTGGGGCGGGTGAGCTGCTCCACCGACGCATAGAACGCGTCCATGTCGATGTGAAGAACCCAGCGTTGCATGCGCTCCAGTTTAAACACCGCGTGTCCGTCACCCATTATTCATGTTTCTTTAGAACCTTCGTAACTTTAACGCCCCCATCCGCTTACTTTACCGCCCTAACCTTTTTCGCTGTGACTTCTCAACTCTCGCCCCAACAACCTGCCTCCCAGGCCCACGTGGTCGTTACCGGCATTAAGCGCGAGTTCGCGGACAACACTGGTCTCCATGCCACTGATCTCGTCATTAACACCGGCGAGTTCATCTCCATTCTCGGTCCCTCCGGTTGTGGTAAGTCCACGCTTCTGCGCTGCATCGCAGGCCTCGAAACCCCTGATGCTGGAACCATTACCTTCTCCGATAAAAAAGTGTTCGGCCCAGACACGAACGTTCCAGTAAATAAGCGCAACCTGTCCATGGTGTTCCAGGATCTGGCGTTGTGGCCACACATGACTGTGGAGAAGAACATCGAGTTTCCCCTCACCACCGCGGGTAACAAGCTGTCTTCGTCGGAACGCGCAGAACGAGTGCGCGCCTGCATGGACATGGTCGGCATCACCCCAAAGGCACAGGCTCGCCCCAATCAGCTCTCGGGTGGCCAGCAGCAGCGCGTAGCCATAGCCCGCGCGCTTGTGTCCAACCCTCAGTTGCTACTTATGGATGAGCCTCTCTCTGCGCTCGATGCCGCTCTACGCGTCCAGATTCGTGCCGAGCTCACTGCCTTGGTCCATGACCTGGGCCTCACGGTCATCTACGTCACCCATGATCAGTCCGAGGCTCTGTCGATGTCGGACCGAGTCGTCGTCATGAAAGACGGTGTCATCGAACAGTTCGCCGATCCTGTTACCCTCTACGATTCCCCCGCCACTCCCTTCGTCGGCGGCTTCGTAGGCACCATGAACCGCCGCGCCGGGCTTCCCGACGTCCGCCCGGAAAGCCTCACCGTCCTTGGCGCGGAGGAAGACATCGGGTCTTTCCCGCACCACGTGGACGGGACCGTCCGCACTGCTCAGTACATCGGCGGGCGCTACGAGTTGCACTGCGATGTCGAAGGCGCTGACGAGCCTTGGGTGGCGTACAGCCGCTCCCGAGTCGCTCGCGGTTCGACGGTGCGTCTCGCGTACTAACCTCATTTGTTTTCTACTTTTAAGGATTCTCCATGCTGTACAAGAAGCTTTCTCTCGCCCTCGCTGCCACCGCTACTTCCGCCCTAGCTCTGGCTGGCTGCGGTTCTGTTGATTCCGCTGACTCCACCGACGCCTCCTCCGCTGACAACACCGGTGCCGAGACCACCGCCGAGGCCTGGGAAGCCCCAGAGGGCCTGTCCGGCGAGCTGGATTACTACTCCGCGAACCCGCAGGGCCTTACCGACGCCCTCGTCGAAGCCTTCGAGGAAAAGACCGATGTCAAGGTCAACGTCTTCGCCGACACCACCGGAAAGATCACCGCTAAGCTCAAGGCTGAAGAGGCTAATCCGCAGGCAGACGTGGTCTACCTGGCTTCTTGGTCCGCTGCTTCCAAGCAGGACAAGGCCGGCGCTCTAGAGGAGTACACCCCGAAAGGTGCTGACAAGATCACCGAGAGCTGGGTATCAAAGAACGGCACCTTCACCGGCCGCGATGGCTCCGCGTTGGCACTGGTAACCAACACCAACGTGGTGGACTCCGTCCCGCAGGACTGGGAGGACCTCGCTGACGAAAAGTACAAGGATCAGGTCATTATGCCGGATCCGCGCGAGTCCGGCACCGCCGCTGACCTCATTGCCGCCATGGTGGATCAGTGGGGCGAGGACAAGACCTGGGAACTCTTCGACAAGCTCTTCGACAACGGCATGATTGTCCAGGGCGCTAACGGTCCGGCCCTGGACCAGGTCACCTCCGGCTCACGAGGAATCGTCATGGGTGGTGTGGACTACTCCGCATACTCCGCTCAGGCCAAGGGCGAGCCCCTTGAGGTTGTTATCCCCTCCTCCGGCACTACCGTCACCCCGCGACCGGTCATGATCCTCAAGACCACCGACAACAAGGACGCTGCCGAGGCCTTTGTTGACTTCATGTTCTCCGATGAGGCACAGGAGATTTCTGCTTCCAAGAACATGATCCCGGCCAACACCGAGATCACCCCGAAGAACGGCCCGAAGCTGGAGGAGATTGAGACCCTCAACGAGGATCTCGATGGCATCGCCTCTTCTTCCAAGGACATCAAGGAAAAGTTCGCTGATCGCTACCTGAAGTAGCCTCTACTATCTCACCACGGAGCAACCCCACCTTATGAGCACCACTACTCGCAGCCCTCAGCGCACTCTCGGCATTTATGCAGTACTCTTCGTGCTGCTCGTGCTTGTCGCTGCACCGTTGGCATCAGTGCTCATCAGCGCCGTGGTGGGGTATCGCGATGAGCCTTCCTCTCTCCACAAAATTGTGGAACCGGGCATGGGAGAGGTGCTGCTCAATACGGTCGTCCTCTCCTTCCTCGTGGTGGTCTTTTCTACTCTGTTCGCCGCCCCGCTAGCTTTCCTGCGCGCGTGGACGTCTTTTTCTAAGGCGAACTGGATAGAAATCGCAATCATGATTCCTTTCATGACCCCGCCTTTTGCCGCAGCAATGGCGTGGATGGATTTCACCCGCCGTGGTGGAGTCTCCGAATTGCTCTTCGGGCATACCGTCGGCAAGCTCGCGCATGACGCCATTTACTCGGTTCCTGGCATGGCTTTCATCATGGCGTGCGAGCTTTTCCCCTTCCTCTATCTCATCCTGCGCAACTGCCTGAGCTCAATTCCCGCATCTTCTCTGGAAATGGCTCAAGTCGCAGGCGCCAGCCGGTGGCAACAAATTAGTCGCATCATCCTGCCCACCGTCGTGGGCCCCTATTCACTGGGCGCACTGATCATTTTCATCAAGGCTGCCGGCGAGTTTGGCACCCCGGTTACCTTGGGAAATGCCATCGGTTTTACGGTCCTCGTCTCCTCCATCTACCAAGACGTCACCATCGACCCGTTGAGCTTCTCCGATGCAGCAGCCTCCTCATCGGTGTTGTTTGCACTTGGCGTGGGTGCATGGGCCTTCCAACAATGGGTCTCGCGGCGCGACCTTACCAGTGGTGGACGTGTGTCCCGCCAAGTCTCACTCCGCATCGGCGCCGCAGGCAAGGTTCTAGGCGGCTTAGTCACTTTCCTCATCATCGCTTGCTCGGTGATCATCCCGTATATTTCCATCACCCTGGCAGCAATGACCATTCTGCGCTC
>NZ_CABTZR010000045.1 GCF_902489365.1 uncultured Corynebacterium sp. | reverse complement strand
GGTGAGCGGCGATGTACCACCCCGTGGTGTGCTCGAAGGTAGCTTGGCTTTGGAAGCGCACCACGGCTATACCTTGCTCGCGGAAGGCGCGGGGAGACGTGTGGGATTCAAACTCGTCGCTGATGATTTCTTGAACCGTGCTGTCAGGGAGGAAGAGGCGCACCTTTGCTTTGTAGTAGTACTCGGTAGGATCAGCATGCGGCACGTGCCGACCGGTTTGCCAGATCTCGCTGAGCAGCGCGGGATAGTACTCAATCCAGCCATTTTCAGCGGCGGTGCCCAACCGGCGTGCGCCCCACGTCGAACTGCGAATGGATCGGATCTGTCTCCCTGCCGCGACCACGAGCACGAGGAAAAAGACTGCGACGGCCAATCCCTGCCACCCCGAGCTGATGAACGTATCTTCGCCGATAATGGCTGATATCGCGATAGCGAGTAGCACTACCGCCACGATGAGGGTGGTCCGCAGGTTCTTCCAACCAGATGTGGATCCACCCGGCATTGGCCCAGCCGCTGCAATGGCGCGACCGACGGCAGCTGTTGTGGGCGAAGGGTTTGGCGAAGATACTTCCCTTAAGCTACGGGGAATGAGTCTTTCGGAGTATTCATGATCCGGAAAGTCGAACGGGGCTATCGCTTGCTGAGACAATGTGGTGGGCTCCTGATGAAGGTGGGGGCGTCACGATGGCGAGTCGCTGGGTGCTAGCCTTTTACCCAGTTTTGCTCAGCAAAAGACAGCGCCGCTTCGATGTTCTTCTTGCGCAGACCATTCTGGAGTTCTACTTGCGGAGAGTCTGAATCGGCGCGGTATCCGACCACACTCCAGCCGTTATTGTGGTTGAAATCAACGGTGGCGACGAGGGGACCGTCGGCGAGCAGCCGGCCGCGAAGCTTCAGCCAGTTCGGGTTCGGGGCGATGAACTCCGCTGTCATGCCCTTTGTCAATGAACCGTCTGGCTGCAAGATGAGTATCGGGGCGGTGTAGTAATAGTCGGTGTTGTCGTCGTAGTCGACGCGGCGCTTGTAGACGAGCTCCCCGATTAACGCAGGGCGGCACTCAATCCACCCATTCGCCCAGGCGGTCCGCAACCTAGTCCTCGTTCCCCAGCGCCCCCGCACGAGCATGACTCCGACAAAGATGAATACCATTGCGGCAAGCCCGTTGATAATGCTGGCTATTGGTATCCCGCCGATCGTTCCGTCTGCGCCCGGAAAGAGGACAAAGAGGAAAAGCACATGCATCACTGTGAAGAAGAGGGACATGACCCCCATGGAGATGAGGATGAATCCAACGATGATCGTTCCGAGATTCGTTTGGCCGATCGGTCGCCCGACACTATTGATAGCTTCGCGAATACCGCTGCGGTCCACGTTGGGGTTCGGCTGCTGATCGTGCTCCTTTAATTCCTTAGGCGCGAGGGAGCTGGCGCTGGCTGCATCAAATTTCAGCGGTGACCGAGGCAATTGAATAGAAGGCTGCGTCATGGATCACAGTGTAAAGGGCTTGGAGCCGCCTTTCTCGTCGCCTCAACACCCAATGGGGAGTAGGACCCGTGTTGGGCGGCGGGCCAACCAATCAAACAGCGGCTTAGCGCACCCAATGCTGTTCGGCGAATTGGAGAACGGCATCAACTTGGCCGCCGGTGAGTCCATTGGAGAGTTCCGCCTCTGAGCTCGTTCCGTCGGTGCGGTAAGCAGCGACGGTCCATCCATTATTGTTCGCAGTATCCACGGTAGCGATCCGGGCCCCCTCCGCCACTGCGGCGCCCCGTGACTTTAGCCAGCTCGGATTCGCAGCTCGAAACTCACCGGACATGGCCCTCGCTAGTGTGCCGTCTGGCTGAAGGATCATGAGCGGCGCGGAGTAATAGAAATAGGTCCGTTCGCGATCTTCGGGTCCTTCGGTTTTGCTGCGTAGGTAAACCAACTCACCAATGAGGGCGGGACGATATTCTACCCAGCCGTTGCGCCACGCGGTGCGCAGACGCCGAACGTTACCGATCTCCTTGAGAATGTTCCACAGACTCACAGCGAGAAACATCGTGCTGAGCAAACAAAAAATGATCGGGATTAGCGAAAATATGCCGAAGTCAGAGAAGCTGGTTCGCGGAGGACCAAAATCACCAGCGAAGAAAGAGATCGTCATCTTGCACATAAATAGACCAACTAGACCTATGATGAGCCAGACTGACAGGTCGCTGATCTTCAGGCGTCCAGGCAGTGGCCCAGCCTCCTCGATAACCGCGCGAAGACCTGAATTGTCTATTCGCGGACTCGGCTGAGCATCGTGGGCGCGCTGTTCTTTCGGAGCAAGCCGGGGTGTGGCATTCAGACTGATTCCACACTGCGTCCGCGGAAGCTGTAGGGGAGTATGGTCCATGCGCCACAGTGTAGCGTCAACCACACTCCGGCACTGAGTGTTAAGCGCTTAGTGATCTGCGTGTGGGCCACGAATCGATTGCTCTACTAAGGACAACACCTGTTCTAGATTCTTTGTGTCCCCGAGAGCCAGGCGGTTGATAAAGCCGTCCATGAAGGTCTCCAGATAAGTCACGAGGGTATCGATGGAGACGTCGTCCCTCAGCCGGCCCTTCTCGGCGTTGGATTCCAAACGCGCGCGAACCGCCTTATCCAAGATCTGCTGCTCCTCATGCCAGCGAGCGGCGAAGGATGGATCCGTGCGCAACATCGAGGTCACCGCGAGCCGTGTGGCGAGCCAATCGTGGCGCTCTGGATGGCGCAGCATCTCGCTCATTACCTCAACGAGACCGTTGTTTGCTACGACCTCGGCCTCGCGGGCCGCGTCTTCCCGGGCCAAGGCCAAAAAGAGAGATTCTTTATCGCCGAAGTGGTGAAAAATGGCCCCGCGCGATTTGCCCGTGGCTTCTTCGAGGCGTCGAACCGTGGCACCTTCATAGCCGTGCTCAGCGAAGCATCTGCGTGCACCCACCAGGATGTCATGGCGGCGGCGGTTCAGTTCGGAGTCGCTCATAATCGGCATGGCTGGGGAAAAGCTCCTTAAAGCACAGCGGGGGATAGACAGGTGACGGAAGTATGCGGAGTATGTGGGGCGAGAAGCAGAAAGGCCAGCCAGCACTCTATGTTGCTAGCTGGCCTATCCGCCTAACTATGCAGGCCACCCCGTTTCCGGTGAGCCTGCATGGTGGGCAAGGTTGGTTTAGGCCTTGACCATCTGGCGCAGAACGAACTGCAGGATGCCGCCGTGGCGGTAGTAGTCGGCCTCACCAGGCGTATCGATGCGAACCTTGGCATCGAACTCAACGGTCTCGCCGGATTCCTTGGTGGCGGTCACGTGGACCGTCTTCGGAATGCCGCCCTCGTTAAGAGCCTCAATGCCCTCGATATCGAAGGTCTCGGTGCCGTCCAGGCCCAGAGACTCGTGGGACTCGCCCTCCGGGAACTGCAGCGGGATGACGCCCATACCGATGAGGTTGGAGCGGTGGATGCGCTCGAAGGACTCGGTGATGACAGCCTTCACACCAAGCAGGTTGGTGCCCTTAGCAGCCCAGTCACGGGAAGAACCGGTGCCGTATTCCTTACCGGCAAGAACAACCAGCGGGATATCGGCTGCCTTGTAGTTCTCGCAGGCATCGAAAATGAAGGCCTGCGGTGCGCCCTCCTGGGTAAAGTCGCGGGTGTAGCCACCGGCGACGTCGACCAGCTGGTTCTGGAGGCGGATGTTGGCGAAGGTACCGCGCATCATGACCTCGTGGTTACCACGACGGGAACCCAGGGAGTTGTAGTCCTGGCGCTCCACACCGTTGGCATCCAGGTACTGAGCGGCCGGGGTGCCCGGCTTAATGGAGGAAGCGGGGGAGATGTGGTCGGTGGTTACGGAGTCACCGAGCTTAGCCAGAACACGAGCGCCCTTGATGTCCTGAACCGGTTCCGGCTCAGTTGGCATGCCGTCGAAGTACGGTGCCTTGCGGATGTAGGTGGAGTCCTCATTCCACTTGAAGGTCTCACCCTCCGGGACATCCAGGCTGCGCCATGCGTCATCGCCCTTGAACACGTCGGCGTAGTCCGCCTCGTAGAGCTCGCGGGAGATGGCCTGCTGGATGGTGTCCTCAATCTCCTGCGGGGAAGGCCAGATGTCCTTGAGGAAGACATCGTTGCCATCCTGATCCTGGCCCAGCGGCTGGGTCTCGAAATCGAAGTCCATGGTGCCGGCAATAGCGTAGGCGATAACCATGATGGGGGAAGCCAAGTAGTTCATCTTGACGTCCGGGGAGATACGGCCTTCGAAGTTACGGTTACCGGACAGCACTGCGGTAGCAGCCAGATCGTGCTCGTTGATAGCGTTGGAGATTTCCTCCGGCAGCGGACCGGAGTTACCAATACAGGTGGTGCAGCCGAAGCCGGAGAGGTAGAAGCCCAAGGCCTCCAGATCCTTCCACAGGTCTGCGCGCTGGAAGTAGCCGTCAACGACCTGGGAACCCGGGGCACAAATGGTCTTAACCCACGGCTTGGACTTCAGGCCCTTTTCAGCAGCCTTACGTGCGATGAGGCCAGCGCCAACCATGACAGACGGGTTAGAGGTGTTGGTGCAGGAGGTGATGGAGGCGATAGCAACCATGCCGTGGTCCAAGGTGTACTCGCCACCGTTCGGGGAGGTGACGGTCACCGGGTTGGACTGGCGGCCGGAGCTGCCCTTGGCAGCGGACTCACCCTCGCCTGCGCGGGACTTGTTCAGGCCACCGGTCACGTCAACGAGAGCATTCTCGTCGCCGCCCTCGGCGGTCATGCGCTTTGCCTCGATGGTGGACTCGTCGGCGACGACGTCACCGGAAGCGTAGGTCGGCAGGTCCTTACGGAACTGCTCCTTTGCCTCGGAGAGGAGAATGCGGTCCTGCGGGCGCTTCGGGCCAGCGATGGACGGCTTAACGGTGGACAGATCCAACTCGAGGTACTCGGAGTACTCTGCCTCCGGAGCGTCCTGCTCGAGCCACATGCCCTGAGCCTTGGCATAAGCCTCAACGCGATCGATCTGCTCCTGCGGGCGGCCGGTGAGCTCGAGGTACTTGATGGTCTCCTCGTCGATCGGGAAGATCGCAGCGGTGGAACCGAACTCGGGGGACATGTTACCGATGGTGGCGCGGTTGGCCAGCGGCACGGACTTCACACCGTTGCCGTAGAACTCGACGAACTTCTGAACGACACCGTGCTGACGCAGCATCTCGGTGATGGTCAGCACCACGTCGGTAGCGGTCACGCCGGTCGGAATCTCGCCGGTGAGCTTGAAGCCCACCACGCGCGGGATCAGCATGGACACCGGCTGACCCAGCATTGCTGCCTCTGCCTCGATGCCGCCAACACCCCAGCCCAGGATGCCCAGGCCGTTCTCCATGGTGGTGTGGGAGTCGGTACCGATACAGGTATCCGGGTATGCGAGACCGTCGTTGTCGAAGACCACGCGGGAGAGGTACTCAATATTGACCTGGTGGACAATACCGGTTCCCGGGGGAACAACACGGAAGTTAGAGAAGCTCTCAGCGCCCCAGCGCAGGAACTGGTAGCGCTCCTGGTTGCGCTCGTACTCGATCTCGACGTTCTTCTCGAGGGCTTCGGTGGAGCCGAAGGCTTCGACGATGACGGAGTGGTCAATAACCATCTCAGCCGGGTTGAGCGGGTTCACCTGGTCGGGCTTGCCGCCGAGTGCGGAGATAGCCTCACGCATGGTTGCGAGGTCCACCACGCAAGGGACGCCAGTGAAATCCTGCATGAGAACGCGGGCCGGGGTGAACTGAATCTCAGTATCCGGCTCAGCGGAAGGATCCCAATTGGCCAAAGCGTTGATGTGATCCTTGGTTACGTTTTTACCGTCCTCGTAGCGCAGCTGGTTCTCAGCCAGAACCTTGAGGGAGTACGGAAGCTTCTCCAGGCCCTCGACTGCGTTGATGTCAAAGTAGTCATAAGACTTACCGTTGACCTCAAGAGTCTTCTTGGCGCCGAAGGAGTTCAGGCTTTCAGTCATAAGGAGCTCCATTCCTTGCTTTTCGCTTGTGGGTTATCGAACACTTGTCGAGGGTTCGTCGAACTATCCGACTTGCACTGTCCCTTCAGGGGGCCAAGCGTGTCGACGATCTTTGAACGCGCATGTTCTCTAATACATTGTAGATGTAAGAACCCTCGGTCGACACCACTATAACAGTACGCGCGTTCTGTTTCATCCATTTCGGGGGTAGCGGCGCGTCGTGGCGGTTGCCCGGGTTGGACGGTTTAGGCTCAACCACGACTGTAGGGGGAACCGAAGCGCTACAAGACAACGAGGAGTGGCAGATGATCCCGGCGGACGTAGATGTAGACGATATTACCGCGCAGCTGTCAGCCGATGGCGTTGCCTTCTCCAATCCGGAGCTGGCGCTTGACGACGACCTCCAGGCCCACATCTCTACCTCATTACAATCCGGACACGGTATCGCAGTGGTTGACGTCTTTCCGGAGAAGATTCCAGATCTCCGCGACTTAGCGCAAACCCTCCAGCAACAGACGGGACTAGACACCGTCATACTGCAGGCGCCCATGAAGGTCTCTGCGGTGAGTAATTCCTATAACCGCGCGGCCTTGGAGGCGGCCGAAGATGCATTACCAACCGGACTCGATCAGGTCACGCTGCTCAATGATTTCTATGCCACCGCTGACCATTTTTCGACACCATGGGGGATCATCCTGGGACTCCTTTTCTGCCTTGCTGCAGCCGCCGGATGGATGGCTTTCCGTGCGTCTGCACGGCAAAATTTGGCCGCCGAAAAATAGGTGAAATATCTACCGTGCACACCTCGCTGCTCGCCGGGGGTTGACAGTAGGGGGAGTGGGGAAGTGGCAAAAGTCAACCACTATCCCTTTACTTTCGAAGCGGGGGAGTGGTTGGCGTCGCGCGCCGAACGACAAGACATCCGTCACTGAGGGGTATGCCGGGCCGTGAAATTTCACCAAGGGTCACGTGGTCCCGTTGGAATTCCGTGCCCCAGTCCGCCATGAAGGATGAATGTAGCAATCCGGAGCAACCACGAGAGCGGTCGGTGAGACAAGCCTCAAGACGTGACACCGCACATTCACCGCCAGGCAGCCTTGGAAGCAGACCTTGCGAGTAGGCGTTACTCAAAAGTGATAAACATCACAATCACACCTTGATAACAAAGTCATTGCAGGTTAGGTGCTCCTGTCATGCCCTGTGCCCGCACGTGGCTGATGTGAAAATTGAGGAAAGTGTGCGAGATGGCGTGTCGGTGACGTATGGTTCACGTATCGACTCACGGGTTGACTATTGCTCCATACGTTCATGGGCCAAGCCTTGACTCTCAATTGATTTGTCGCACGGGTATGTGGGGAAGCACGCCACGAGCGAAGGGAACAGTTGGGGTTCACCGCCTGGTGGATGAACGTCGTGTCACTGCTGACGCGAGTAGCAGAACAGTTTGCCCGAGGCAGTCGGTACCAGTGTTCAACTTTTAAAAATCGAAACACCTACCTTCCGAGTGGAAGAGGCTTCACACACTTCATTGTGCGCGTCTTTGTAGCGGGCAAGAAGCGGCCGTATGCTCTTCCGGTTTCCGGTTGGGTGCCAGCCATGGAGGCGGGCACTTGTGCCATGTGGGCGCGAGTTGCTGCTTTCACGAGCGCGGCGTCCAGCGAGGAGGAACCGTGAGAGCCGTGGCCCTCAGCCAGAGGTGTGCCCCTTCGTCGTCGGATCGCGGCTAGTCCTAGGCGTACTCACCCTTGAGTGAGGGACGCTCTGTAATTGGAAGATTGGGGCGGCGGTCTGATGTGACGTTGGTGCATACACAGCGCCCGCGCAGTACTTTTAGTGTCGCCGTTGTTGGCAGGACACCGTGCCCTTTAGGGGCACGAACGCAGGAATGCTCTTGCCTGCGCCAGAATGTATATGCCTCGTTCGACCACCCTTGATCGCGTATCCATTACCGCTTCATCAGCCTCGAAGGCGTAGTTCTAGGAAACGCACGGCTTTCCTTAGGCACGCATGCAACTTTTCAGCTTCGATGCGGTGAGGGAGACGACGCACCCCGCAGTACCTACTCGCGATGAGCGGTCTACCAACCTCAAGTCCCGGCGGCGTTTACTGCTGCCGCATCCGGCTTCGCCCAGCCATGAGGAAATACTTTAGGGATGCACAATTACATGGGTAGGTGTCTAGGAGATAACTCTCGTGGCCACCACATCATCTTTCGGCTTCCGGCGCCTCAAAGCAGCCTTCGCTGCTATTGCGACCACTGCAGCCTTATCTACTGCCTCCTCGCTCACTCCAGCAGTGGCAGCGGAACCTGAGCAGCTCAACATCGACTCCCTGCTATCCTCCGATAATCCGTCCATCGCTGACCTCGCCGGCGCAATCGCGCAGATCGAGGAACGTATCGCTCAGGCCGAAGCAGCCATCGGCATCCAACGCGAATCGGTGAACCGGGCGCTCGTCGATCTCAACGACGCTCGAACCAAGGCGGCCCAGGCGCGCCAGGGAACCACGACGGCCCGCGAGCAACTCGACGCCGCGCAGGCGGATGTCGCGGATGCGCAAGCCAAGTTGGACGAGGTCTCACGCTCAGCCTATCGCCGCGCCAATACATCCGACACCGTTGCTCATGCAGCAGGTAAAGACGCCCGCTCGGATATGCTCGAGCGCCAGTCCTATCTACGATCGCAATCCGATAAGCAACAGGCGGTGTTGCGTGACTTGGAAAAGCAGCGGACGGAAAAGGCCAATAAGGAATCTCAGCTTCGCAAGACCCAGCAGCTTGCTGAGGAGCGCGCGGACCGGGCCGCTGATGCCGAGACCGCAGCACGCGATCAGCTCACCGCCTCCGAAGCCTCCATCAAGGATTCGGCGTCCGAACGCGATGGTCTTCTCTCACAACTCTCCGCTCTCCATAAGGCCCTCAATCATGCTAAGGGGCTTGACGACGATGAAAAGTCAACCCCTGAGACTAGTCCAGAGGTCAATGATGGGCCGTTGACTTCGGAGGTGCAGAGCGATACGCAGGACGTCACCGAGACCGCTGACGACGCCGACGAGTCCACGGTATCCCCGTCCGAGCCCGCCAGCACAACGGCTGCCGCCGAGTCCACGACCAACGCTCCAGCTGGCCCTTCGGCCTCTGAAGCCAAGACTCCTACGCTCCAAGCACAGCGCTCGACCCCTGCGGTCTCTGCGGAGGAGATGAAGGAGCTTTCAAGCGCTGCAGACGCGGTTGCTTCGGATCCAAACGTGCAGGAGCTGTCCTCTACTCGCGCAACTGGCTCTGAGAAGAAGGAGACGGGGCTGCCCCGAGACGGCAGCTCTTTTGATCCGGGTGACATCGATCCTGAGACGGTTGCCCTCGGCATCGGCGTAGTTGGAACCGTCGCCTCGATGGTGGCGGCGTCCCAGCCTAGCCACGACAACAGCTTGACCCAGGACGAGATCGACGCGCTGGTGCAGGGCTCTTCGAAGCTCTTTGCCCTTCAGGGCGAAGCGGAGAGCACGGGGTCCACGGCGGCGGGGTCCACCGAGACGTCGACGAGTAATTCGGCATCCACGACCACGTCCACTGAGGACGAGGATTCTCTTGCCTCCGAGGTGTCCGGCGTCCTCGAAGAGCTTGATACCACCGACAGCGTGACCAAGGAGGCATCGGCAACGCTAGGCGACGCCTCCCGCGACGCAAAGATCGAGACCGTGATTAAGCGCGCCACTTCCCAAGTCGGTGTTCCGTATGCGTGGGGCGGCGGTGACGCAAATGGCCCTACCAAGGGCATCCGTGATGGAGGCGTTGCAGACTCCCACGGTGACTACAACAAGGTTGGTTTCGACTGCTCCGGGCTGGTTCTGTATGCCTTCGCCGGCGTGGGTATTTCCTTACCGCACTACACCGGTTACCAGTACCAGAAGGGAACGAAGATTTCCCCGAGCGAAATGGAGCGCGGCGACCTTATCTTCTATGGCCCTAACGGCAACCAGCACGTGGCGATCTACCTTGGTGATGGCACCATGGTTGAAGCTCCCCAGTCCGGCCAAAACGTCAGTATTACCCCAGTACGACAAGGCGGCATGGCCCCCTATGCCGTGCGCCTGATCTAGGAGGGCGCGTTGCTAGACTAGGCTGCATGACTGACACACTGCGTACTGCCCAGGGCAACGCCCACAGCACCGATTCGGTGCCCTCCTCATTTGACGCCCTCCTCGTTCTTTCTTTCGGTGGCCCGGAAGGAAACGAGGAGGTCGTTCCGTTTTTGGAGAACGTTACCCGCGGCCGTGGCATCCCTCGTGAGCGCCTCGAAGAGGTGGGGGAGCACTACTTCCATTTCGGCGGCATAAGCCCTCTCAACGCATTGAATCGAGAGATCATCGCTAATATCTCTGCGGAGCTTTCGAGCCGCGGACATAATCTGCCTGTCTATTTTGGTAACCGCAATTGGCATCCCTTTGGCACAGAAGCCGTTGAACAGATGGCAGCAGATGGAGTGCGCAGCGTCGCCGTGTTTGCCACCTCGGCTTGGGGTGGCTACAGCGCCTGCCGCCAGTACAACGAAGACATCGTTGCCCTGCGTCGACACGTTGAAGAAAAGAACCTCCCAGACATTACCTTCACCAAGCTGCGTCAATTCTTCGATCACCCGAAGTTCGTAGAGGAGATGGCTGCCGCTGTACGGGAGGCCTACGCGCAGGTTCCGGCCGACAAGCTGGCTAGCACTCGCATGCTCTTCACCGCGCACTCAGTGCCCACGGCCCACGATGCGGTAGGAGGTGCTGAAGGGGATAAGCATATCTACTCGCGCCAGGTGGCGGAGGCCTCTCGCCTCGTCGCCGAAGCCGCTGGTGTTAAGGACTATGACCTCGTGTGGCAATCGCGCTCCGGCAACCCGGCCACCCCGTGGTTGGAACCGGACATCGTAGACCACACCACACGGATCCACGAAGAGGAAGGCGTCGACGGCGTCGTCGTCTGTCCCATCGGATTCATCTCTGATCACATGGAGGTGATTTGGGATCTCGATTCCGAGCTCAAGCAGGCCGCCGATGCGATGGGCGTCAGTGTCTACCGCACCCGCACTGCCGGGCCGTCTGAGCGCTTTGCGTCGCTGATCGTGGATCTGATCGAGGAACTAGAGCAGAGCGGTGAGTCCGCGTCCCTCGGCGAGGTCACAGTGCAGGGGTGCACGGTCAACGGCGAGCCCTGCGCTGATGGTTGCTGCGATATTTGGTCGCTGCGCAAGCCGCACTAGCGCGCGAATTCGCTTAGTGTGTAGGCCACTCCCGCCATGCGCGCATGGCGGATGTGGCGCCACAGGCGCAGAAGCTGCGGATCGAGGCTGTGGTCTTGGACTCGATCAGTCACCGTCTCGATAATGGCAGCAACCCGGTCAGCCCGAGCAAAGAGTTTTGCCGCACGCCCCGGCACGGCTGAGGGCAAGCCCGGTGTGTCGTAGAAGTCGCTCAGCGTACCTACGGTCAGCCGCGGGTTGGGGAGAGCATCGCTGCGATACCCCGTTGCCTCGATGAGAGTGGCCGATTCATTCGTTGCAGTGCTCAGCAGCGCATCCGCCTCTCCTGGGCTCAGCCACGCGGGCGAGGGCAACGGGGCCGTTTCCTCAATCACCGTCCACCGTGTCACACCTGCGGTGTAGGTGGGGATAAGCACTAAATTCCTATCTGGATCGTTGGTGCGCACAACAATGGCGCCGGCCGGGTTTTCGGCCGCAGCTTGAGCGGATTCGGATCCCGCCGGAAGAGCCGGTGCTTCGCCGGGCCCAGAAAGGACCAGTCGCAGCAATGGCTCCCGCTCAGCGCGCTCGATGATGACGGCCGTCTCGCGCCTTAGAAGTGACATAACATTAACGAAAGGCTGACCGTCAGCGGTTAATTGCTCGCCGCCAAGCTCAGTGAGAGCGTCGAGGAAGTCATCGGTAGACTCCTGGCCCCACAACCACGCTCCAAGCCACACGGCAACGTTTTGCAGAGGGGACCAGACTTCGGCGCGCATATCCATGGCTGGACAGTGTAGACGATAGGGTAGACCGCTATGAGCTTGAATTCCCGGGATCCTTACGGTGGCGATATTTTCGCCGGACATGCACGCAAGAAGAAAACCGAATACCCCGAGGTGCCCGCAGAACCGGGGCTGGTCGTCGAGGTTCGGGGAGACGATTTCGTGGGGGCGGTGATGGGCGTGGACAAGACCGCGTGGGGGCCAGTCGTGCGCCTCGAAGATCGTCACGGTACCGAGCGAGTATTCAAACTTGTCAAGGGCGGCTTCCTTGTGGAGGGGCAGGCGGTGACGCTGACGAGATACGTCGAGAAGCAAGCACCCAGAAAGTCGAACTCTGGATCGCGCCGCGTTGAGAACGTTGAGGCGAAAGTAGCTGCGCCATCACGTATTTGGGTCGAAGGTATCCATGATGCGGCGATCGTGGAGAAGGTCTGGGGGCACGACCTGCGAGTAGAGGGCGTGGTAGTCGAATACCTCGAGGGTCTAGACAACCTCGAGGAACGCCTCGCTGAATTCCAGCCCGGGCCTGGGCGCCGCGTGGGAGTTCTCGCGGATCACCTCGTAGAAGGCTCAAAGGAAACGCGGTTGACGCAAACAGTGGGCGAGCATGTGCTCGTAACCGGACATCCCTTCATTGATATCTGGGCAGCCGTTAAACCCGAGCGCCTAGGGCTGCGCGCCTGGCCCGAAGTTCCCTATGGGGAGGACTGGAAGGCTGGTATCTGCCGGCGAGCGGGCTGGTCCGATCCCAAGGAAGGCTGGAGCCGTGTTTATAATGCCGTCAATTCATTCCGGGATCTCGATTCCACGCTCATCGGCGCTGTAGAACGTCTCGTAGACTTCGTCACGACGCCCGAGCTGCGCAAAGAAGATCTTCTTTAGTTCGAATTCGCTCGGTCGATGAGATTCACCGCGAGCTGACATCCGGCGGTTTCCGCTGCCCAGCCTGCCGCCTGGAGGCGCTGGGACATAGCCTGTTTGGAGATACCCAATTCCTCGGCAGCCTCATTCTGGTTCAGTCCTCCGCGCACCAAGGATGTAGCCTCGCGGCCCTCCATCGTGCGCTTATTGAGTACGAAGCCGAGGAGAGCGAAGGCCGCTGCAATATCCTGCGCTTCCTGCGCCCGCCCGCGCCGATCAACCTTGGCGTAGACATGCCCCGCGCGTGCTGATCCCTTCACAGCAGCGGTAGCGACGGCGCGCGTCTCGGCATCTCCCGCGCTCTCGCCCGGGACAACACCGATACCGATGGCCCAGTCACCGTCCGCAAGGAGTGCCATGACGACATCGCAAACCGCGGAAGAGGAGTAGGCAACGGCGCAAATATCCTCGACGCCAAGGACCTCGAATTCACCGATGCCCTCCAGCGTGGAAAGCGCAGCTGCGGAGCGTTGGACCAAATCGGCGCGGCGCACCGAGCGACCGCGGTAGCGGGCATGGACTGCTAGCACGTTGAGAGACTCCTTCCAGCGAGAAACAACGTTTAGTCTACCCCTTGCGCTTGACCGGTCGTCGCATACCGGGCTCCGGCGGCAAGCGCGTGTCTAAAATGAGTCCGGCGATACCGAGTGCAGCGGCGAGGACAAAGCCAACGATGGTGTAGGGACTTGTCTTGCCGGTAAGCGCGTCCCCGAAAAAGACACCGATAGCGGTCGTGGGAATCGAACCGATGAGAGTGGCGATGGAAAACTGCAGGACCGAAATTGGGGTGAGGGCCGCGACATAGTTTAATAAGGAAAACGGAACTCCCGCGACCATCCGCAATGAGGCCACGGCGAGCCAACCGCGGCGGTCCAGGCGCGCATTGATGGCATAGACCGCCGGGTGCGTGAGGTGCGGGCGAATCCATTCACCAAGCAAGCTGCGGATTATCAGCAGGGAAACAGTGGCGGAGATGGTCAGTGCGACGAGGGAGATGACCAGCCCGAGCCACGGGCCGAAGAGGAGCCCCGCGGCTAAAGTCCATACTGTTCGGGGGATGGGGAACTGCGTGAAGAAGATATAGGCGCTGGCAAAGACGACGAGAAACCATGGCCCGAGGTGCTGCGACCAAGAACGAAGCGCGGAGAGAGAGGGGACGTCGACAAGCACGGCAAGAATCACCAGCGCCATGCCGGTGAGGATTACCGCCGCCCAACGCTTCCACGTCCAGCGGCTGCAGCTCCGCCAAGCCGAGCGCGCCAAAGACGTACAAAAGTCACCGACGCTGTACACCCAACCAGTTTTCATAGGGCTACAAGCTTAATCCGAGTGAGGCCGAAATCCTCATTGGATCCAAGCGCGTCCCGGGATCCAAGCGCGTCCCGCGAGTCGCGGTGTCTGGGGAGGAACTGGGAGTAGAGCCCCAACTTGCTGGCAAGCCCCAGTTCGATGCACGGTTTCAGCACTCCGCGGTGGATACTTATCAGAGGCACGCATCCGCATGAGCTGATTTAGTCCACTTATCTTGCTTGATCTTTAGCTAATTTCTGCCGCCTTTCTCGTCTGCGCGCGCTCGCTGCGGAGCGGTTTCTTTCCTTGCTATGAGCCCCTTTTCCTGTCTGCTGTCACACCTGTAGTTATTGGAGTACAACCATGAACTTTCTTCATAACCTCACGTCTTACATGGACGCGGCTACCTTGCTTGAGGCTTTTGGGCCGTGGGTCATAGGCGGTATTGGCCTCGTGGTGTTCATTGAGTCAGGAGTACTCTTTCCGTTCCTTCCGGGGGATTCACTCTTGGTGACCGCTGCGATTTTGCGTTATGACCTTCATGTCTCACTGTGGCTGCTTATAGCGGTTGGCATGATAGCTGCCATTGCCGGTGACCAAGTGGGCTACTGGATTGGTCACCGCTTTGGGCGCGGCCTGTTTAAGCACGATGCACGGCTTCTCAAGCTGGAGTACCTCATCACCGCGGAGAACTTCTTCCGCAAGCATGGCCCGCTGGCGTTGGTGTTGGGACGCTTCGTTCCCATTGTGCGCACCTTCGTCCCGGTGGCCGCTGGTACGGCTGAAATGCCCTATAAAAAGTTCATCGGATGGAACGTTAGCGGGGCAGTGGCATGGGTGCTCTCCATGAATTTGGTCGGCGTCTTCTTGGGAAATATTCCAGGCATTGCCGATTCGATTGAGAAGATCATGCTGCTTATCATCGCGCTGTCTGTAGCGCCCATCCTGATCAAGGCTGTGCACAGCTATGTCACGTCGAAGAAGAAGGCGACTGTAGTGGAAGAAGCGGAACCTATTAATAGCCGGGCAGCTTAGCAGTCCACGTAGCGAGCGTACTCACCCCGCAAGCGAGCGTGGGTGACATAAACGGGTTCGTTGTCCCCAGCGTGCCGCAATTCCTCCGTGAGGCCGGTCATGACCGCGTCGCGGGCTTGCGCATGGGTGGCGTGGAAGCTCATCACCGTGCCATCAACAACGGCGTCACCGAGCCGTTTAACCACAACATACTGAGAGTCCTCGGGGGCCTCGACCACATGGCGCTGCGCGGTGAAAGGATCTAGATAGGTAAAAGTAGCGTACATACGCACCCACTGTACCGATGCGAAAAGACCCGTGAATCACCTGCCTTTTCTGACAATGCGAAACACGGGGCTTCTATCTGTGCCCGAGGGGGGACTTGAACCCCCACGTCCGTTAATAGGACACTAGCACCTCAAGCTAGCGCGTCTGCCATTCCGCCACCCGGGCTAGGGTGTTTGTTCAGCCTCTCGGCTGGGCACTCGAATACTGTATCCTGAACCGGTGTCACTTCACAAATCAGCACTACACGCCATGTTTTGCGCCACTTTTGAGGATTGAAAACACACTGATGAAAGTAGAGTCTTCATCGTCGCTAGTGCGTGCCGGATCGTTGCGCCCGCATGCCCCGCCTGTGAAGTCGGCCTAGCGAGTCATAGTAAGTCAGTCTTAGTAAGTCAGAGCGCTGAATATAGCTTTCAGGTACAAAGGGATCTATGACTAGCAACACATCAGATAACACTGCGAACTACGCCGCTGACTCTCGCTTCCCGGGTCCGGACCCCTATGCCCCATTGGGCGATGTACCCGCCTTCACCGTGACCTCCTCTGACATCGAGGAAGGCGCGGAGATTGCGGAACGTTTCCGGGCTCCTGAGAATATCTCTCCACAGCTGTCCTGGACCAACGTCCCCGAGGGAACCAAGTCCTTTGCCGTCACCTGCTTTGATCCTGACGCGCCTACGGGTTCTGGTTTCTGGCACTGGGCGGCTTTCAACATTCCTGCCGACGTCCGCGAGCTCCCCACTGGAGCCGGCTCTTCCGAGGACCTCGGCCACCACGGGGTCATCAGCCTGCGAGGCGATAGCGGCCAGCGTGTCTACTACGGGCCCCAGCCGCCAGCCGGGCATGCCCCGCACCGCTATTTGTTCGCCGTGCACGCCGTTGACGTGGAGAAGTTGGAGATTGATCCAGACGCCACCCCGACGGTCCTCGGTTTCAATCTCTTCTTCCACACGCTTGGCCGTGCGGTTACCTGGGGCTGGTACGAAGCCCACTAAAGGGGGCAATTAGACTCATCACAATGAGTAAGAATCCGGAGACCAACCCCACCACCGACGGAGTAGATATCCCCGCCGCCCTGCGCGTGGGCGGCGCCTTCATGCTGTTGGCTGCTGTGCTCGCGCTATTCGGGCTCGTATCCATATTCGCCGACGGCTGGGGAGCTACCTTCGAATGGACATGGCGCCGCCTCGCCATTGTGGGTGCGGCGCTTCTCGTCGGCGCATTCAGTACCCAACGCCGCGATCAACGGGGTAGCCGCGAGCAGATCATCGCGCTGGTCTTAGCGCTCGTCCTCATCATCGCCAGCCGGGCGCTTCCCAACACGGTTCTCACCACGATGGGCCAGTACGTGGTCTTCCTGTACGCCGTCGCAGCAGGGCTATGCGCGGTCATTATCCGCCGCACCTTGCGCTAGAACCCCCCGTGGCCGGCTAGTCCGCCCATTCCAGTCCGGAACCTACGGCCTCCGAGATGTTGCTCAAGCCGTGAGCGTGAATCTGCTGGGCAATGCCGCGGTGGATATCGCGGATCCAATCCGGGCCGCCGTAGATCAGGCCGGTGTAGCCCTGCAGCAGCGAGGCTCCTGCGGTGATACGCTCCCACGCCTGTTCCGGGGTGGAAATACCACCGGCAGAAATCAAAACCAGTTCATCACCCACGCGAGCGTGGAGGCGCTGCAGGACCTCCAGCGAGCGCGCAGCCACCGGAGGGCCGGACACGCCACCGGGTCCCATCGCCGCGACCTCCTCAGCCGGGGTTTTCAACCCCTCGCGTGAGATGGTGGTATTCGTGGCCACGATGCCCGCTAGTCCAACCTCCACGGCCATATCGGCTACGGCATCAATATCTTCATCGGTGAGGTCCGGTGCAATCTTGACCAAAACCGGCGAGGACGTCGTTTCCACCACGGCCTCCATGATGGGGCGCAGGGATTCCACCGCCTGCAGGTCTCGCAGGCCCGGGGTATTAGGGGAGGAGACGTTAACCACGACATAATCGGCCAGATCCCCTAACACAGATGCACATTGGCGGTAATCATCCACCGCATGCTCAGCTTCGGTGACCTTGTTCTTACCAATGTTAATGCCAACGACATCGTTAGAGCGGCGCTTGCGTAGATTGCGGGCAGCTGCCAGCGCGCCCTCGTTGTTAAAGCCCATTCGATTCAAGATGGCCTTATCAGCCTTGAGCCGGAAGAGTCGGGGAGTGGGATTGCCCGGCTGAGCCTTCGGGGTGATGGTGCCGAGCTCGGCGTATCCGAAGCCGATGGGGGACCAGACGTCGGCAGCCGCCGCATTCTTATCAAAACCTGCGGCCAGCCCCAGCGGGCGCGGGAAGCGCACGCCAAAGACCTCTTGTGCCAGGACCGGATCAGTGACCGGTACGACCTTGCCCAGCGCACGGTTAAGCGGCGAGGCGACCTGCAGTGCGGCGAGACCGCCATTGATGATGCCGTGGATGCGTTCCGGGCTGAGCTTAAACATTCCCTTCAACGCGGCCTGGTAGGCGGCGTGGCGGGCGCGGTCGAGGGCTGAGTACTGCATGCGGTGTCCTTAAAAAGAAGTCGAAGATGAAAAGGCGCGGGATGGTGAAATCTAGCGGGGTGTCTCGTCGAGTTGCGGATCACTGATGAACTGGAGGCCGTCACCGCTAGCTGAGGCGG
>NZ_CABTZR010000044.1 GCF_902489365.1 uncultured Corynebacterium sp. | reverse complement strand
GCCACATTCGATACCGGCATCGACAATGAGTGGAACCCCAGCTTAGGCGTAAGAAAAGGATGGGCCGGACGCTCTTAAATCCACACGAAATGTCCCTTAATGCGACACGCCGCAAATCCACACGAAATGTCCCTTAAGCCCGCGAAGGGCACGCGGGGTGTTGGCCTGCGGCCACCAAGGAACGGGCCAAGGTCATCGGGTCCTGGGCAGCCATGATGGACTCACCGACGAGGATGGCATCAGCACCTTGCGAGGCATAAGACAGCACGTTGCGCGGGCTATTAACACCGCCCACCGCGATGCGAGTGATGCTCTCAGGAAGACCGGGCGAAATAGCAGAAAAGGCCTCCCGATTAATAGCATCGGAGGCCAATGACCACGCGTTGATCGCCACGACAGTTCCCCCTGCCTTGATAACGCGATCCACCTCGGCACAGGTGCGGACTTCCAGGATGGCGGTCATCCCGAGGGATTCCACGCGGTCGAGAAGTGACTCGAGGCGAGCTTGGCTGAGCAGCTCCACCTGCAAGGGAATCGCGTCTGCTCCATAGCACCGCGCCTCATGAATCTGATAGGGATCAACGATGGTGTCGCGGCACAGCATCGGTATGTCGACGGCGGCACGGGCGACCCGCATGTCCTCGAGTGACCCGTGGAAGCGGCGACGATCTGTCTGGCAGGCCATCACATGTACCCCTGCTTCCTCCAGGCTATGTGCAAGTTCTGCCACCGACTTCGGGCTATCCAAGTGGGCAATTTCACCGCCATAGGGCACGGCGCGCTTGATTTCTGTGATGATAGAGCATCCCGGGCGCAGCAGAGCTTTCGCGGCATCGCGTGGGGCGTCCATGTCGCGGGACCTTGCTTTGACTTCCTTGAACGGGACACGGGCCTCCCGCGCGGCTACATCAGCCAGCACTCCGGCCACAAGGTGATCGACGGCGATCGGGGTAGGCATGATTCCACCTCCCTTCCCCGAAGGAAACTCAAAGAAAGAAACAGGGGCGTTCGAGATCACATTTAGGCTAGCGCGCCCCCACCTCTAACTAGAAATCCGGGGCACCCGTTCCCCGCAACAGGGCCTTTCTCACTAGGCTCTCCATCACGTTGCGAGTGTTTAGGAGGAGCGGGGATCTGTGGGATCAATATCAGCATCCAGCGCGTCCCACATCACGCGGCCGGAATCTTGGGAGGTTTCGAGTTCTTCCTGTAGGCGCTCCTGCCGCACCGCCGGGGTTTCGTATTTGGCTGTGCGAGTTTTATCGGCACCCGGGTTGCTCGCCACCAGCACCGCACCAAAGAGCGCCAGGGCGGCGCCGACGAGAGCGAGAACTGGGCCCGCGATCGACGCGTCCGCGGTGAGGACGACGGCCCAATCGGAAATAGTCGTCGTATCCACGGAGGTATCGTTGGTCCCGCCTTGTAGAAGCTCCTGGGCACGCTCCGCCTCGGGGCCGGCAGTCAATAGCGCCGCCGGACGCCATCCCGCAGCCGCAGCAGCGAGGGCGGTGATGACGGAGACGATGCGCCGGCCGGTGCGCCGGAGAGCGAAGGCAGCCACGCCACCGGCTAGGACCACCACGCTCAGCGCGATGAGTTCAAGGGACCATAAGGAGCCGGACAGCTCCACCACGCTCGATCCGGCCTTATCGTCTTCGACCGCCGCCTTCACCCACGCCATGCGGGAGGATAGCCACAACAAGATGGCCCCGACCAACACTAGTACGGGTCCGCTGCGCTTAGCCATGATCTTCCTCCCCGAGAAGGGTTCGAGCGTCGAAACAGGTTCGGTCGCCGGTATGGCATGCCCCGCCGCGCTGACGTACGGTGAGCAAAATGGTGTCACCATCGCAATCTAGGCGCGCACCCACTACCTCTTGGGTATTGCCGGACGTCAGCCCCTTGATCCAATACTCTCGACGCGAGCGTGAGTAGTAGGTCCCGCGGCGCGTCGCCAGCGTGTAAGCCAGCGCGTGGTCATCCATCCACGCCAGCATGAGTACCTCACCACGTTCCGACTGCACGATGGCCGGGACTAGCCCCGCCTCATTGCGCTTGAGCTGCTGAGCAATGTCGTCACTCAGCTCATAGTCCCCGACGTTCGTGGTGCCGGCGGAGCCAGTGCTGTCCTCTGTCACTGTCGGACCTCCTTTCCCGCAGCAGCCAATGCCTGCTTGACCTCGGAAATCTCCACCTCGCCAAAGTGGAAGATACTAGCCGCGAGCACGGCATCCGCTCCGGCGTCGATAGCCGGTGGAAAGTGCTCGGCCTTCCCCGCCCCACCCGAGGCGATGATCGGCACCGAAACCGCCGCACGCACGGCCTCAATCAATTCGAGGTCGAAGCCCGCCTTGGTTCCGTCACCATCCATGGAGTTCAGCAGAATCTCGCCGACCCCCAATTCCTCGCCGCGCTTGGCCCATTCCACAGCGTCGATCCCCGCGGAGCGTGTGCCGCCATGCGTGGTGACCTCAAACCCGCTGGGAAAGCCCGCCGCACGGCGAGCATCGACGGACAACACGATGCACTGAGAACCAAACACATCCGCGAGTTCGCGCAACAACTCGGGGCGCGCAATGGCGGAAGAATTGACGGACACCTTGTCGGCACCAGCCCGCAAAAGCTCGCGAACGTCCTCCACCGACCGCACGCCGCCGCCGACGGTGAGCGGGATGAACACCTGATCAGCCGTGCGGCGAACGACGTCGAGCATGGTGCCGCGACCATCCTTGGAGGCGGAGACATCCAAGAATGTCAGCTCATCAGCGCCCAGCTGACCATAGCGAGCGGCCAGCTCCACTGGGTCGCCGGCATCACGCAGGTTTTCAAAGTTGACGCCTTTGACCACGCGGCCATTATCAACGTCCAGACACGGGATCACGCGCACGGCAAGCGCCATGGTGACAATCCTCCTCATAGCTAAAGGTGAGATGAACGGTAGTCCACTTGGGCCCACCGAACGGTGATGAACATAGTAGGAAAACGGTAAAACGGTAAAGAACAAGTCTGGGATTCAGCACCAGTGATGAGCACCGGTGCCAGCCCCCGGGACGGGAGCTAGCTAGCGGTCCCCACGGGGATTTCGAGCAATGGCCTCCAAAATCGTGGCATGCACCTGCGGGGTCCCGCCCACGAAGCCCTTCGAGTTTGCAGTCCACTCATTGCCCTCGGGGTCGCTCACGCGGCCACCGGCAGCCTTAATGATGAGCGCGCCCGCCGCGTTATCCCATGGGTGCGGCGAGAAATTCACTGCACCGTCGAACACGCCCTGAGCGACAAAGGCGTTGTCCAGCCCCACCGACCCCGTCATGCGGGGCCGCAGCCCGGTCTCGCGCAGGTCGTTGAAGAGGCTCGTGGGCAGGTGCGAGGAGCAACCCACGTGTCCGCGCGCTTCGTCGAATCCTAGGGCCTCTTCGCCTCCCCCGAACCCGGTCGCCGGGCCGCCGGTTGTACGCAGCGGCATCCCTTGCGCCGCAACAACACGGCGGTTCAACAATGGAAAGTCGGCGACGGCGACGACCGGCTTTGCGTCGTGCAGGAGCGAAACAAGAATGCCGCAGCACGGATTCCCAGCCGAGTAGTTCGCGGTTCCATCTACCGGATCCACAACCCACACCGTCTCTTCCAGGTTGCCACCGGACTCTTCGCCGAACACCGGAATGCCAGTGAGCTGGCCCAATGTCTGGCGCAACTGCTGTTCGATGAGCAGATCCACCTCGGTGGCAAAGTCGCCTTCGCCTTTGAAGCGCGCGGGTGCCGCGCCGAGGCCCCTGCGGAAGAGATCATCAACCTGGTCCACTGCGGCTTCCGCAAAGGCAACAAGTTCGCGCGGATCCGACGCTGAAGTTCCTGTCATCGGGGCCATAGGCCTACTTCTCCTCGATCGGGTCGATGTATTCCTCTCCTGGCAGCGGGGAAACCTCCGCAACGGCTGCAAGAGCCTCCTCCAAGGTAAAGCGCTCCTCATAGAGTGCCTTACCGATGATGGCGGAATCGATCCCCTCGTTCTCGTAAAGAGCCAACTCGCGCAGATCATCGAGCGTGGAAATACCGCCGGAGGCGGTCACCTTGGCGTCCGTGGCGGCCGCCACCTCACGCAGCAGCTCGATATTGGGGCCCTGGAGTGTGCCATCCTTCGACACATCCGTCACCACGAAACGGGTGCAACCCGCTGCGTCAAGGCGCTCGAGCACCTCCCAGAGGTCTCCGCCATCGGATACCCAGCCGTGACCGCGTGTACGCCACTCACCATCCACCATTCGGACGGCGAGGTCCACTGCAATGCGGTCGCCATGTTCTGCGAGGACCTTGGCAATCCATTCTGGGTTTTCCAGCGCGGCGGTTCCAATACTGACGCGGCGGGCACCAGTGGCCAGGGCTCGCGCCAAGGAATCGTCGTCCCGGATACCTCCGGTCAATTCCACGTCTAGATCCACGCTCGTCGTAATTTCAGCGAGCAGCTCGTGGTTGGAGCCACGACCGAAGGCGGCGTCCAAGTCCACCGCGTGCAACCACTGCGCGCCTTGGGCCTGCCATTTGAGGGCGGCCTCCCGCGGCGATCCATAGGACTTTTCGGTTCCTGCTTCTCCTTGGTCGAGGCGTACTGCCTGACCATCAACGACGTCAACCGCGGGCAACAGTGTAAAGCTCATGGTGGGTAGTCTACCTTTCACGCGGGCTCTTTAAAGCGTTCCAATCCAGTTCTTTAGCAGCTGCGAGCCCACGTCACCCGATTTCTCCGGGTGGAACTGCGTGGCCCACAATGCACCGTTTTCTACTGCGGCGACAAAGCGGTCACCGCCGTACTCAGACCACGCCACCTTCGGTGGCTCGGTAATCTCCGTCTCGAGCTCCCAGTTCCGCGCGGCATAAGAATGCACGAAGTAAAAGCGATCCTCCGCGCTCACGCCTTCGAACATGCGGCTTCCGCTAGGAAGCTCCACGGTGTTCCATCCCATGTGTGGGAGGACGGGAGCCTGTAAGCGGGAGACCTCCCCCGGCCACTCGCCGCAGCCTTCGGTGTGTACGCCGTGTTCGGTACCTGAGTCAAAAAGAATCTGCATACCCACACAGATTCCCAGGACGGGGCGCCCGCCAGCCAAGCGTTGGCCGATAATCCGTGGCCCCTGCGCGGCGCGCAGCCCCTCCATGCAGGCGGCGAAGGCCCCCACGCCAGGGACTAGGAGGCCATCGGCTTCCACGGCTGTCTTGGGGTCCGCGGTGACCGTCACGGTAGCGTCGACCCGCTCCAGCGCGCGCACTGCCGACCGGACATTGCCAGCGCCATAATCCAGGACTACAACGTCGTATGAGCTCATCGTGGCTCCTTTCCGGGCCTCCTCGGCCTTCTAATCCTGCGCAAGCGCGTTTGGATGTCATTAAGTTCGCTCACGCGGGTCTTGCCCAAGGCACGGTCAGCCACGGACATGAGCAGGCCAACCGCGATGATGGCGGCACCAGCCGCGAAGGCGCCAGCGTATCCGGACATAGCCACGACGGCGCCGAGAACCGTCGAACCAAGGCCGGTACCGCCGTCGTAAAAGATGTTCCACACCGCAGACCCCTCGGAGAGCCGCTCGCGTGGGAGGCGGTCGAACATCGACAACAGCGCCTCGTTTTGAACGATGCCGAAACCAGCACCGTAGATGACCGTGCCGAACACGAGCAGCCATACCGACCACTCTTGCCACAGCACGGCGGCGATAAGACCCACGCCCACAACCGAGGAAGCCTGGGCCGGAATCATGAGTGTGCCAGGCTTGCCCGCGCGGTCCGCCACAACACCGGCGACGTAGCGCGCAATCATGCCCGCGCCACCAATCACGGACAGCATGAAGCCGCCCAAGACCGCTCCGCGTTCGGGATCCAATTCGCGCACGGCCGGCGAAATGAAATTCGAGGCCACGCCGTAGCTCACGGAAAAACTCATCAACGCCAGTGCTGGAACGAGCACAAGCTTCCACATCGGGGCACGCGGCGTGGTATCCGACGGGTCCGGCGCCCCCACGGGCGCAGCCTTAATCTGTGGTACCAGGATACAGGTGAAGAAACCCAGCAGGCCGAGGCCGGCGGCCAAGAGGTACACCACGTTATAGTTGTACGCTGCGGCGACGGCAAGGCCGACAGGCAAGAACGCCATCTGGGCTGCACCAATAAACAACCCGAAGATACCGGTGGCCTTGCCCAGCAAACGCCGCGGCGTGATCTCCGCGATGAGAGCGTTCTCCGCCACTGTGAGAGCGCCGAAGCCGATGCCGCGCAGGGCGGAGAATCCCAGGGCGATCGGGGCGGCATCGCCCAGCATGTGTCCCAACGCCGGCAGCCCCAACAACAGTGCCGAGGCCGCCATGATCGGGCGGTAGCCAAAGATGCGCAGCAGCATCGGAGTCGCCATCTGGGTAAGCACCGTCGCCAACATGAACACGCCGGTGGTGGCACCTGCCAACGTGGCGGAACCACCGGAGTCCAGCACGGCCAGGGGCACCACCGGAAGCAGAACCGACCAGGCACCGAAGGCGGAAACCACCGCGATCATGGTTTCTCTAAAGCCGGCGACCTTCCATACGCTCTGCGGGGTGTGCTCCGTCACTTCGCTGCCACCCCCGCTGAGAAGATGTCAAGCATCCAGGCCAGCGCAGCGATCGCAGACACCGCCGCGAGCGCGCCTGCGACCACGGTCAGTAGCACCGAGCCATTCTGATAAGCCGCCCACGCGCCGCCGACGAGCAAACCGGTGACCAGAAAGAGAATGAGAACCAACACGTTCATAACGGCTTAGAGGGCTCCCTTCGTCGAAGGAATTCCGGTCACGCGCGGATCCCGCTCAGTAGCCTGACGCAGAGCGCGGGCCACCGCCTTGTACTCAGCCTCCGTGATGTGGTGTGGATCGCGGCCGTACCGCACGTTGACATGCAGAGTCGTCGCCGAGTGCGTGGCAAAGGTTTCGAAAAAGTGACGGTTGATCACCGTGGCGTAGTGCCCTCCGATGACCTGCCACTCCATGTTTTCCGGTTCGCCATTCATCACGAAGTAGGGGCGCCCAGAAATGTCGACGACGGCCTCCACCAGCGCCTCATCCATGGGCAGCAGCTGGGACCCGAAACGGCGGATACCGGACTTATCCCCCAGTGCTTCCAGGAAGGCACGGCCGAGAACAATCGCGGTGTCTTCGACGGTGTGGTGGGCATCGATGTCGATATCGCCGTCGGCGTGGACGCGAAGGTCAAAGGAGCCGTGGGTGCACACAGCATTCAGCATGTGGTCAAAGAACGGCAGGCCCGTCGAAATATCCGCTTGGCCGGTGCCATCGAGGTTGATTTCTACGGAGATCTTTGTCTCCCCAGTAACGCGCTCGGCGCGGCCAATGCGGTCGCCTCGGTCGTGGCGTGCAGCTTCATCAGCGCTCATCGTCCCCACGCTCCTCCTTCAAGTCGTGCCCCATAGGTGGGGCTCAGTTAATCATCTCTACTGTATCTGCCAAGTCCGCCGCGGCAGAAAGGAAGGCATCATTCTCTTCAGGCAGGCCAATCGTGGCGCGCAAGAGACCCGGTACACCGTTATCTCGGATCAAGACATCGCGGTCCAGGAACCCCTGCCACACCGCATGCTGATCGGCAAAGCGTCCGAAGGACACGAAGTTGGATTCGCTCGGAACGACGTAGAACCCGAGCTCTTGGAGCCGTGCGACAACCCGGTCCCGCTCCGCCGACAGCTTCGCCACGGTGCCCAAGGTCTCCTCCTTGTGTGCCAGAGCCACGGTGGCCGCGATCTGGGAGAGAACAGAGAGGTGATAGGGCAGGCGGACAAGCATGACGGCTTCCACGAAAGCCGGATCGGCCACGAAGTAGCCCAAGCGTCCGCCGGCGAAATCGAAGGCCTTGGACATCGTGCGCGAGACCACGAGCTTGGTCGGATATTTCTCCAGCAGTGTGGTGGCAGACGGCGAGGTCGAGAACTCCATGTAGGCCTCGTCCACGATGACGATGCCCGGCGCGGCCTGCACAATCTTCTCCACCAGGTCAATCGGAGTGACATCACCAGTGGGATTGTTCGGGGTGGTAATAAAGACGACGTCCGGACGGTGCTTGGCGACGGCCTCCAGCGCCTCTTTTTCCGCAATGCGGAAATCCTCGTTCCGCGGGCAGGAGATGAATTCGGTTTGCGTGCCCGCGCACAGGATGGGGTGCATGGAGTAGCTCGGTGTAAATCCCAGCGCGCTGCGCCCCGGCCCGCCGAAGGCCTGGAGCAGCTGTTGCAGAACCTCGTTGGAACCATTGGCCGCCCACACGTTGTCCGCGCTGACGCTCACGCCGGTCTGCTCGCTGACGTACTCCGCCAGCGCCGTGCGCAATTCGACGGCGTCGCGCTCTGGATAGCGGTTGAGCTCTCGGGCGTGCTTTTCGACGGCGGCCACGATGTCCCTGACCAACGCCTCCGACGGCGGGTAGGGGTTTTCGTTGGTGTTGAGCTGGTTGGTCACCGTCAGCTGCGGGGCTCCATAGGCGCTGGAACCGCGCAGTTCTTCGCGCAGGGGAAGATCCTTCAACTCAGCCATTGCTTTAAGCCTCTTCTTTCTGGGTATCTGGGGCATCGGCGAATCGTGCAGCAATTGCTTCACCGTGGGCGGGCAGTGCTTCCGCGGTGGCAAAGGCAATCACATTCTCCGCCACCACCCCGAGTGCTCCGCGGTCATATTCGATGAGGTTGACTGGGCGCAGGAAGGTGTGCGTCGACAGCCCAGCGCTAAACCGCGCGGTTCCTGAAGTGGGCAAAACGTGGTTGGAGCCGGCAGAGTAATCACCGAGCGGCACCGGCGAATAATCACCCACGAAAATGGCACCAGCGTGACGGATACGCTCCGCTACTGCCCGGGCATTGGCCGTGTGTACCTCCAAGTGCTCAGCGGCATAGGCGTCCGCGACAGCGATGCCTGCTTCGAGGTCATCGACCAACACGATGCCCGACTGTTCGCCGCGCAGCGCCTCGGCTGCGCGCTCGGCGTTCGCAGTGGCGGTGTAGCGCTGAGCTACCTCCGCGTCCACGGCGGCAGCAAGCTCCTCCGAATCTGTAATGAGCACGGAGGCAGCCATCGGATCATGCTCCGCCTGGGAAATGAGGTCATAGGCCACGTAGACGGGGTTGGCGGTCTCGTCGGCCAGGATGGCGATCTCGGTGGGGCCGGCTTCCGCATCGATGCCCACCACGCCGTGTACCGCGCGCTTGGCAGCAGCAACAAAGACATTGCCGGGGCCGGTGATGATGTCCACGGGTTCAAGAACATCCTCCCCCGTTGCGGGTTCATCGTCGCCGTAGGCCAGCAAGGCGATGGCTTGTCCACCACCGACTGCCCAGACATCGTCCACGCCGAGCATGTGACACGTGGCCAGCACCGTCGGGTGCGGCAGGCCGCCGAATTCCTTCTGCGGCGGGGAAGCCACAACCATCGCTTCGGCGCCCGCTTCTTGGGCAGGGACGGCATTCATGATGACGGAGGATGGGTACACAGCCTTGCCTCCTGGCACATACAGTCCTACCCGCTCAATGGGTTGAAAGACTTCGGTAACCGTTGCACCTGGCGCCAGCGTTGTCGTGTGTGGGGCCGGCTTCTGATCCGCGTGAACGGCGCGCACGCGCGTGATGGATTCTTCGATAGCTGCCCGGACCTGTGGGTCCAGTTCTTGGGCCGCCTTTTCGAGTTCCTCGTGCGGGACCCGCACCGCGGCGGGACGGATGCCATCGAATTTCTCACCAAAGTCGAGGGCCGCCGCAACACCACCTTCTCGAACCTTGTCCACCATGGGGATAACAGTGTCCATGACTGAGGAAACATCGGTTCCGCCTCGCGGCAGCACTCGGCGCAGGCGGGAGGTGGTGAGAGTCTCTCCGCGCAGGTCAATGGTTCGTAGCATGCTCAAGCCCCTTTTTATAATATGCAGCGGTTTCTATACCTTCCCATTACTATACCCGTGCCAAAAAGCCAGCGAGCTGGCAGGTGCAGGTTATAGAATGTGTCACTACTAACACGTTCCGGCACCCCGACTCGGCGAAGGGAGGCGGCGAGATGAGCAACGGCGCCGAAGGTAATGACAGCCACTCCACCTCGGATCTGCTTGCCCGTGTGGAGCACCTCGCACACCGCGAAAGCCTCCACTGCATCCGGGTCAGCGCGCACGAACTCCTCTTCCCCCATCCTCCGCTTGGGGAGACCCGTGCCTTTATGGATACCGAGGGCGAGCCCATTTTGCGTTTCTGCACCACCCACCATGGTGTCTTGAACTTCGGCGATATCCCCGCGCTCAGCGAGTTCGTCAACGACTGGAACCACGATTGTCTTTCGCCGCAGCTCGTGCTCAATTATTCCTCCCCGACCGAGGTCGAGGTATGGGGTCACTCCTTCCTCGTGGTCCACCAGAAACCCACGGCGGCCCAGCTCTCCGCCTCTGTCGTTCCTGCGCTGCACAACGCGTCGGCCTGCCTCGAGGAATTAGCGGATTATTTCCCCATTTTGACGCTTCCCCGCCCGGCGGCTCCGGAAGAACAGATAGAACTCGACGGCCCCGTCGGCGCAGTCGATACCGCTCGTCTCGGGGAGCTTTTACCCGCCCTCGGTATTACGCGTTTCCAAGCAGATGCGGAAGAGGCCGTCTACGCGTGGATTAACGATGTCCTCTTTGCCTTCGCCATCGACTCCGGGCCGAGCCTCATCATTAAAGGCCATTGGGATCCCAACCTGCCAGGCAGCGAGTTCTCCAAAATTTTCCTCATCTGCAATGACTGGAACCGCACCAACCACTCGGCTTCTGCCTTCTGCCACTCCAACGTCGATGGCTTGCAGGTGCGCATTGACTACGCCGTCATGACGGGTGCCGGGCTTTCCGACGCCCAATTGATCACCGCCCTAGGCCGCGGCATCAAACACGTCCTCCACGGCATCGATGACATTTCACGCGATGCTGTGGGCTCCTCCCCCGTCGCCTGGCCCTAAGGAGCCTCTGCCTCAGCCGCCATTGTCTCCGCTTCGACGTCCACGGCGCGAGGAGGATCGACAAATACCGCGGACCAGTACGCAAACATGGCCATGAACGGCCCCACGAGCCAGGCGATGCCGGGCGAGAATTTAGGCACGAACTCCACAAATTCTCCGGGATCGTCCGGGATACTCGTTGCGGTAGCTCCACCAAAGACGTAGAACGACGCCGCGCCGGCTAACGACGCCAGGGCTACCCACAGCAATACCCCGACGCCGCGGTAGCGCTCGCCGCACCGATAGGCAATAAGCCCCAACGCCATGCCCAGGGCACCGGTAATGAGTACAAAAGTAATGTAGGAATCAAACTGAACGTTAGCAACGTTGCGTAGGGCATAGCCGCCGCCGTCGTCGACACGGCGACCCTCAAGAGTGGGGCGCCACAATCCCCAGGCGGCGCCCACCCCAGAAAACCCGAGGAGCGCTAACGCGAGCAACCCCGCACCAAATCCGATGGCGCGGGGTATGCGAAAGCTAGGTGCACACAGTGCAGGCACGATATGTTCTAGCCGCAGAAGGTCCAGTTACCGTTCTCACGCTTGAAGCGCATGGTGGAGCTGTCCACGCCCTTGCTGGTGTTGACGTTCACGGTTGCGGATGCATCGTCACCGTTGACCACGACATCGTTGATGGACTCAACACCGGTCTTGGACCAGTCGAAGCCCTCCATCTGCGAGGTGTCCTGGCCGGCTGCCGCCATCATGTCCTTGAGCTGGTTCATCGGAACATCCGGAACCTGGTTGTAGTCCACCTGGTCAAGGCCAGAGTTCGGGTCGTTACGCACTTCAGCACAGGTGTGCTCTGGGAGGTACTTCACGAAGGAACGCATGGTCTGCTGCTCATACATGCCACGGACCAGCCCATTGATGCCGTCGATGTCTTCCTGGCTTGCAGCCTCACCCTGGACCGGCTCAACCTTCGGCATGCTCTGGAACGGATCCACACCGTTCTCGAAGGGGTTAGCCATGGCCTGGTTATCGCCGCCCTCGGGGTTCTCCCCTTCCGGCTTCGGATCGGCGTTCTCGCCGTCCTTATTCTCTTCGCCTTCCTTCTGGTCTTCCCCCTCCTTCTTTTCAGAATCCTTATCCTCCGGCTTCTCCTCGGAGGTCTTCTCCTTGGACTCCGTCGTGGTGGTGGTGGTCTTCACCGCGGAGGAAGCGGTGTCGGTAGCGTTCTCGTCATCGGAACCGCAAGCAGCCAAGGAGAGCGGCGCGACGAGCGCAACAGCGATGAGGGACTTCTTGGCAGGTGTCAGAAAAGACAAGGGATAACTCCTAATATCTATAGAGAGCGATAGTAAGAGCCACGCTAGGCGCGGCAGTTGCTCTTGGGCACTTCACATAACCCTAACAAGGCATGATTGTATAAACCCTACACTTCACCTTGAAGCTTCCTGTGAGCCACGCTTGGTGTTTTTCCGCGCCGCGTAGAGTGGGTTGTTGTGCACCTTTCTCGCGATGCTATCGTTTCCACCGCCCTCGAGCTTTTGACACACTACGGGCTTGCCGACGTCACCATGCGCCGAGTTGCCACCAACCTCGGCGTTGCGCCCGGCGCGCTGTACTGGCACGTGTCCAATAAGCAATCGCTCATCGCCGCAATGACCTCCGAGATCCTCTCCCCCGTTACGGGAAAAACCACAACGGAGTTGGTCAGCTCCCTACATAGGGAACTCACGCGCTGGCGCGACGGTGCCGAAGTCGCCATAGCAGGTGCCGCTTTCCCCGAATCCTCAGCAAGTTCTGACTTGGAGGAGCTGTTCACCTCCGCATTGAAGCAGGAAACCCCCGGGGCATCACCGGAGGATATTGGCGTCGCCGCCCGCGCTCTCATCCATTACGTCCTGGGAGCGACCTTCATGGAGCAATCCCGCGAACAGCTCAGTGGGGCGTCGCCAAGCGCAGCTCCTTCAGCGCCGAATGCCGTGTCAGGCGTTGACACCTTAGTGCGCGCCGCAGAACTCATGGTCGCGGGTTTACGCACGCTGTGAACCGATCGCGTGCATCGGAATTGACTAAACTAAGCCTCATGACTGAGACCCGTGCTGATATAACGCCATCTCGCCAGGTGTGGCCTGGTTCCCCCTCCCCACTCGGCTCCACCTTCGATGGGGCCGGAACCAATTTTGCTATTTTTTCCGAGATCGCCGAGAAGGTCGAGCTCTGCCTCATCGATCAAAACGGCAACGAAGAACGCATTGAACTGATCGAAATCACCGCCCACGTCTGGCACGCTTACCTTCCCAACATCAGCCCTGGGCAGCGCTACGGCTACCGCATCCATGGCCCCTATGAGCCGGAACATGGCCTGCGCTGCGATCCGTCGAAGCTGCTCGTCGATCCTTATGCTCGCGCTTTCGACGGCGACTTTGATGGCGATGCCTCCTTGTACTCCTACGATATCTTCGCGGACGAGCCCGGCACCGGGCGCAACGAGGATGATTCCCTGGGCCACACGATGCTGTCGGTGGTGATTAACCCCTTCTTCGAGTGGCACGGCGACAACCGCCCCCACACCCCGGATAACGAGACCATCATCTACGAAGCCCACGTCAAGGGCATGACGATGACGCACCCGGATGTTCCGGAAGAGCTGCGCGGCACCTATGCGGGCATGGCTCACCCGGCCATTATCAACTACTTCAAGGACCTGGGTGTGACAGCCGTCGAGCTGCTGCCAGTCCACCAGTTCCTGCAGGATGATCGGCTGCGCCAGCTGGGGCTGCGCAACTACTGGGGCTATAATACCTTCGGCTTCTTCGCGCCCCATGCGGATTATGCCTACGCCAAGAAGCCCGGCGAGGTGGTCGCCGAGTTCAAGGCCATGGTTCGCGCCTACCACGAGGCCGGCATCGAAATCATCCTCGACGTTGTCTACAACCACACCGCCGAGGGCAACCACATGGGGCCGACCATTGCTTTCCGCGGCATTGATAACCACGCCTATTACCGCTTGGTTGATGACAACCCCGAGCACTACATGGACTACACCGGCACCGGTAACTCTCTTAATGTCCGCCACCCGCACTCCCTCCAGTTGATCATGGATTCGCTGCGCTACTGGGTAACGGAAATGCGCGTGGACGGCTTCCGGTTTGACTTGGCCTCCACGCTGGCACGCGAGCTCGATGACGTCGACAAGCTGGCCACCTTCTTCGATCTGGTCCAACAGGACCCAGTAGTTTCCAAGGTCAAGCTCATCGCCGAGCCCTGGGACGTGGGCCATAACGGCTACCAGGTTGGTAATTTCCCGCCCATTTGGAGCGAGTGGAACGGCAAGTACCGCGACACCGTCCGTGACTTTTGGCGCGGCGAGCCGTCGACGATGGGTGAGTTTGCCTCGCGCCTGACCGGATCTTCCGACCTCTACGCCAACAACGGCCGCCGCCCCACCGCGTCCATCAACTTCATCACCGCGCACGATGGCTTCACGCTGCGTGATTTGGTCTCCTACAACGAAAAGCACAATGCCGAAAACGGGGAAGACAACCGCGACGGTGAATCCCACAACCGCTCCTGGAACCACGGTGTGGAAGGCCCCACTGACGACGAAGAGATTAAGAAGCTTCGCCGCCGCCAGGTGCGTAACTTCCTCACCACTCTTCTGTTGTCCCAGGGCACCCCGATGCTGTGCCACGGCGATGAGCTGGGCCGCACCCAGGGTGGCAACAACAATGTGTACTGCCAAGACAACGAGATTTCGTGGATCGATTGGTCGATGTTGGAGCAAGAGAAGAACATCGCCATGCACGGCTTTACCAAGCGCCTGATTAACATCCGCAAGAATCACCCGGTGTTCCGTCGCCAGCGTTTCTTGGCCGGCGGACCCTTCGGTTCTGAGGTGAAGGACCGAGATATTGCGTGGCTGGTTCCCTCCGGCAAGCTGATGAGCCCGGAAGACTGGGACTTTGAGTTCGGTAAGGCGCTTATGGTCTACCTCAACGGCAACGCGATTACGGAGACGACTGCCCGCGGTGAGCGCATCACGGATGATTCCTTCATCATGATTTTCAACGCCCACCACGAGGAGATCGAGTTCACGCTGCCGAAGAAGGACTTGGGTGCTAGCTGGCGTCTCATCGTGGATACGTCTGACTCGGGTGGCTACCCAGATGAAGAAAAGCTCATCGCGGCTGAGGGATCCATCGTGGTGCAACCACGCACGTCGCTCATCCTCCGCCAGACTGAGCCGCCGGTTTTCGATGACATCGATGAGTCCGCCGGAACAGACGAGAACTAGACTGCTCCTTTAGCACCTACGCTCCGCTCCCCTGTCCTGAAAGGAATCTGTGTCCTATACCGCCCATGGCGCTGTCATTGATGTCACCGCCGATGCCCTCACGTTCCGCCGCTCCCAGCTTGCTGCGTCCCTCGGCGCACTGGCCCACGAGACTCTCTCTGTGGCCGATGCCACGAGCGTGGAGTGCACGGCACCATCGGCCACGGGCTTCGGGCAGGTCGTGGTGCGCGGCACGGTCGATGCTGCGGGGAATGCTGGGGACACGGTCATCCGCTTCGCCCCAGGCCAGGACGCGGAGGCCTTCGCACAGGCGGTCAAGGCCGCCCTCCGCGGCGAAGCGCCGGCGACCAGTAGCCGAGTTGACGGGCTGAATTTCACCGCTGTCGATGTGGAAACCGCTAACGACAACTGGGGGTCGGTCTGCCAAATCGGCGCGGTCCGCTTCCGCGATGGTGAAGAAACCGAGTCCCGCACGTGGCTGTGTACTCCCCCGCCGGGTTTGGAGCACTTCGACGATGTCAACATCAGTATCCACGGCATCACAGCAGACGACGTCGCCGGTGCTTCCCCCTTCGCGGACGCCGCTGCCGAGCTCTTCGAGTTCCTCGGTTCCGACACGTTGGTCGCCCACAACGCGCAATTCGATTCCACTGCCTTGCGCAGTGGCCTCAAGAAGGCGGCGGCTCCAGTCCCAGAAGTGCGCCTGGCATGTTCGCTAGCGCTGGCTCGCGACGCCTCCCGTGCCGGCGTTATCGACGTGGCCAACCATAAGCTTCCCACCGTTGCTTCCTACATTGGCGCCGAAGATTTTCAGCACCACGAGGCCACGGCGGATGCCCGCGCCGCTGGGGAAATTGTCAGCGCCTTGGCTCAACGTTTTGGCCATTCCGGCTCCATTGAAGAGTTGTTCTCTACCCGCGAGTTTGCACTAGGAACCTTAAGCGAGGAGGCGGTTATCCCTGTCCTCCGCGCCAACACCGCACCGCTTTCCGCCGCAGACCTAGGCGCGGGTACAGATTTCCGCGACAACACCCGCATGGCGGGTGCTACCTCAGGTGCGCAGAAGAAGCGCTCATCCTCGCAGGAGCGCCGCGGGCCGGCCCCGTGGCAGTCCGTGTCCACCCCGGACACCATCCCGGATCCGAACCCCGATGCCGACCCGGAAGGCGCGTTGTTTGGCCAGAATGTCACCCTCACCGGTGACTTTGAGCCTTTCGACAAGGGCTTGTTGTGGTCCAAGATCGCTGAGCGCGGCGGCCAGGTGGGCAAAAACGTCACGAAGAAGACCACCATCCTCGTCGTGGGCCAGTGGGCCACCAAGACGTCGAAGGAAAAGCGTGCCGAAGAGCTGCAAAGCAACGGCCAGGACATCGCCATCTGGCAGTCCGACAAGCTCTTAGAGGAACTGCAGCTCGACGAAGCCCCACCGTTCTAGGCAGTAAAAGGCGCTAGGGCGCGAGAGTATCCAGGCTCTAGCGCGCGGTGAATTTTCTCTTCTCCGGTGGGAACCTATGGGCGCAAGACACAGTCCAATAAAGGCAAGGAATCCGCACTAGCCTACCTTTCACGGAGACGAACACATGACCATCGCGCTGCCCACCTCGCTTCACGTCGATCACCTGCTCCCTTCGCTCTGCCCGAGCGAAGAGCTCAACGGAATTAAGCTGTGCGATGATGGCTTCGGCGACTCGCCCGCGCGCATCCAGCTCTCGCGGACGCTATCGATGTCCATGGTGCATGGCACGGGTGCCGAAACCAAGCGCGTGAGCCAGCGTGCATTGGACGATCTGGGCCTGACTACGCGCCAGGCGTGGGATACCGCAGCGCTTAATCTTCAACGCTGTGCGTTAACACAGCAGGGACTGCGTTTCTTTACCCGGCCAGCCGAGCACAGTCTCAGCGGTGCTGAAGGCAGCCTCGAGGTGCGCGTGCACCGCTGCACCGTATCGTCGTGGTTGGCGCATCCGCAGGCCTTCGTTATCCTGGATAATCATCTGAAACGCTTGAGCCAAGCCACGAGTATTACCTACCTCGTTCCTGATGCGCACACCCTCTACGCGCTGCTTAACGTTTCCCCACAGCGAGCGACGGAACTGGCCTGTCGCGCGGCCGAGTTGCGCCCGCGCCATCGTCCCCCGCTGAGCCTGCAACCACTAGTATTGGCTAACGGCTTCCCTCTCGAGGTGTAGATACGCCTCACTTCATTCTCGCCGTGGCCGAAAGGAGTCACGTTCTTCACGATGCCTGAATCATCCATGTCCCGCCTAGGCAACCAGTATCACTCCTGGGTACGCGCGCACCCCACCGCGGCGCAAGACTTCCGCGACGCCATCGAAGACTTATTGAATGACGCCGGAATTATCTTCGACCGCGTGGCCACCCGCGTAAAACAATGGCCGTCGCTCAAGGCCAAGGCGAAGAAGCGTCGGGAAAACGGCGAGCTCATGTATCCGAACCCGTGGGAGGATATTCACGATGTCTTGGGCGTGCGGATTACTGTCTTCCACTCCACGGTTATCCCAGAGGCCCTTGAGGTTTTAGGAGAGACCTTTACCGTGCTTCGCTCAGTGGATAAGGCAGCGGAGACGCGAATTTCCGGTGGCTTTGGTTATGGCTCCCATCACTTGGTACTGACGGTGTCGGAGGATAGCGCCGCCACGCTGGAGGAACTTGAGCCTTATATCGGCTGGACCTTCGAGATTCAGATTCGCACCGTGCTCCAACACGCGTGGGCCGAGTTCGAACACGATATCCGCTACAAACAGGGCCCGAATCCGCCATCCCCACAGGTCGATCGGCTCTTTACGCTCGCCGCAGGCCTCATTGAGCTGGCGGACCAGCAATTCGATGAAATCGCCGCGCTCAAGGCACCCAGCTCTGAGGCCGGAGACGACGTCGAGATCACAGCCGAAACCCTCCCCGGCGTCCTCGCCATTATTCTGGGCAGCCGCTTCCCACGTTCGCGTTCGGAACACTATCGCTTCCTTGCCGAGCTGCTGGAGAACAACGGCATCACACACTTGAGCCAGCTCAGGCAACTGCTCGATGATGACGACATCGCCCACGTTCACGACGCCATGCGCTACCGCTTCCGCCCAGGCCAGGTCAGGCTTATCGACGACCTCCTGCTCAACAAATTCGGCGCCCACCACATCGAAGCCACCGCCGATGCCGGCGACCGCAGGGACCGCAAGCGCCGTTTGAATGCACGGCTGAAGGCCTTAAAGAACTTCCGGAATCATTAGCGGAATCCTCCGCGGAACTTCTCCATCTGCCGGCGCTCCTTCTTCGTGGGGCGGCCAGCACCCCGCGGGCGAACCGGGACGGAGGGCATGAACTCCTTCGGCGGTGGCGGCGGGGCATGGTCGATGTAACAGGTGCGCGCAATCGGGGCGCCGACGCGCTTGGACACGGTAGCAAGCACCTCAAGGTCATGCTCGTGATGGTTGCGCCACACGCGCACGCGGTCGCCGGGCACAACCTGCTGCGCGGGCTTGGTGGCGTTGCCGTTGAGTTTGACGTGCCCGGCGCGCACGGCGGTGGCGGCTTCCGAGCGGGTCTTGAACATGCGCACGGACCAGACCCAAGCATCAATGCGTACGGGCCGCCCGTCGGGCTGATTCACCATGGGTGTTTTATAGGTTGTGGTTCTCGTTGACGATCTTCTGGATTTTCACCCAGTTGTACACACCACCCACCACGGCAACGATGAGGCCAATCGCCATGAAAGTCCAGAATCCGGTGAGCGCCCAGCCCAAGAGGACACCGCCGGCGACGCCGCCCACGACGCAGATAGCGCCGTTGCGGGCGTGGGTGCGCACGGCTTGCTTGCGTTGCTCAATGGAGTTGTTGGGGCGTCGCTGCATAGTCATGAGGCTTATTCTACATGGCCAAAAACTCGCGGCCTTCTCGCGGCCTTAAAGCTCCACCCAGGCAGTTCCAGCTTCCTTCGGCTCTACCCCACCCTGGGTCAGCGCGGCGAGCGTCGCCGCGAGCTCCTCCTCGCCGCCGGGTTCCACAGACACGGTGAAGGTCACAGCCTGGCCGTAGGCGGTATCCACCATGTCCACGCCACGGTTGCGCAACTCCGCCTCCAGCCGCCCGGCCTCCGCGTGGGAGACTTCGACGGTATAGAGCTCGCGCAAGGCACGCGTGACGGGCTCAACCTGCTCCATCGCCTCGCTGACGGCGCCGCCATAGGCG
>NZ_CABTZR010000043.1 GCF_902489365.1 uncultured Corynebacterium sp. | reverse complement strand
GAGGCGGCGCACACGGCAAGGTTTCCGGTAGTGAGGGAATCGGCCTCAGCGGCGAAAGCCGCGGCCTCCTCGTTGCGGACGTGAACCCACTCAATGGAGGATTGCCGCACCGCATCCACGATGGGGTTGAGGGAATCACCTACGAGGCCATAGATGCGTTTGACGCCCTGGGCTTCCAAGGTTTCCACGAGTTGAGTGGCGTAATTGCGTGCCATGTTGTACCTCTCTAACTTTTATCGCTAACGGCCCCCAGTGTCCCCGCGCTGGGCATATTTCGCCACCTTAAAGCTGTCTTCTCACGTAGTAGAAGCTTTGTGACCTCAACAACAAACGCGCTTCGTGAGCTTTGAAACTGTAACGACCGTTCGCTATAGTTTCGCAGCATGACAGATGCACGAACGGAAGCCTCGGCAGAGATGCTTCGGACCTCACCGACCCGACGGTGGGTCTTCTTTGGCGTGGTCTCTTTAGGTCTACTCATGATCGGCTTGGACAACTCGATCCTTTACACAGCCCTGCCGGAGCTCTCCGAACAGCTCCACGCCACTTCGCTGCAGCAGCTGTGGATCATCAACGCTTATGCACTCATGCTTGCCGGTCTCCTGCTAGGCACCGGCACGTTAGGTGACAAGATCGGCCACCGCCGCATGTTCGTCATCGGCCTATGGGTCTTCGGCATCGCTTCGCTGGCCGCCGCACTCGCCCCCGGCGCGTGGGAGCTCGTCGCTGCTCGCGCCTTCCTGGGGCTCGGCGCCTCCATCATGATGCCCGCTACCCTGGCGCTGATTCGCCTGACCTTTGAGGATGAGATCGAGCGCAACACCGCCATCGGCATTTGGGGCTCCATCGCCGTCGTGGGTGCGGCGGCGGGCCCCACGGTGGGCGGCTTCCTACTCGAGCACTACTGGTGGGGATCGGTCTTTTTGGTCAACGTACCCATCGTGATCATCGCGCTCATCCTCACCGCGTTCCTTGCCCCGCCCAACGTGGCGAACCCGGCGAAGCACTGGGATTTCTTGTCTTCCCTTTACGCGCTGATCACGCTGGCCTCGCTGGTTCTCGTCATCAAGTCTGTAGCTAGCTCCCACCTCAACGCCATGCTTATTGGCGGCGCGTTGGCCGCCTGCCTCATCGGTGCCATCCTCTTCACCCGCCGCCAGCACAAGCTGGAGGAGCCGCTTCTCACCTTCGACATTTTCCGCTCGCCCATCTTCAGCGGCGGCGTGTTGGCCGCAGCCGGCGCCATGTTTGGCATGGCAGGGTTGGAAATGACCACAACGCAGAAGCTACAGTTGGTGGACCTCTACTCCCCACTGCACGCTGGGCTCATCATTTCCCTCATCGCGCTGGCAGCGCTGCCGATGTCCGCGCTGGGCGGGGCTAACCTGCACCGCTGGGGCTTCTTGCCCATCATCGCCGGCGGCTTCCTCGCCATGGCAGCGGGCATTGGCTGCGTGGTGTGGGGCGGCACGCACGAGGTCTTTCCCGTATACCTGGCTGGCCTGTTCATCACCGGCCTCGGTGCGGGGTTCGTGATGTCGGTGTCCTCGACCGCCATCATCGGCGCCGCCCCTGCGTCGCGTTCCGGCATGGCCGCCGGCGTGGAGGAAGTTTCTTATGAATTCGGCACGCTACTCTCGATTGCGGTCACCGGATCAGTATTGCCTTTGCTCTATAAGAGCGGGCTCCCGGAAGACATCCGGGACCTAGGCATGGAAGCTCTCCACAACCCCGCGCTCGCCGAGGCCGCCGGCCCCGCATATACCGATGCTTACCTGGCTACCGCTGCTGGGCTCGGCGTAGTCATGCTGCTTTTCGCCGCGGTCACCGGCTGGTGCTTCCGCAGCAACCCAACCTCAGGAGGTGCCGATGCCACGCGTTAGCAAGAAGGTTGAGGCGCTCGAAAAGGCGCTTAGTATCATCGAAAAGGACGGAGTGCATGCGCTGACCTACGATTCCCTGGCCACCGCCACGGGCATAAGTAAATCGGGGCTCATCTACCACTTTCCTACCCGGCACGAGCTGCTCATTGACTGCCACAGGCTATGCGCGGAGCGCTGGGAGGAAGAGCTCGTCGGCCTCGCCGGCGGCAAGGCGGCAGACCAGCTGAGCCCGCGCCAGCGCTATCGGGCTGCGCTGGAGTCCATGGGAAAGAATGACCCGCTCATTGAATTGCTCATGTCCATCCACTCACAGTCCCACCCGGACTTCCAGAAGGTATGGAGGGACGTCGACAGGCGCTGGCTTCCTGATCCTGCCGCGGAGGATGAATCCGTCGTGCTGGCTTCGATCATCGCCGACGGCCTGTGGGTCCACGATCACCTCACCGACCGGCCCCTGCCGCCGCAAAGGCGCCGCGCGCTTATCGACGTCGCCTTAGGCCACCTCGCCGAATAACCCCCCCAGAATGAAAAAGGCCTTGAAAAGGCCCTTTTGAGCTGGAGACGAGACTTGAACTCGCAACCTACGCATTACAAGTGCGTTGCGCTACCAATTGCGCCACTCCAGCACCGCGGTTCATCCGCTATGGGAATCGTACCTGAGCCCACCCCATACATGGAAAGCCAGGGTGCTTACGCTGCGAAAAAGTGAGCGTAAAAGCTGCGAAAAACACTGGCAGGTGCATAAATCGGCGGCAGTTACTAAAGTGCTGACTTACCGAACCCAGAAGTGTTGTTGAGGTCTTTCTTTTCCGTGTCTGTTCTTTCTTCCTTGCGCCAGCGCCTGCTGTACCGTTCGGCCTCCGTCGCCACTATTGACGCCGCAAAGGCCGCACCACCTCCCTCCCCTCTCGCCCCTGTTGATCTCACCGATCCGGCCCAGGTCACGGGCGTCATGGAGATCGCCGCGCGCGTTGGCGAAATCCTGATTGCAGCGGGCTCGGCCAATACCGACGTGCAGGCACAGATTCACCTCGTCGCCTCCTCCTATGGCCTGCACTACTGCCACGTGTCGATCCTGATGAACACCATCACTATCCACACCGCCATCGGCACCGGCCCGGATCGGCGCAACCTCCACGTCTTTCGCGTGGCGCCGAGCATCGCCGTGGACTTCACCAAGCTGTCCGCCGTCGACCGCCTCATCCGCTCCATCCACTCCGGCGCCACGCCGCCGGCGATGGCGGAGAAGATCTTGGATGACATCGATGCAATGAAGAACCCCTATTCCAAGACCACCATCGTCAGCGCGTGGGGTGCCATGGGTGGATTCATCGCCGTGATGCTGGGCGGTGACCTTCTCGTCGGTGTTGTCACCTTCCTCATTTCGGCACTCATCATGGGTACGAACATGTTCCTTGCCGGCTACCGTCTGCCGCCGTTCTATCAGAACCTGGTCGGCGGCCTGCTTGCCGTCATTCCCGCGGCCATCCTCTACAACGTCTTCGCGCGATTTGGCATCCAGATCCTGCCCTCCCAAATCATTGGTTCGGGCATTATCGTGCTGGTGGCGGGCCTGACCTTGGTGCAGTGCCTCGTGGACGGTATCACCCGCGCACCGGTGACCTCATCCGCCAAGTTCTTCGAGGCTCTCATGTCGACCGGCGCCATCATCGCCGGCGTAGGCCTAGGCATTCAGGTGGCGTCGTGGATGGGTTTTAGCCTTCCCCCACTGGCCACGATCGCCCCGCCCGTCTATCACCAGATCCCGCTGCTCGTACTGTGCGGCGGCATCGGCTCCGCCGCCTTCGCGTTGGCCTTGGGGGCATCGTGGTCCGAGGTGACCATCTCCGGGCTCACAGCGGCCGCCGGTATGGTTTTCTACTACTTCCTCGTCGTCTTCTTGGGCGTCGGGGCCGTCATTGCCTCGGGCATTTCTGCCGTGGCGGTGGGTTTGGCCGGCGGCCTGCTCTCCCGTCGCTACATGATGCCGCCACTCATCACCATGATCGTGGGCTATACGCCCATGCTTCCAGGCCTGACGTTGTACCGCGGCATGTACGCCATGCTCAACGAGCAGCTCATCACCGGCCTGACCAACCTGGCCAGCGCCCTGGCCATCGCCGGTGCACTCGCCGCTGGTGTGGTCTTCGGCGAGCGAGTCGCCCGCCGCCTGCGCCGCCCGCAGTACTTCCGCCCCTACACCGCCTTCAAGCGCTTGGGCACGTTCTCCTTCTCGCGCGCCACCCGCCTGGCGCAGCGCGCCCGCATTCCTCGCGTGCCCCTGTCGCCCTTCGCCCCGCGCCACAATCTGCCGGCCCCGCCGCCCCAATATGGGCCCAAACCACCAACGCCGGCGCAGCAGGCGCGCTTCCAACAGAGCGATGCCGTCACGGACATGTGGCCCGTTACCACGCAATTTCCGGCGCAGCGCCCCACCTACACGGTGCCCGGCAAAGATGACCCGAGCGCCCCAACGAAGTCGCAATAGCGTAGAATAGCCGGTCTGAAAGCTTTCATACTTCATCCCAGGAGGACTCCGTGCCACCAAAGGTCACAGATACCCAGCCCGCGGCTGACCAGACTCACGCAGTAGAGGAGGAGACCGCCCGCTCCGCGCGCCGCGTTGTCGCCACCTATGCGGAGGATTTCCTCGACGGCGTGACCCTCATGTCGATGCTGGGCGTCGAGCCAGAAGGCTTGGTCCACCGCAAGGTGCTGGCCGAGCAAGCCGATGCTGCCCCCAAGAAGAGCAGCAAGAAGGCCACGAAGAAGGCGTCTAAGAAATCTACGAAGAAGACGACTAAGAAGGCCACAAAGAAAGCCACCAAGAAGACAACTAAGAAGGCCACGAAGAAGGCAACTAAAAAGGCCGCAAAGAAGGCCTAGCTATGTCCGGGCGCACCAATAGCTTCGTCGTCGTAGCCAACCGCCTGCCGGTGGACCTCGAGACCGCCGCCGATGGCACCCGCGAGTGGAAGGCCTCCCCCGGCGGCCTCGTCACCGCACTCTCGCCGGTTTTGGAAGAACACCAGGGCTGCTGGGTCGGCTGGCCGGGCGTAACCGACGAAGCTCCCGAGCCCTTCACCACGGATAACGGTGTCCTTCTTCACCCGGTGCGCCTGACGCAGGAGGATTTTGAGGCCTTCTACGAGGGCTTTTCCAACGCCACCCTGTGGCCGCTCTACCACGACCTCATCGTCACCCCCGTCTATAACCGCGACTGGTGGGATGCCTACCGCGAGGTCAACCTTCGTTTTGCCAACGAGGTAGCAGCCGTCGCCGCAGAGAATGCCACGGTGTGGGTGCAGGACTATCAGCTCCAGCTCGTCCCCGGCATCCTGCGCCAGCTGCGCCCCGACCTCACCATTGGATTCTTCCTGCACATTCCCTTCCCCTCCCCGGATCTCTTCCGTCAGTTGCCGTGGCGTGAGGAGTTGGTGCGGGGGCTTCTCGACGCCAACCTGATCGGCTTCCACCTCGAATCCAACGCCCGCAACTTCTTGGAGCTGGCCCGCGCCCAAGGGCTGGAGGTAGAAGGGGAGGTCAGCACCCGCGCGGTCACCGCTCGCATCGTAACCGGCAGCGGGCATTCTGTCGGGGTAGGCGCTTTCCCCATCTCTATTGCGGCAAATGAGTTCTCTGACAACGGAAATGCGGGGGATGTCGCCCAGCTGCGTGCTGAATTGGGAAACCCCAAGCACGTCATTTTGGGGGTCGACCGCTTGGATTACACGAAGGGCATCCTGCAGCGTCTCACTGCCTTTGAGGAACTCCTCGAAACAGGGGCGCTGAACCCTGACAAGGTGACCTTCGTCCAGCTGGCTACCCCTTCGCGCGAGCGCATCGACCATTACCGCGCCACGCGCTCGAAGGTGGAGGAGGCCGTGGGCCGCATCAATGGCCGCTTTGGGCGCCTCGGCGCGCCGGTGGTGCATTACCAGCACAGTTCCGTGCCGAAGGATGTTTTGCGGCGCTACTACCGGCTCGCGGACATCATGCTGGTCACGCCATTTAAGGACGGCATGAACCTAGTGGCCAAGGAATACGTGGCCTCCCACGGCGACGGCACAGGTGCGCTCGTGCTCTCCGAGTTTGCGGGCGCGGCAGCAGAGCTTACCCAAGCCAACCTGTGCAACCCCTTCGACATCGAATCCATCAAGCGTGCGCTGCTCTCTGCGGTCAAGGCACTGGAGGAATCCCCCGACACCATGCGCGAGCGTATGACAGAGATGAACGAGCAGGTGCGCCGGCACGATATCGCGCTGTGGTCGCAGTCCTTCCTCGGCGCTTTGGACCAGGAGGACGCATGATGCGGCGCCGGCCCGCCGCAGCGCTCACCGCTGTGCTCAGTACTGTACTGCTTGCGTTTGGCCTAGCTGGATGCAGCTCCGCTGAGGAGGAACCTGCCCCGCGTGGCGATGACCGCATCGTGGGCAAGGATTGGCAGGTCATCAACCTCTACACCTCACCGGACGCTCCTTCCTCCCTGCCCGCCGATACTGCACACGTGCCCCATATGAGCTTCGGTGAGCACACCGCAGTAGGGTCAACTGGCTGCGTACCGTTTACCGCTGAGGTGTCCTTCCACAAGGATGACAAAACCTCCACGATCTGGGAGGGCGACATCATGCGGGTGGAGAAAGCCACCTATGAAAGCCCACCGCGAAGCGGCGACTGCGAGGGCTCGATGCAGTGGGCCGATTCGCTCATGCGCAACCTCATCGCCGAAGGCCATGAGTTCGACTTCGCGCTCAACCCCAACAACCAACTCGTGTTGACGCTGCGCACCGATAAAGTGGATTCCCCCATCATCCGCATGGCCGCGCTATAGCTCCGAAGTTTTCAGCGCTAGGGTGGGGAGCATGATTGATGCTCTCGCCGCCGCCGAACATTTAGCGGTTGTTTCCGACTTCGATGGCACCTTGGCCGGCTTCGCGCGCAACGCCTACGCAGTGCGCCCCGAGCAGCGCTCGCTGGATGCTCTTGCTGTCTTGGCGCAGCTACCTAACACCACCGCGGCAGTGCTCTCTGGGCGCCACCTCGACGGTCTGAAGCGGGTATGCCCGCTGCGCGAGCCGGTGCTTTTTGGCGGCTCGCATGGGGCCGAATCCTCGTGGGAAGAATCCGCGCTCACCCCGGAGATGGAAGCCCACCTGGCCAAGAAGGAAGCGGAAATCAAGGAGATCATCGCCCGCCACCCCGGCGCGGAACTGGAGATCAAACCTTTCCAGCGGGTGCTGCACCTGCGGGCGCTGGAGTTGCAAGACCCAGACGCGGCTGCCGCGGCCTATGCGGAGGGCGCGGCCTTAAGCGCCGATGGTTTCCCCAAGACTGCGGGCAAGTGCGTCGTCGAATTCTCCGCAACGCAAGCCACGAAGGGCACGTGGATTGCGAAGCTGCGCCACCGCGTCGGCGCCACGGCGGTGGTCTTTGTGGGGGATGACACCACCGACGAAGACGGCTTCGCTGTACTCAACCAGCCGCCGGACCTCGGCGTCAAGGTCGGCGAGGGCGCAACGCAGGCGGCGCTGCGCGTGCCCGATATCGCGGCGGTGACGGAGTTCCTCGAAGAGCTCGCCGCCGCCCGCGCGCAGTACAGCTCTTAAGCCCCGGCCGGCGCCACGGTACGCCCCGGGTGGAAGGTGGTCTCCAACAACACGCGCGGCACCTCGCCGCGCCCATCGATGAGGCTGGCCAGCATGCGCCCCGCCGCCGCCCCCTTTTCCTTGTTCGGCTGCACGACGGTGCTCAGGCCCAGCGCTAGGGCCGGCGCGATGCCGTCGAATCCGGTGGCGGAGAGCTGCTCGGGAACCGCGATTCCGTGATCGCGGGCATAAGCCATAACGCCGAGCGCCATCGAGTCTGTCGTGCACAACACCGCGGTGAGATCCGGGTGCTTAGTCAGCAGCTCCTCCGCGGCCGCATAGGCCGTGCGCGAATCGTTGATGTGGCGCGTCACCACGGGGATGCTTGCGGGATCGAGGCCCGCGGCTGCAAAGACATCGAGCGCACCCAATACACGTGAGCGCTGCACGTGCATGTCCGCCGCGGCCAGTTGTGCGGCCGTCACTTCGCCGTCGAGGCGTTCGCGGTGTAGGCGGATGGCAAGGATGCCGATGCGGGTATGGGAGGCGTCGACAAGCGCCTGCGCCGCCGGGGCAATCGCGGCGCGGTCATCGATGCCCACGAAGGGCAAGCCCGAATCCGTGGGCTGGTCACACACCACCACCGGCAAGCCGCGGCGCCTTACGGCTTCAAGGTAAGCATCACCCGCCGCCACGGAATAGACCACGAAGCCATCGACCGCGGCCGAGCCCACGAGCTGCGCTGCCTGGGCGTCATTGGGAGCACCGACGGTATCTGGACCGGCCGGGATGAGAGTCAACGTCGTGCTCGCTCCCGCCGAGGCCTCCGCCATACCGGCGAGGAAATCTACCGAGGCCATGTCCTCGAAGGCATAGGACAGGTGCTCAGTAAGCAGGACGCCCAGCGACCCCTGGCGGCGCGTGCGCAAGCTGCGCGCGGTGGGATCCGGGCCTGTGTAGCCACGCTCAGCCGCCGCGGCGAGGATGCGCTCCCGAGTGGCAGGCGCCAGTTGGTCCGGCCGGTTGTACGCGTTGGACACCGTGGTGGGCGAAACCCCAAGTTCGGCTGCCAGGGAGGCCAGCGTCGTGCTGCGTTTGGACATGACGGCAACATTACCCGTTTTCAACTCATTATCATTTGACAACAATTTTCACTAAAGCGTAGAAATAGGGACATGACCACTTCCCTCTCACGCCGTGCTTTCCGACGTCCCGCCGCTCTCCTCTTCGCAGCCACCCTGGGCGCCGCCTCGCTGACCGCCTGTTCTTCCAGCAGCGATAACGCCGATGGCGGCTCGGATGCCGGTGCCGATAAGGAAACCATCCAGGTCGTCGCCTCGACCTCCATCTGGGCTGACGTAGCCCAGGCGGTCGTCAACACCGCGCAGACCGACGTGAACATCGACGTCCACCCCATCGTGAGCGGTAACAGCGTGGACCCACACCACTTCGAGCCCACCGCCGCGGACATCGCCCGCGCTAACGAGGCCGACGTCATCATCGCCGGTGGCGGCGGCTACGACGCCTGGCTCTACCAGGCCGTTAAGAACCAGGACCAGATCATTCACGCGCTCCCGCTTACCGCGCATGACCATGGCGATCACGATCATGGCGAGCATGATCATGGAGAGGAACACGACCACGCGCATGACGACCACGCGCATGATGAAGATGCGCATGACCACGCTCACGAAGGCGAGACCGTGACCATGGACGAGGCCAAGAAGATCGCCGCCGAGCACCCCGAGCAGGTCACCAACATCGATGGCAACGAGCACGTGTGGTACGACTCCGCCGCCATCGAGAAGGTGGCGACGGAGGTCGCCGCGCTCGTTAACGAGACCAACCCAGAGGCCAAAGCCACCGCCAAGCCGCTCGTCGAGCGCGTAGAGGGCCTGAAGGCACGCATCGAGAAGCTCCCGCAGCGCAACTACGCGCAGACCGAGCCCATCGCGGACTACATCTTCAAGTACACCGACAGCACCGATGCCACCCCGGAGGGCTACCGCAAGGCCACCGTCGCGGAGGGCGAGCCCACCGCCGCCGACCTAGCGCACTTCCTCGAGGACATCAAGCAGGACAAGATCGACCTGCTCATCTTTAACCCGCAGACCGAAACCGACATGACCAAGCGCATCCGCGCCGCCGCCGAGGATAAGAACATCCCGGTGGTAGAGATTGGTGAAACCCCACCAGAAGACACCAACTTCCTTGACTACTACGAGGAAGTCGTCAACGCACTCGAGGCTGTGTAAGTGCTCATCTCTTTTAAGAACGCCGCAGTAGAACCACTGTGGTCGGACATGAACCTCGCCGTAGACCGCGGCGAGTTCATCGCCGTTTTAGGCCCCAACGGCGTGGGCAAGTCCACGCTCCTCGGCACTATCTTGGGTACCCGCCAGCTCACCGCGGGCAGCGTGGACGTCAACTGCCGCGTGGGCTTTATCCCACAGCAAAGAATGTTCCCCCAGGACCTGCCCCTGCGCGCCCGGGATCTCGTGTCACTGTCCCTCGCCCATGGCGTGCTCCGGAAGCGAAAGCCGGCGCGGGGGCGTGTCAACGAACTCCTCGCCGAAGTTGGCGCCACCGGCATCGCTGACCGCCGCGTGGGCCAGCTCTCCGGCGGGCAGCAACAGCTCATCCGCCAGGCCCAGGCCCTGGCTAATAACCCAGAGCTCATCCTCGCGGACGAGCCGCTATTGTCCTTGGACCCGGCACGGCAACAGGCAACCGTCGCCAAGCTCGACGCCTGGCGCCACGAGCGCGGCACCTCCGTGCTCTTCGTTACCCACGGCATCAACCCGGTGCTGGGCGTGGTGGATAAGGTGCTCTACCTTGCGCCCAATGGTCACATGTTCGGCACGGTCGATGAGGTCATGCGCTCCGAGGTGCTCTCGGAACTCTATGGCTCCACCGTGACCGTTCTCAACGTCGATGGGAGGCTCATCGTTGTCTAAATACATCGAGGATACCCAGTACCTGCTGGGGGTTGATTTCGTGCAATCCTCGCTCATCGCCTGCGCGCTGCTCGGAGTCCTTTCCGGGGTGATGACCTCGCTCATTGTCCTACGGCAGATGTCCTTCTCCGTGCACGCCACCTCAGAGCTCGCACTCATGGGCGCGGCCGCCGCTTTGCTGTTCGGCCTCAACATCGGCTTCGGCGCGATTGCCGGCGCCATTGTCGCGGGCATCATCCTGGCGGTACTGGGACTGAAAGGCCAACAAGACAGCGCTATCGGCGTGGTCATGAGTTTCGGCCTGGGTCTCTCGGTTTTGTTCCTGCACCTCTACCCCGGCAACGCCAAGACCGCGATGACGCTGCTGACAGGACAGATCGTCGGCATCTCTTCTGCCTCGGTGTGGCTGCTCGCCGCGACCACCGCCATCATCGTTGCCGTGGTGGCGCTGTTCTGGCGCCCGTTGCTCTTCGCTTCCGCGGATCCCGTCATGGCTCAAGCCGCCGGCGTGCCAGTCAGGTCTCTAGCGGTGTGTTTCGCCATCCTCGTGGGCCTGACGGCCGCACAGTCCGTACAAATCGTCGGTTCGCTGCTCGTCATGGCGCTGCTCATCACCCCGGGCGCAGCGGCGGTACAGATTACCTCCTCCCCGCTGCGCGCGGTGGTGTGGTCCACCATCTTCGCGGAGGTCTCCGCCGTGGGCGGCCTGGTCCTCTCCCTGGCGCCGGGCCTGCCCGTCTCGGTCTTCGTCACGAGCATCTCTTTTGTTATTTACCTGGTCTGCCGCGGCATCGGCTGGGCTCGCAGCCGCAAGGCCGTCCGCGACGACGTCGCCGCCCGCCGCGCCTCCCAGGAACACTTCCGCGCCGCCACCGATCGCGCCGACGCCGAGACACACCACACCTCGACGCACGATGAGCACTGCGCGCATCAGGATTAGGCTAGATGCGTGACTTTGGAACGCCGTAGCCTCGAATTACAAGACCGCACCCGCACGTACCTCGTGTACCGCCCGAATGATGACGTCGAGCGCCAGAGAGACCTCCTCCTGTTCTTCCACGGCTCCCTGCAATCCGCGAACGTCATCCGCCGCTTCACTAACGGCACGTTCGATGACCTCGCCACCCGCCACGGCATGCTTGCGGTCTACCCCACCGGCGTGGAACAGCACTTTAACGATGCCCGCGCCACCCTGCCCGTCGCCGCGCGCGAGCTGGGCATCGATGACGTCGCCTTCACGCGCGCCATCCTCGACGAGCTGCGCGCGGAGCAGGAGATTGGCCGCGTGTTCCTCTGCGGCTTCTCCAACGGCGGGCAGATGGTTATCCGCTTGCTCTTCGACGCCCCCGGGCTTGCCGATGCCGCCTGTATCTTCGCCTCCACTCTCGGCGCCGGCGCCAACCATGCGCCCACCAATCCGGACTCGGCGTACCAACCCACCCCGGTCATGTTCGTCCACGGCACGGGCGACCGGCTCGCGCCCTATACGGGCGGAACGGCGGGCATTGACCCGAAGCGCACCCGCGGTGCCGTCACCGGCGCGCAGGAGAACGCCGCACGCTTCGCGGAGCTCAACCATGCCGCCGGCCCAGAGCGCACCCACCTTTTCCCCGACACCGTTGTCGACCGCTGGGAGCCGGCAGACGCCACCGGCGCGCCGGTCGAGCTCGTGAGCGTCGAGGGCATGGGCCACGTCATCCCGTCGGGCAACGAGCTGGACCCACGCCTGGGTAAAAACACGGATTCCTTCATCGCTGCCGAGCTCGTGGAGGAATTCTTCGGGCTCTAGACTGCACGTGCGCCCCATCGTGTCTCACTCCACTCAGCCCCAACCTCGGGTCGAGGCCGTTCGTAGGTGAGCGTCGAGAAGCAATAATTGTGGATTACCGACCAGTGCTTTGGCGATTCCTAGACGCTGTTTCATACCGAGCGAAGCATGCTCGCAGGAAACACTGTGGTGCAATGAAAGGCCTACAAGGGATAAAAGATCCTTCAGTTCATCATTCAGTGAACCTTGTTGTAGTGGTCGGCAATGTCGTTGACGATCGCGTAGAGGTCGCGTTCCATCGCGTAGGTTTTCTTTTCTCGCGTACTGACTAATCACACTTGCGACCCGTTGTTATCTAGAGAATTATTACGTCCCAGCGTGATGTTGCACACGTCTGTGCATGTATGTACTCTCGATGTCACGGTTTGCTGGCGAAGATTCTTCAAGTTACCCGCAGCTGAATCTGTACAAGGTGAAAACGGCAGGCAAAGGACCGAGTCGTCCTCGTCTCTAAGCCGTGGAACCCCAATCCTCCAGAACCTTGTATTCGGCACACACACGCAATCTGAATGTTCAAGATGTGAAGTACTGGCCAGCAACCAAGAAGTAAAGATCGCCATCCAGCTTTCTCGGCCCTGAATCTAGCATCCGGAGGCGTAGAGAAACTCACGCAACGACTGAAACGCCAGCGTCTGTGTCACGTCGCGCAGCTCAAGGAAGAACCCATCTTCTGTAATTTCAACAATCCGCGCACCGGGGATGGCTGCCACAATCGGCGAGTGCGTCACCACGATGAACTGCGCACCCGCCTCCGCGGCGCGATGGATTTCCGCCATGAGCGTCATCTGCCGCACGAGCGAAAGCCCAGATTCCGGCTCGTCGAGGATGTAGAGCCCGCGCCCATCAAAGGAACGCTGCACGACGTCCATGACGGACTCGCCATGCGACATCGCGGTCGAACCAACGTTGTAGTGCGCCTCCGCTCGCAGGAAGTAGCCGTCCTTGGGCGCGGTACCTAGCCGCAGGCTCGCCCACCTCCGGAGGGGATTGATGGGACCGGCGGAGCGCTGCACACCCCATATCCCACCGCGCTCAGGAAAGCCGTACTCGAAGGCAATGCCCTCGGCGAGCGTCGACTTTCCTACCCCGTTGTCCCCGGTCAGCACGGTCACCGGCGCACGCAGGTCCAGTCCTTGGCGTCGCAGCGCCACGAAACCAGGAACGGAGGACACCCACTCAGGTCCGTGGCCGCCGTCCAGCGCGGCATAGGCGTCGACATAGAAGTCTCTCATTCGCCCTCCCCAATAAGAAACGCGGCGGTCCCCAATGGATCGGCAAGGAACTCGCGCGCGGCGTGGACAGCTTCCGTCGCTTCGGGAGCGACGGGCGCAATCCCCTTGTCGCCGAACGCGTAGACGGTCGCGCCTTGCATGCTGAGGAAGACTGGCGAGTGCGTCGCGAGGATGACCTGCGCGCCCTGGGCGGCGAGGCGCTCGAGCTGCGTGACAACCTCGACCTGCCGGGGATAGGACAAGCCGTCTTCCGGCTCGTCGAGAATAATCATTCCGTCAGAATGGAAGCGTCTCTCGACGAGGGCGAGCAGACCCTGGCCGTGGCTGAGAAACGGCAGGTCACCGAGCGGATCGGGATTCTCCGGGCTGTGGATCTGGTGGTGATACTCGCTCAAGTTGAGGAAGGTCTCGCCGCGCAAGAAGTACACGTCGCGCGGGTTGTGCGCCCGCGAGCAGATGAGCCACTCGGGATAGTTTTCGTCGCCGGTGGCAAACCGGGCGTGGCGCGAGCCGCCCTCGGGATTGACGCCAAGCCCCACGGCGATGGCCTCGAGCAGCGTGGATTTTCCGGCGCCGTTATCCCCCACGACGACGGTCACGGGCGTAGGCAAACGCAAGGCGCCGCCGGGCAGCGCTGCGATGAGCACGCCCAGGCGGCGCATGTGTTCCGGCACGCCGGGCAGTCCCTCCCCAATAAGCTCCGGGGCGGGACGCACACTCGTGAGGAACATGGCGGCGAAAGCGTGAGCCTACTTCTGGGCCGCGCGGCGCTGGCGGGCGAACTCGGAAAGGACCGCACCCGCCGCCACGGAGGCGTTGAGGGATTCAACCCAGTCGGTCATGGGGATGGACATGATGGCATCGCAGTTCTCGCGGACGAGGCGCGAGATACCCTTGCCCTCAGAGCCGATGACGATGACGACGGGGTCGGTGCCGCCGTTGTAGGTGTCGAGCGTGTGCTCACCTCCCGCATCGAGGCCGACGACCTGGTAGCCAGCCTTCTGGAACTCCTGAACCGTGCGGGTCACATTGGTCACGCGAGCTACTGGCAGGCGCGCGGCAGTGCCTGCCGAGGTACGCCAGGCCACCGCGGTAACGGAGGCCGAGCGACGCTCCGGAATGATGACGCCATGGCCGCCAAAAGCGGCAACGGAGCGGATGACCGCGCCGAGGTTGCGGGGGTCGGTGATGTTATCGAGGATGACGAACATGCCCGGTTCCTGGGCATCGCGTGCGCGATCCATCAGGTCATGGACGTCGGCATACTTATACGGCGGGATCTGCAGACCAATGCCCTGATGCATGCCGTTGCCGGTCATGCGGTCCATCTCGTGGCGCTGGACCTCAAGAATCGGGATGTTGCGGGTATTGCACATGACTACGGCCTCAGACAGGCGGGCGTCGTTGCGCGTTCCCTGCACAATGTAGAGCGACGTTGCCGGAACCTTAGCGTGGAGGCACTCGATGACCGGGTTGCGGCCAACGACCATCTCCGCGGTCTCCTTCTGGTGACGGCCCGAATTGCGGCGCTCGCGCTCCAGCTTCGCCTTGTGCTTGGCGTGGTAGACGCGGTCCTCCGCCTTGGGCGTGGGGCCCTTGCCAGCCAAGCCCTTGCGGCGCTGGCCACCAGAGCCCTTGGTGGCGCCCTTCTTATTCGTCTTGCGGATACCTGCGCCGCCGCGGCCATGGGTACGTGCCATAATTCTTCTCCTTATGTTGTCCTCGGCTTCTGTGCTGTCCTAGGCCTTTGCCAAGGACGTTAATCCGCCAAGGACCAGGTGGGGCCGTCGGCGGTGTCGGTGATGGTAATACCGGCGGCTGCAAGGCGGTCGCGCACAGCGTCCGCAGTAGCCCAATCCTTTTCTGCGCGGGCGGTAGTGCGACGCTCCAACTCGGCTCGGACGAGGACGTCCAATGCCGCATCAGCGCCGCTTTCTTCGCCACTATCTTTCCACTGTTCATCGAGTGGATCAAAGCCAAGAACCGCAGCCATGGCGCGCACCGCCCCGGCAAGGCGCTCGGCTTCCTCACGGTTGCCTTCACTGAGCGCCTTATTGCCCGCGCGCACGGTGGTGTGGATTTCCGCCAGCGCCTTCGGCACAGCAATGTCATCGTTCATTGCGTCCTCGAAGGCCGCGGTCCACTGGCCCTTCTCGACGCCCTCGAATTTGCCCACGAAGTCCTCGATGCGACGGTAACCGGCCGCGGCTTCGGTCAGAGCTGCCTCGGAGTATTCGAGGACCGAGCGGTAGTGCGCAGAGCCCAGGTAATAGCGCAGCTCCACCGGGCGGACGATCTCCAGCATGTTGGCAATGGAGAGCACGTTGCCCAAGGACTTCGACATCTTCTCACCTGCCATGGTAACCCAGTGGTTGTGCATCCAGTAGTTGGCGAACTTATCGCCCGCCGCATGGGACTGCGCGATCTCATTTTCGTGGTGCGGGAACTGCAGGTCCAAGCCGCCGCAGTGGATATCGAACTCGCTGCCCAAGTAGTAGGTGGACATGGCGGAGCACTCCAGATGCCAGCCCGGGCGGCCCTTGCCCCACGGTGTGGGCCAGGACGGTTCGCCCGGCTTAGCCGCCTTCCACAGCGCGAAGTCCTGCGGGCTGCGCTTGCCCACGGCATCCGACTCGCCCTGCTCCATATCCTCGACGCGGTTGCCAGACAGCGAACCGTAGTCCGAGCCTTCCGTGGCATTCCACGCGGCGACATCGAAGTAGACGGAACCGGATTCGCCTTCGCCAGGCACGGCATAAGCAAAGCCGGCGTCGATAAGCCGCTGCATGTATTCCACCATCTGCGTCACAAAACCCGTCGCGCGCGGTTCCACAGAGGGCGGCAGAACGCCCAGGGTGTTGTAGGCCTTGGTGAACTCACGCTCATAGGTGGATACCCACTCCCACCAGGGGCGGTTATTCTCGGCGGCCTTGGTGAGGATCTTGTCATCGATATCGGTGACGTTGCGCACGAGTGCCACGTCATAGCCTTGCGCACTAAGCCAGCGGCGCAGGATGTCAAAGGCAACGCCGGAGCGCAGGTGGCCAATGTGCGGCTGGGACTGCGGGGTAGCACCACACAGGTAGATCGACGCGTGGCCGGGGCGAACCGGCTCGAACTCACGTTGGCTGCGGGTGGCGGTATCAAAAATGCGCAAAGTACTCACCCGGCCTAGTCTAATTGACTCATCCAGCCGGCAAGTTCAGGACGCCTTAGGCGCGCCAGACTACGGCAGTCGCCACGGCTGCGCGGCCCTCCTTGCGGCCGGTGAAACCAAGGTGATCCGTCGTCGTGGCCGAAACGGACACAGGGGCACCAAGGATGTAGCTCAGCACGGACTCGGCTTCTTTGCGCCGCGGGCCCATCTTAGGGCTCTGGCCAACCAGTTGTGCTGCGGCGTTGCCGATAATGAAACCTTCCTTCTCCAGCAACTCGCGGCACTCACTTAGCAGCTGGGCACCTGAGACCCCGTCGTACTCTGGCCGGCCCACGCCAACGAAGGAGCCGAGGTCGCCGAGGTTGGAGGCGGAGAGCAAAGCGTCGACAAGCGCGTGGCTCACCACGTCCCCATCGGAATGGCCCTCGCAGCCATCCACGCCTTCAAAAAGCAGACCTGCGATCCAGCAGGGCTTTCCGGGCTCGATCTGGTGGGCATCGGTGGCGATTCCCACGCGCGGGATGATGGGGTTAGTCACTAGGCACCTCGAAGATGGTCGGTTCGGCCTCATCCGTCACGGCCTTCGCCAGGACGAGGTCAATGGGGGTGGTGATTTTAAACGCGAAGGTATCTCCCTGCACAGTCTCCACGCGCTCGCCGTGCCATTCCATCAGGCTGGCGTCGTCCGTGGCGACAAAGGCAGGATCCTGCGCCCAATAGTCTAGGTTGGCGCGGCGCAGCGCGGCCAGGCTAAAACCCTGCGGTGTCTGCACGGCACGCAGGCGGGAGCGGTCCGGGGTGGCCAGCACCGTGGTCCCCTCGACTTCTTTGATGGTGTCCGCGACGGGAAGGACCGGGATGACCGCGGTGGCGCCGTCGAGCACGCGCTTGGCGACGCGCGCGATCATCCCCGGCGGCGTCAACGCTCGGGCGGCATCGTGGACCAGCACCACGGCATCCTCATCTGGGATGGCCTGCAGGCCCGCCCAGACGGAATCGGCGCGCTCACCTCCGCCGTGGACGATACGCACGGGCACGTCAGAATCGATACGGTCGAGGATGCTGGCGGCATAATCCTCCATCGCGGGGCTGACGAGAACGATGACCTCATCGACAAATTCCGAGGTAATCATGGCCTTCACGGAGCGTTCAAGCAGGGTACTTCCGCGCAGCTCCACGTAGGCCTTAGGAATATCAGCGCCGAGGCGCGTTCCCTGACCGGCCGCCGCGACGAGGGCGATCACGCGGCGGGCATTAGTCTTCGTCGTCGAAGGAGAGGTCATCGAGATCGACGTCATTGTCAATGTCGGTGGTGATGGACTTGTCCTCGACCAAACCGGCGGCGCGGTGGCGCTCGATGGTGGCGTTGATTTCCTCCATCATGGTATCGGCCTTCTTGTCATCGACCGGCTTGGCTAAGGAAAGCTCACCGACCAGAATCTGGCGGGCCTTGGCAAGCATGCGCTTCTCACCGGCGGACAGGCCGCGGTCCTGATCGCGGCGCCACAAGTCACGCACGACTTCTGCCACCTTGTTGATATCGCCTGATGCAAGGCGCTCCTGGTTGGCCTTATAACGGCGGGACCAGTTGCCGGCCTCCTCCACGTCTTCTTCGCGCAAGACGGAGAAGACCTTTTCGAGGCCTTCCTTGCCCACAACATCACGCACGCCCACCATCTCAACGTTCTTGGAGGGCACACGAACCACGAGGTCGGACTGGTTGATCTGGAGGACGAGATACTCGAGCTCCTCGCCGCCCATCTCGCGCGTTTCAATCGCCGTAATCTTGGCGGCGCCGTGGTGGGGGTAGACGACGACCTCTCCGACCTTAAATTCCATTGCCACTCCTTATGAAGCCTTTGAGACGGTGCCCATCGTGCGCTCTCGGCGTACTCTCAGTGGGCCGCATATACAGGGTATCTACTCTAGCACGCGGTTTTCCGGCGCTGCTCCCCTACCCAGACCCGTAGAGCAGCTCGCTTTACACTACGATGACAGCCAACATAAAGCGCGGCTACCCCCGGTTTACCCAAGAGGTTTGTCGGAAACTGTGTGCTTTTACCGCGGAGGTACTAGGCTAAAGCGTTGATAAGCTTTGTGATCGCAATTCAATGGAGGACACTCACAGTGCAGTCCCTGAAGTCCGCCGCTCGCTGCGGTGCCATCATGTCAGTTACCGCCCTCTCCGCGCTGGCCTTGGCGTCCTGCTCGGCCGGTCATGTTGCACAGACCGCGGAAAAGGTCATTGCTGTCGACGGCGCATCCGCAAGCACCGAAGATGGCAAGGTGGCCGTACGTGACGTCACCATTCAGGTTGAGCCGGACACCGGTGAGACCTCCCTGAAGTTCGTGGCCGTTAACCAGGGATACAAGGTCGACGACGTTATCCTCGAGTCCGTGAGCGTCGACGGCCAGGACGTACCACTGGAAGGCGCAGAGCCGCTTCCTCGCGATCACGCCCTCTACGCTGATTCCCAGATGAACCTGGACCGTCTCCCGAAGGACGGCAAGGACAAGAACATCACCTACGTAGCCACCACTCTGGAGAACGACGGCTTCGCCTTCGGCGGCTCCCGCCCGGTGACCTTCACCTTCAACACCGGCACCATCGAGGTTGACGCCACCGTGTCCGCCTCCCCGCTGCAGTCCGGTGACTTTGACCGCGACCCGCAGTCCACCGAGGGCTACGCCGAGAACAAGTAAGCCTTTTCTTCAAAGAAAACCGCCCCAGCCGCCAAAGTTTTCCCCGATCTTCGAGGCCCGAATCACGGGCTTCAACTTTGGCAGTTGGGGCGGTGTGCGTTTAACGCTCCTCAGCGAACGCAGGAAACTCTTAAGCTCGCGAGGATGCCGTAGCCATCACAAGCAGAGAGTTAAGAATGCCCAGAGAGGACAGGGCAGCCGGGATGAGAAGCAGGTTCGGCGCCTGCGGGCCGCCGTACTTCACCATCTCATCCATAACCTGGTTGAGCGGTTCCGGGTACGTAGCGGCGGAAGCGGCCGGGGCGCCGGCTACAGCCAGGGAGGTAGCAGCGGCCAGAGCAACGAGGGTACGACGAATCTTCATGG
>NZ_CABTZR010000042.1 GCF_902489365.1 uncultured Corynebacterium sp. | reverse complement strand
TCCACGAAGGACACGGTAGCCGGAAGGATGCGCTCGGAGTTGAAGATTTCCGCAAGGCGGTTCAGGCGGGAATCGGGGAGCTCAACGAGGCCGACATTGGGTTCAATGGTGGCAAACGGGTAGTTCGCCGCCAATATGTCGGAACGGGTCAGGGCATTAAACAAAGTGGACTTGCCCACGTTGGGCAGGCCGACGATTCCAAGTGTAAGACTCACGGGGCCAATCCTAACGCACCCCGGATCTTTTAAGGCAAGATGGTGGGGTGAGTTCTGATCAGCCATCCCCCAATGCATCCTCGCCTGAGCTTGCCGCAGCAGAGGCAGCACTTGGCGGGCGCTTCGATGACTCCGTCGATGCTGCCTCGCTGAACGCTGTCTCCGCACACCCGCCAGGAAACCAAGTGGATCGCTCCGTGGTGGTCGGCGAGGTCATCAAGTCCGCATCGCTGTGGGCGCTGCGCCTGACCATCATTGGCGTCTTTCTTTATGCCTCCTTCCGCATGCTGGGCAACTTCTGGCGCGGCATCCTGCCCGTCCTCATCGCGCTCATTATTTGCACCGTGCTTGCCCCCATTGCGAGCGCCATGCGGCGCAAGGGACTGCCGTCAGCCCTGGCTGCGGCAGTAACCATCCTCGTGTCTTTTACCGCGGTGGGCTCGCTCTTCATGTTCATTGCTCCGGACTTTGCGCGGCAATCCCAAACGCTGTACCTGCAAACTGCGGAAGGCATTCAGCGCCTGCAGCTATGGGCACAGGGTCCTCCGCTCAACCTCGATCCGGATGAGATCGGCCAATACATCGATGAGATCGCCCTGTGGCTGCAGCGCCAGGCGGGTTCCATTGCGGGTTCCGTGTTCACAGGAATTGGCACGGCGACCTCCATCGTGGTCACGCTTTTCATCATCGTGGTGCTGACCTTCTTCTTCCTTAAAGATGGCCACAACTTCCTCCCCTGGCTGCGCCAAGCGACGGGCCGCCGCACCGGCTGGCACCTCACTGAGTTGCTCACCCGTGTGTGGACCACGCTGGGTGGCTTCGTGCGGGCGCAGGCGGTGGTCTCGCTTGTCGACGCCATCTTCATCGGCCTCGGCCTCGCCCTCATCGGGGTGCCTTTGGCCATGGCGCTGGCCATCATTACCTTCATCGCCGGCTTTATCCCCTTTGTGGGCGCCATCGTGGCCGGCGCGCTATCCGTGACCATCGCCCTGGTCTCCTTGGGCTTCACCAAAGCACTCCTCGTGCTTGGCTTGGTTCTGCTGGTCCAGCAGCTTGAGGGCAACGTGCTCTCCCCGTGGCTGCAGTCGAAGGCCATGAACCTGCACCCGGTCATCGTGTTGATTTCCGTGACCGTCGGTTCCGCGCTCTTCGGCCTCGTCGGCGGCTTCCTCGCCGTTCCGGTTGCAGCGACCATCGCGGTTGTCTACCGCTACTTCCAAGACATGGTGATGCTCCAATCGGGCGAGAGGACCGCCGAAGACTTGGAATTCTCAACGGTCGCCGGTTTCCTCATCGGGCGCTACACACAGCAGCAGGGTGACCGGAAGCGCGAACAATGGCTGTCCATCCCGGACCACGCCGCACCCGAAGGCGCTGCGGAAGACGTCGCCAGCGATGGCACGAGCCCGCTGGACCGCAAGGTCGATGTCGACGCGGAACTCAGCGAACGAGATAGCGGCGCCCGCGCGGGAATTAAGCGCGCCATCGGCGCTCTCGAACAGATGTTGCAGTCGAAGGACAAAAACTAGCGGGGCGTGTCTGGGGCGCATGTCATGATGGCAGGCATGACGTCTACCCTTCCCGTGTTGCTCCTCTTCCTCGGCCTCATCATTGGCGCCGCTCTCGGTTGGCTGGCTCGCGCTTATTCCGCGCAGTCTTCCCAGCCCTCCGAGGAGCACCGCGCGCTGCAAGAATCCCAACGCCGCCAAGCAGAGCTTGTCCCGCTGGAAAAGGCCATGGACCGCTTGGGCCTGCAACTGCAGGAAATTGAGGAGGATCGCGCGACATCGCTCGCCGCACTCAGCAGCCAAGTTCAAGCGGTAACGCGGACCTCGACGCGGCTCTCCGATCGCACCGATAAGTTGGTCGGTGCGCTGCGCTCGCCGAACGTCCGCGGGCGCTGGGGCGAAGTACAGCTGGAGCGCGTGGTCGAGCTCGGTGGCATGCGCAAACATGTGGATTTCGACTCCCAGGTCACCGCTCGCATCAACGGTTCGGTAGTCCGCCCTGACCTCGTCGTTCACCTGGCAGGTGGGCGCAGCATTGTGGTCGACGCCAAGGTTCCACTCAGCGCCTACCTCGACGCCATGGAGACTGAGGATCCAGAAGAAAGGGCAGGGTTTCTGCGCCGCCACGCGCACCTGATGCGCTCACATGTCCAAGCACTGGCTTCTAAGGACTATATCGAGGCCTTCTCCCCCACGCCGCAGTTTGTGGTCCTCTTCGTTCCCGCGGATACCTTCGTCGACGCCGCGCTCTCCCTCGATGCCGAGCTGCTCGAGTTCGCATTCGAGCGTAACATCGTCATCTCCACGCCGAGCACCCTCTTCGCCCTCCTGCGCACCGTGGCGGTGAGCTGGCAGCACGAAGAGATCTCCGACAAAGCCCGCGAGGTACAGCGCTTGGGACGTGAGCTTTACACGCGCCTCAATACCCTCAGCGAGCACTATGACAAGGTCGGCCGCGGCCTCGAGCGCGCGGTTGAGGCATATAACGCGAGTTTGGCCAGCTTGGACTCCCGCGTCGGGGTCACCGCGCGGCGGCTCAAAGAGCTAGATGTGCCCGCCCGCGTGGACCGCCTGCCGGTGGAGCCGCGCAGTGTCGGTTCTTGGCCGCGGCGCGCCCACGATGAATAACGTTTTGGTCAACAATCCCGGTAAGCTTTCTGGGCGTGTCTGTTGCCAAAAATCGTCGCCGCCCTCCCCGCCGTGGGATGCCGCTTACCCGAGCGCTCCTCGTCGCGCTCGTCGTGACGCTTGTGGCCTTGGCAGTCTCAGGTGTGCTCGGCAAGGTTGCCCTGCCGTTCGCCCTAATTTTTGGACTCGGCTCGCTCGCTCTCACCTGGTTGGTGGAGATCCGCGGGCTCTACTTGTTAGTGATTACCCTGCCGTTGCTCTACGCGCTGGGAACTGTAGGCGGCGGGTTCATTAACTCGACGGCTGCCTTGCCGGAGGGCGCCTCTCCGTTTTCCAAGACCGCGCTTCTTACCACGGCCTTCCCCTTGGTGCAGCACTTCCCGGTGCTCATCGTCACAGTCTTGGCGTGCGCACTGCTCGCGGTCATGCGCATATGGAGCAGCAACAACCACGCGAAGAGCCGAGAAGCGGAAGCACAAAAGAAGCGCCGCGCCGACGCTGCCTCCGACCGCCGCAACCGCTCTGAGCGGCTCTCCGTGGCAGAGCTCATTGCTCGGGAGAACACGAGCTCTGGGCGGGTCCGGGAGCGCAACCGCGAGGAACGCCGTCGTCTGCAGGCCGAAGAGCGCGCCCAGCTCCGCCAAGCTTCCCCCGAGACCGACGTGCAGGAGGATTTCCGCCGCGCCGCCGCTGAAGCAGCGGAGAATGCGCGGCGCGCGCAGCGTCCCCAGCGGTCCCCCCAGCCGCTCGAGGAAAACCTCTACGACGAGGACTAGCGCGCAGTACGTGCCGGGCGCAGATCGCGCGGTAGCGAGAACGTGATGGTCTCCGTGGAGGTCGTCACCTGCTCAACATCGCTGTAGCCGCGCTCGTCTAGGTATTCAAGCACTTCACGCACCAGCAACTCAGGCACGGAGGCACCACACGTGACGCCAACAGTGTTCACTCCCTCAAGCCAGGCCTCATCGATCTCTGAGGCGAAATCCACCAGATACGAGGTCTTCGAACCTGCCTCCAGGGCAACCTCGACGAGGCGCTTGGAGTTGGAGGAGTTCTGGGAGCCGACAACGATCATGAGATCGCACTTCGGGGCGATGGCCTTTACCGACTCCTGGCGGTTCTGTGTGGCGTAGCAAATATCGTCTGACGGCGGGTTTTCCAAGTGCGGGAAACGCTCGCGTAGCTTGTTGACGATCTGGATGGTCTCATCCACCGACAACGTGGTCTGGGACAGCCAGATGAGCTTTTCCTCGTGTAGGAAGTCCGGCAGCTTGTCGACGCCCTCCAAGCCATCCACCAGGTGGGTGACGTCCGGGGCCTCGCCCGCAGTACCTTCGACCTCTTCGTGACCTTCGTGGCCGATCAGCAGAATCTGGTAGCCGTCACGCTCAAAGCGCTGGGCTTCCTTGTGTACCTTGGTCACCAGCGGGCACGTGGCGTCCAGCGTTAGCTGCTTGCGTTCTTCGGCCTCTTTGCGCACGCTCGGCGCGATGCCGTGCGCGGAAAATACCAGGTGAGCACCTTCGGGGGCCTCGGAGGCCTCTTCCACAAAGATGACGCCACGCTTGGCCAGGGATTCAACGACGAAGCGGTTGTGCACGATTTGCTTGCGCACGTAGATGGGAGCGCCGTACTTTTCCAGCGCCTTTTCCACTGTCTCAACAGCGCGATCCACGCCGGCGCAGTAGCCGCGGGGAGCCGCGAGGAGCACCTTCTTTGCAGTTTCAGTCATGCCAACCAGAGTATCTAAAGTTGCCCACATACTGTAGTTCTCGCCCATTCTCGCCCGCCGCAGGTGACCGGTGACACCCGATGTCCGGCGCGCCCCATACACTAGACGGAACACGCCCCGAAGCACAGACCACTCAAGAGAAAGGACTGCGCGTGAACCAACCGGCCAATTCCGCGGAGACACCGTGGCCCGTCGGCAAGGTCAATGACCAAGTCAAAGGCTGGATCGAGCGCCTCGGCTTCCTCTGGGTGGAGGGTCAGATCACCCAGCTGAACATGAAGCCGACGTGGAAACTGTCCTATATCACCTTGCGTGACGTCGAACAGGAAAAATCCGTCCAGCTGACCTGTAATACGTCGCTCATCCGGAATGCTCCCTCGCCGCTCAAAGACGGCGACCGCGTCGTGGTCTACGGCAAGCCAGCCTTCTACGCCGGGCGCGGTAGCTTCTCCCTGTGGGTTACTGAGATTCGTCACGTCGGCATCGGTGATCTCCTCGCCCGTGTAGAGATGCTGCGCCAGCGCCTACGCCAGGAGGGCCTGTGCGATCCTTCCCGCAAACTGCCTCTTCCCTACCTGCCAAAGAGAATCGGACTCATTACCGGCCGTGGCTCCCACGCTGAGCGCGATGTTCTCTCCGTGGCACAAGACCGCTGGCCGGCAGTCCAGTTCGAGGTCATCAACACAGCGGTGCAGGGAGCCACGGCAGTCACCCAGGTCATTGACGCACTGCAGACCCTCGATGCCAACCCAGAGGTCGATGTCATCATCATCGCCCGCGGCGGCGGATCGGTGGAGGACCTGCTCCCCTTCTCCGAGGAAGCTCTCCAGCGCGCTGTGGCCGCCGCCCGCACCCCGGTTGTCTCCGCCATCGGCCACGAGCCGGACCATCCGGTGCTTGACGACGTCGCCGATCTCCGCGCCGCCACCCCCACCGATGCGGCCAAGCGCGTCGTGCCCTCCGCGGCCGAGGAATACGCCGTGATTTCCGAAGCGCGTTCCCGCATGGCGGCTGCGCTGCGTGGCTGGGTGGAACGGGAGCGCCGCGGGCTCGAGAGCATTCGCTCCCGCCCAGTCCTCGCGGACCCCATGGTGCCGATCACCGCGCGCCGCGAGGAACTCGAACGCCACGTTGCGTCGATCCGGCGAGTCATTACTCATCAGCTGGACCGCGAAAGCAACCAGGTAGCCTCGTTGCGTGCGCGGGTCTCCGCCTTGGGCCCCTCGGCCACCCTCGAGCGCGGCTATGCCATTGTGCAGGTCCTTCCGCGCGATGGCAGCGGGCCGGAAGTCGTCACGAGCTACACGCAATCGCCCCCGGGTTCGCAACTGCGCATCCGCGTGGGTGATGGCTCGATTACCGCCGCCGCCATGGCCTCCCAGGCTGCGGATTAAACAGACCGCTTTATACAGAACCAAAAAGAAAGAAGCACTATCCCTCATGACTGACACGATTGGCGCCGGCCAGCCCGGCCAGGACGCATTCCCGCCCGTCGAAGAGCTGAGCTATGAACAGGCCCGCGACGAACTTATCGAAACCGTGAAGATCCTCGAGCTCGGGCAGATGGGCTTAGACGAGTCCCTGAAATATTGGGAGCGCGGCGAGGCACTAGCCAAGGCCTGCGAGGCACACCTCGATGGCGCTTCCAAGCGCGTAGAGGAAGCCCTCCGCAAGAATGCGGACAGCCCGGACAACGCAGAAGCACAGACGGAAACAGGAGAGGTTTAAATGAAGATTTACGGCTACCCGGGAGATCGCGTCGACTTCGTCTCCAAGTCCGGCGGAGCAGGTGCCATGGTTTTTGGTGATCCGCGCCAGCTCGCCGAAGAATTCTTCGGCACCCCTCACACCGACAACGGTGAGGAAATCAGCTACTTTTCCGGCTCCATTGTCTTGCGCTTCACCGAAGGGAAACTTAGCGAGGTCTCCTTATTCCCCAGCAAGTCCAAGCACGAAAAGGTGGATATCTACCTAGGCAAGACCCGCCTGAGCGGGCTCGACCCCGAGACCCTGCGCAGCGCTGCTGGCAACGAGGTCGAGGTGGAATGGGACGGCGCGCTGCAGAGCGTGACGTTTCGCTGACTAGTTACTCGCTGATGACGCTGCCGTCTTCAGCGATCTGGAGCGGCTTGGCCTCGACGAATGCGGTCAGAGCCGCCTCATAATCCGCGTCGGAGGCAGATCCGGTAAGGATAAGGCGGGCATCGCCCAAGTCCGTGATCCACAGGGGGCGAACGTCCTTGTCGTCGCTGCTCAGGATTTCCACGTCCTGACCCGCTACCTCACGCCGCTCGGAGTTGGCTCGATAGTTGGAATCGTAGGCGGTGGGGACATCTTCAAGAGCTAGCTGGGTCTGTGCTGACTCAACGTATCCTTCATTCGCGGTCAGCCAACTCACCACGGCACCGGACTCGCTGCCCACTTGCTTGCGCCGCGCGGCCGTCGGCTGCCAGCCCTCCGACATGACAGGTTCGCGAATGACCGCCCCGCTACCGCGTGCTTCCATCTCCAGGAAGGTGGCGGCATCCACATTCTGCACAGGCCCGGACTTTTCCGGATTTATCGAGCACAGTCCCGTTGCCCCGACGGCCAGGAACATCATGATGAGGATGATGCCCACCGTCAGGGTGATATCACGCGCGTCCTCAAAAATCTTTGGTTTATCTTCAGATGCCACTTGCCCAGTATGGCACGACGGCTCCGGCACACGCGACAGCGGCCTCCCACCTGCCCATTTAGCAGGTAGTACCGCCCTGTCCCTCTTCTGGGGGAGGCATTCGGGCTTAAGCGGGCGGGAAAAGTGGAAGAATGGAATATGTATTCCGGGTTGTCCCCCACCCCGGGCCGAGCCACCTAAAAAGAAAGGGACTAATCACACATGTCTGATAACACGTCTTATATCCCCGACCGCAACCTAGCCATGGAGCTGGTGCGCGTCACCGAGGCAGCAGCGCTCGCCTCGGGTCGCTGGGTTGGCCGTGGACAGAAGAATGAAGGTGACGGCGCCGCGGTGGATGCTATGCGCAAGCTCATCAACTCCGTCGAGATGAACGGCGTCGTCGTCATCGGCGAGGGCGAGAAGGATGAAGCCCCAATGCTCTTCAACGGCGAAAAGGTCGGCACCGGCCAGGGCGCCGAGATGGACATCGCCGTCGACCCGGTCGATGGCACCCGCCTCATGGCTGAGGGCCGCCCGAACGCTATTTCCGTCATTGCTGCTGCCGAACGCGGCACCATGTACGACCCGTCCGCTGTCTTCTACATGAAGAAGATCGCTGTCGGCCCCGAGGCAGTCGGCGCCATCGACCTCAATGAGTCGGTGGCATGGAACGTGAAGTCCGTGGCCAAGGCCAAGGGCATCAAGCCGGCCGACCTGACCGTCGTCGTGCTCGACCGCCCGCGCCACGATGACCTCATCCGGGAGATCCGTGAAGCCGGTGCCAAGGTTCGCCTCATCATGGACGGTGACGTCGCCGGCGCCATCGCCACCTGCCAGGACAGCAACTCCATCGACCTCATGATGGGCATTGGCGGCACCCCAGAGGGCATCATTACCGCCTGCGCCATGAAGTGCATGGGTGGTGAAATCCAGGGCAAGCTGTGGCCCAAGGATGAGGAAGAAGCAGAGAAGGCCCGCAAGGCTGGCCACGACCTCGACCGCGTCCTCACCACCAACGACCTGGTTTCCTCCGAGAACTGCTACTTCGCCGCTACCGGCGTGACCAATGGCGATATGCTCCGCGGTGTCTCCTACCGCCCGAATGGTGCCACCACCCGCTCTCTGGTCATGCGCTCCAAGTCCGGCACCATCCGCTACGTCGACTCCATCCATAAGCTGGCTAAGCTGCAGGAATACTCCGTGGTGGACTACACCAACCCCCACGATCAGGAAAGCTAGTCCACTTTCCCAGGAAGAGTGCTACGGTGGCCATGAATGCCGTGCCACGGCACACATAAAGAACCCAACAAAACTCATTTCACAGAAAAGGTGAATCCATGACTGAATACCGCATTGAACACGACACCATGGGCGAGGTAAAGGTTCCGGTCGACGCCCTGTGGCGTGCCCAGACCCAGCGCGCCGTGGAGAACTTCCCGATCTCCGGCCGCGGCCTCGAAGATGCTCAGATCCGCGCACTCGGCCTCCTCAAGGCTGCCTGCGCCCAGGTGAACAAGGATTCCGGCAAGCTGGACGCGGAGAAGGCTGACGCCATCATCGCCGCCGCCACCGAGATTGCAGAGGGCAAGCACAACGATGCTTTCCCGATTGACGTCTTCCAGACCGGCTCCGGCACCTCCTCCAACATGAACACCAACGAGGTCATCGCTTCCATCGCCCACAAGAACGGCGTGGAGATTCACCCGAATGACCACGTGAACATGGGTCAGTCCTCCAACGACACCTTCCCCACCGCAACCCACGTTGCGGCAACGGAGGCTGCAGTAAATGACCTCATCCCGGGCCTCAAGGTCCTGCACGATTCCCTGCTGGCCAAGGCCAAGGAATTCGCTGATGTAGTTAAGTCCGGCCGTACCCACCTGATGGACGCCACCCCGATCACCCTGGGCCAGGAATTCGGTGGCTACGCTCGCCAGATCGAGCTCGGCATCGAGCGCGTTGAGGCTACGCTGCCGCGCTTGGGCGAACTGGCTATCGGCGGCACCGCTACCGGTACCGGCCTGAACACCGACGCTGAGTTTGGCGGCAAGGTCACCGAGGAGCTCAAGAAGCTCACCGGCATTGACCAGCTCTCCGAGGCCAAGAACCACTTCGAGGCCCAGGCTGCCCGCGACGCCCTCGTCGAGTTCTCCGGCGCCATGCGCACCGTTGCTATCTCCCTCAACAAGATTGCTAACGACATCCGCCTCATGGGTTCCGGCCCACTCACCGGCCTTGCGGAGATCCACCTCCCGGATCTGCAGCCGGGCTCCTCCATCATGCCGGGTAAGGTCAACCCGGTTCTGTGCGAGGCCGCCACCATGGTGGTCAGCCAGGTCATCGGCAACGACGCCGCTGTTGCCTTCGGCGGCTCCAACGGCCACTTCGAGCTCAACGTCTACATCCCGATGATGGCCCGCAACGTCCTCGAGTCCTCCCGCCTGCTGGCTAATGTCTCCCGCGTCTTCGCTGAGAAGTGCGTTGACGGCATCGAGGCCAACGAGGAGCGCATGAAGAAGTTTGCGGAGTCCTCCACCTCCATCGTCACCCCGCTGAACTCCAAGATCGGCTACGAGAACGCCGCCAAGGCAGCTAAGCACGCACTGAACGAGAAGATCACCGTCCGCGAGGCAGTCATCGACCTCGGCTTCGTCGACGGCGAGAACCTCACCGAGGAAGAGCTCGATGAGCGCCTCAACGTTCTTACCATGACCAACCGCGACCGCGATAACTTCTAAGCTCGCTTTCGCCCACGCCGCCGCTCTTCGCACCGCCTCCTTGAGGTGGCGCGCAGGGCGGCTTCGCTGTTTTCTCATCCGCCCTGCTGGGCCAGCAACAAGGTCGGGGCAGCAACTGCCCGATCTGCCAAAACCACCGCTCATGACTCAAGGCCTGGCAATAACTTCGTCAACTAGGGCAGTTTTGGGCTTGAGAATTCCTTTCCAAGCCATCACTTCGCGCCCTTCGCGCTCACGGCGAGCCTTAATCAGCCACAGCGCATGCTGCTGGTGAGCGCGAAGGGTAGGGTTGCTACCATCTGCTCCCCCTTTCCTGTGCGCCGCGCCATAAAGCTCGTCCCGCCATCATGAGAATCACCATCATTGCACTTGGTGCAAACTTGCACTGAGTGTAGGATTGCACTCCGTGCAAGAAGAACTGTCATTACGCGAGCAAAAACGCCTAAAAACTCGCCTACGTATAGAGGATGCTGCCACCCTCTTGGTAGACGAGCACGGCTTTGCTGCAGTTACGGTGGAGGAGATTTGTGAGAAGGCCGGTATTTCCCGGCGTACTTTCTTTAACTATTTCGATTCCAAGGACTCAGCTGTCTTGGGCAACCCCAGCCAAGAGTTTTCCCAAGAGCAGAAGAGCTACCTGCTCGAAACTCCCACGGAGAACCTCTTCAAGCTGGCCGTAGACCTCATCAAGGAACACCTCATTGGGCAGCACGCCAACAGGGAGATTGCTGAGCGACGCCGCCGTATCTCCCGCGATGCGGACGCAGCGGCGGCATCCTTAAGCAGAAAGCGTGCCAAGTCTAACGAAGTACTTGAGCTTCTCACCCAACGGCTGGAGCAGGAGCCAGCATTGAAGACCATGCCGGATATCTCCCCGCACACGGAGGCACTCCTCATTGCTGTCACCATCCGTGAGGCTTTTTGGTTGGCCACCACCTCGCCAGACTTCAGCTGTGATGTCCCCTTTGAACAGCGCTTTGACTCCGCACTCACACTCATCAACAACTATTCGAAAGGACTGTCATGGTAGCTACCGCGAAACCGCCAGTGGCCAACACTGACAATGGCAAGCCGGAAAACAACCTTGCCCTCGTCTTCTCTGCCCTCGTGCTCACCATGTTGATGAGCTCCCTGGGGCAGATGATCTTCGCTTCCGCCCTCCCCACTATCGTCGGCGAGCTCGGCGGTGTCGACCACATGAGCTGGGTCATCTCCGCCTTCTTGGTCACCATGACCATTGCTATGCCTATCTCCGGCAAGCTCGGTGACATGATGGGCCGCAAGTGGCTCTATATCGGCGGTATTGCCACCTTCGTCATCGGGTCCGCCGTGGGCGGCTTCGCCAATTCGATGAATCTGCTCATTATTGGCCGTGCCATTCAGGGCTTCGGCGCTGGATTCATGATGATCTCCTCCCAGTCCATCATCGCGGAGGTCACCACGGCACGTGAGCGCGGTAAGTTCATGGGCATCATGGGCGGCGTTTTCGGCCTGTCCTCCGTCCTCGGCCCAGTCCTTGGCGGCTGGTTCACTGATGGACCTGGCTGGCGCTGGGGTCTGTGGATGAATATTCCCCTTGGTCTGCTCGCCATGACCGTGTGCGTGCTCGTTCTGCACTTGCGCGTTGGTGATACTGACTTGCGCAAGTTTGATGCCTTGGGTGCCACCTTCATCGCCATCACGACCGCCTCGCTCATCCTTATGACCACGTGGGGCGGCACTCAGTACGAGTGGTCGGATCCCGTCATTCTCACCTTGGCCGTCATCGTTGTGATTGGTGCTGTTATCACGGTCTTCGTCGAGAAGCGGGCCAAGGAGCCTCTAATCCCAGTTCTGCTGTTTAAGAACCGCAACATGGTGCTCACGACGGCCGCCGGCATGGTGCTGGGCCTGGCTATGTTCGGTGTGCTGGGCTACATGCCGACCTACCTGCAGATGGTGCATACCCTGACGCCAACCAAGGCGGGACTCATGATGATCCCGATGATGCTCGGCATGATTGGCACTTCTACCACAGTGGGATTCATCATCGCCCGAACCGGCCACTACAAGCGCTACCCCATCATCGGTCTCGCCATTACGGCAGGCGCGCTGTTCTGGATGTCGAAGCTGACTGTGGATACCTCCCTGACTCACCTTGGCGCTGAGTTCCTCGTCTTCGGCATCGGCCTCGGCTTCGTTATGCAGGTGCTCGTTCTCATCGTTCAGAACTCCTTCCCCGTGGCACTGGTGGGTACCGCAACGGCGGCCAACAACTTCTTCCGCCAGATCGGTTCCGCCATGGGTGCCTCCTTGGTGGGTTCACTGTTCATCCACAACATGAAGGATGAGTTGGCCGCCAACATGCCTGCCGCCATTGCTTCCATGGGCAAGGCTGGCGCGCCCTTTGCAGAAAAGTTCAGCGCTGAGGGCGGCGGTTCCTCCAACCTGACCCCGTCGATGGTGGCACAGCTTCCGGACCCCATCCGCGACGTCATCCTCAACGCCTACAACGACGGCCTCACCCCGGTCATCCTGCTCATGGTCCCGATGGCCATCATCGCTCTCCTGCTCATCCTGCCGGTGCGGGAGGAGCACCTCAAGGAGACGATTGATTAAATGTCGCTCACTGCGGGTATCCGAGACAGGCTTGCGCTTGTCGACGCCTGCCTCGAATCCGCCTTGACCATGCTCCGGGAGGGCTGGTTTGCTATTCCCCACTTCAGTCGCCTGAGAAATGAAATACGCCCTCAGGCACAACGGTGGTTCGGTCGCTGGGATGTCCCCTCAGACTAGAAGCCGGGTGCTGTAAACACACAAAGTCCTCGCTACGAGAATGCTCGTAGCGAGGGCTTCTTTTTCCAACGATGCTTAGCGCAGGATGCCCAACTGTCGCGCCACCTGAGCAGCGACTCCGATGAGAGCGAGCACACCAGCGAGGATGCCTACAATGGCTCCGATATTCGTACCACCGAAGCTCACCTCCCCGCCGGGGGACTCCTTGGTCACCTTCACGGTCTTGGTGACGTAGTTGTCCGACAGCTGCGGCTGGCCGTTACGCAGAACATAGGTGTTAAGGGTGACGGTCGCGGTACCTTCTGACTTGGCCTTGTAGGTTCCGTCCTTATTGACTTCGAGCACCTCCGGATCACTGCTGCTTGGTGACGCCACCGGAACCCCCAAGCGAGCACCATTAAAACCATCAATCCTGAGGCCAAAGCTGCCGGTTGCGCTCGGCACAGTACCATCCGAGAAGAACAGTTCAGCATCCTCGATAGATCCAGAAGGAACAGCTACCGGGAAAACGTAGCGCCCTTGGTCAAGGCGAGTAGACGTTCTGTTTTCCGGAGAATTTTCAAAGTTCTTGTCCCCAAAGAGGCCGGCAGTGGCCGTACCTACCTCGGCGACAGCAAAGTAACGATGGTTCGGAGCAAGCATATTGTCGAGGTGACCGGTCTCACCGGACCCACTCACCTTGTTGGCCCATTCATCAGCCCAGCCGTTGATAGCTTCATCAGCACCGAGGTAGTTGATGTTTTCAGCACTCTTGAAATCATCGGTCACGCTCCAGCACTCCACTCCCGGGATGCGCTCGTGATCCAATTGCGGACCTTCGTTCTCTTCCGCAGCTCGCTGGAGCGCAGCATGTTCCAGCCCGCGGCTCCACGAAATTGAATCTACGTACTCCTCACGGGAGTTGAGTCCTTCACCTCGCGCAGCCTCACGGAGAGGAACTCCCCCAAGCAAAAGATTTGAATCCCACGCGCGTGCTCGTACCGCCCGAATTTGCTTAACCATGAGATCGATCTTGGATTGCATCACCGGCTCGGCGAAAACATACGCCAAAGCGCCGTCGGGATAGTTAACGTTGAGCTCTGCTACAGGGACAGAGCCAGCAGATGGAAACTCAGCAGCCGTGGCAACGGGCGCTACGAAAGCACCGGCCGACACGGCTGCGACGGTGGAAAGGGCAAGCACAGAAGTACGGAAAGACATGATTCGCCTTCGCTAGAGAGTGAATGAGAACAGGTTTTATTCTATCCGCGATCATGCCCTGGTATTAGAAAAGTAAGATAATTACTTTCTCTTCTGGTTGGCTTCTGCCTTCTTTTCCTCCGGCTTCGGAAGAAGAAGCTCATATACATCGGTATCGCGCCACTGGCCGGCGAGCTCGCCGTAGGTCATCTTGGCCATGTGGGAGTAGGTGCCGACCTTGACGAAGCCGCGGGACTTGTGGAGACCAGCGGAGCCTTCGTTCTCCGGGAAGATCCACGAGTGGATGGCCCACTTGTGCAAGTCACGGCAGACCTCGATGAGCTGATCCAGCAAAGCACCACCGATACCCCTGCCCTGGGCTTCCTTACTCAGGTAGATGGAATCCTCCACCACGCCGTGGAACACGGTGCGGGTAGACGCCTGCGCAGCGCAGACCCAGCCGAGGACCTTCGAGTCATCGTCCGCCTCCACCGCAACAAAGACCGACGACATGATCTTGACGTTCTTAAACTCCTCAAAGGTCAGCGACCGTGTCTCGTAGGTAGCGTGGCCGGTGTTGAGGCCCTGCTCGTAGATCTCGCGCATTTGCGGGTAGTCCGCCGCAGTGAATGGACGGATGCGGAAATCCTTCTTCTTGTCTTTCGCGTTGTCGCTCATAGGACAATTATTACTGAGCACGCACGACCAATGCCAAGCAGACCCCTACGAGATCGCCATTCGCGAACGAGTTAGTTCTCACCTTCCAGCAAATCGGTGACAAGTTCCGCAATGGCAGAGCGCTCAGAGCGCTGCAACGTGATGTGAGCGAAGAGCTCATGCCCTTTGAGCTTTTCAATGACTGCCTGCACACCGTCGTGCCGGCCCACGCGCAGGTTGTCTCGCTGCGCCACGTCATGGGTCAGCACCACGCGCGATCCGCGGCCCAAGCGAGACAAGACAGTCAGCAGCACGTTGCGTTCCAACGACTGGGCCTCATCGACGATTACGAAGGAATCGTGCAGGCTTCGTCCGCGAATGTGGGTCAGCGGGAGAACCTCTAAAAGCCCACGGTCCTGAACCTCATCCATGACGTTCTCCGATACGAGACCCTCCAACGTGTCGTAGACCGCCTGCGCCCACGGGTTCATCTTCTCGCTCTCGGAGCCAGGCAGGTATCCCAGGGATTGCCCACCCACCGCATACATCGGGCGGAAGACCACGATGCGGCGGTGTTCGCCACGCTCCAGCACAGCTTCTAGGCCGGCGCACAAGGCCAGCGCAGACTTACCGGTACCTGCACGGCCTCCAATGGACATGATGCCCACGGAAGGATCCAGCAGCAGGTCCAAAGCTACCCGCTGCTCAGCCGAGCGCCCCTGGAGACCAAAGACATTCGCATCACCGCGTACCAAGCGCACTGCCCCCTCGGCTGTCATGCGCCCCAGCGCTGACTGCCCGCCTGCCTGCAGCGTCACGCCGCAGTGCACCGGAAGGTCCTCGACGCGGGTGCCGGCGGTAGTCACTGATCCGTCGATAAGCACCTCGCCTTCCCCATAGAGCTCATCGATGACCTCCGCGGTGGTCTGCACCGTGGCCATTCCGGTGTATCCGGTGAGCACAACGTCTTGCGCGTGGTACTCATCTGCCTGCAGGCCTACGGCGCCCGCCTTAACACGCAGCGGAACATCCTTGGTCACCAGGACGGTGTCCTTGCCCTCATGCTGCAGGTTGAGCGCGCAGGCCAGGATTCGGTGGTCTCCCTCCGGCCCGCGGAAGGCCGCCGGCAGCAAGGACTGATCCTGGTGATTGAGCTCCACGCGCAGCGTTCCGCCCGCGGCGTTGACGGGAAGAGGCTGATCCAGCGCCTCATAGGTAGCGCGGAGGTCCTCCAAAAAGCGAAGAGCTTGGCGGGCGAACCAGCCAAGCTCCGGGTGATGACGTTTCCCTTCCAACTCAGAGATAACGACGATGGGCAGCACCACATCGTGCTCTGCGAATTTACGCAACGCCCAGGGGTCGGAGAGGAGGACGGAGGTATCGATGACATAGGTCTTGGTAACCACAGCGGCCTCGTGTGGCTGCTCGGTCAGGACGGAAGGATTGGTCATAGCGGCAGGGTTCTCCCTTGTTATGCCCGCCCCAACTCAACGACCTGGGAGGGCATGGTGAAGCTGGTGTTTTTCGAACTGTCCGGACGTCCCTGTGAACCTCCGAACACCATCCACGCTAGAGAGCAAAGGTTGAAATTACATGGGTGCAAGATGAACAGTATTAAAACGACAATCCCCAGAGCCACACCATCCCCACCAGTCGGCTCGCTCCCACACAAAACACAAAGAAATGCTCCGCACTGGTTTTACAGTGCGGAGCATGTTCTTAGCGGGCTGTCCCTATTGTGAGCTCTCTTAGTTGATGGTGGCCTCGTACTCGCCGGACTCACCCTGCATCCAGGAAATGGTGCCGTTGGTGAATTCCTGTACCCAGCCGTTGCCCTCAGCCTTCTCCGGGGCGGTCGGCAGGCCAACCTTGCTGTCCAAGCCGCCTTCCTCGGTCCAGGTCTCAGCGATCTTGCCGATGATCGGCTGGGAGCCATCGCCCTCGCTGAATGCCAGCAGCTTGTCCTTGGCGAAGGTAGCAACGCTACCAGCATCGGTGGACTCGATGGACTCCGGATCGCCCCACTCGGCGGCCTTGTCCTTAATGGCCTGTGCAAAGTCGGAGGCAACCTCTACCTCACCGTTAGCGGTGGAGACGCTCTCCTTATCGCCCTCGGCTCCCTCAGAATCGGTGGAATCAGCGGAATCCGAGTCGGAGGACTCCGCCTCAGAGGAGTCAGCATCCGCTGCACCCTCAGCATCAGAAGGATCGGCGGACTCGGAGTCCTTCATGGAATCCTTAGCGTCCTGAGCGGCAGAGCCGGCAGCACCGGTAGCGTCGGACGCGGCGGACTGTGCAGCGTCGCCAGCATCCTTAGCGGCGTCCTCAGCATCGGAGCAGGCAACGACACCCAGGGACAGGGTCGCAGCGGCGATACCAGCAGCGAAACGACGAGTCATCTTCTTCATTATCTAAACCTTTCTCTTTTGTTGAGCACTGTTCTAAGTACTTTTGTTGAGAACGAAACCCACCGTAGGCCCGGTCGCCGGCGTCACGCCACCGGCAAACCTGTGATTAGACAACAAAAACCATGCTTTATCGACGTTTCCGCTGTTGAGACCCTCTATATCTTTTCGATAACGGTTTGAAAATAGAGCTTTTTTGAGGCTTTCCTTGAGACTTTCTGCGAGCTTGCTTGGCCTTTGCTTTGTCACGGGCGCTGCGCTTCTCAGCAACATTGCGGGAAGAATTCCGCGTCCTTCCCTTCGCCACGCCGACGAAATCCTGAATCTCGTCACCATCCTCCGCCCGGCGCCACACCAAAGCGATCTCCGTGCGCGCAACAGTGGGATCCTCCAGACCTAGAGCCACGACTTGCTTCTTGCTGAGCACCTTCAGCAGAGGTCGAGGTGCGATGGCCACGCCCACGTTGGCTGCCACGACTTGGAGAGCGGTGCGCAGGGCGGGAACGTCGACGCTGCCGTCCTGCGAGATCCGGTAATTCACGATCTCTTCGGCGACATCCTCCGGTGTAATGTCCTCCCCTACCTCGGCGTACACGGAATCTTTCGGAACGGCGATCCCAGGCGCTTCCTCGTACAGCCGAACCACATGGAAGCTGTCATCGACCCGCGGATCTGGCAGGCGGGTTAGCGCGAGGTCTGCTTCCTGCGCAAGAAGAGTCGCCATCGCATCATCGGCGTCGGCGGTCACCAGGGACTCGGGAGAATGCGAGTCACGGTAGCGTCGAAACCATTTACCGGGTTCTGTACCAGTGCAAAAGACAAGGCGGAGCATGCACCTCATACTACGGTGCTGCTAGCGTGGTGAGCGTGACTGATACCCCGAATAATGAAACCCCAGCCAACGAAACCCAGCAGCCTTCCGGTACCGCCATGCGCGCACAAACCGCAGCTAAGAAGCTGGGCATCTACCTGCCGGCCGCCCCAGAGGAGTTTCAAGCCAATGCAGTGACCCACGCGCAATTGCGCGACCTGCAGGAGAACCCACCGGAGTGGCTGGCCACCCTGCGCCGCGAGGGCCCGCACCCGCGCCCGGTAGTGGCGCAGAAGCTGGGCATTTCCGTGACCGCGCTGAAGAAGAACGACATGGATCGCCCTCTGACCACCGCAGAAATCAAAGAGCTCCTCAGCGCGATGCCCGAGTGGCTCGGGGCCGCACGGAAAGCTCACGCCGAGGAGCGTTCGGAAGCTTAGACCAGCTTCCAGTCTTCGAGGCCGTCGTACAGCGGGAAGTCCGCGGCGACCTTCTCCACGCGGGCGCGCAGCTTGGCGACGTCCGCGTTCTTACCGTTTGCCAGCGCGGTACCGATAACATCGGCCACCTCGGTGAAGGCCGCCGTGTCAAGGCCGCGGGTAGCCAAGGCCGGGGTGCCGATGCGCAGGCCGGAGGTAACCATCGGCGGGCGCGGATCGTTCGGGACCGCATTGCGGTTCACGGTGATGCCCACCTCGTGGAGGAGGTCCTCCGCCTGCTGGCCATCGAGTTCAGAGTTGCGCAGGTCCGCCAGGACGAGGTGCACGTCGGTGCCGCCGGTGAGGACGTCGACGCCCGCCTTGGTGCAATCCTCAGCGGTCAGGCGCTCAGCCAGAATGCGAGCACCTTCCAGGGTGCGCTCCTGGCGCTCCTTGAACTCCTCGGTGGCCGCAATCTTGAGGGCGATGGCCTTCGCCGCGATAACGTGCATGAGCGGACCGCCCTGCTGGCCAGGGAAGACGTTGGAGTTGATCTTCTTGGCAAAGTCCTGCTTGGCCAAGATAATTCCGGAGCGCGGGCCACCAAGCGTCTTGTGCACAGTGGAGGACACAACATCAGAGTGCGGAACCGGGGAGGGGTGAAGGCCGGCGGCCACGAGGCCTGCGAAGTGCGCCATATCCGTCCACAGGTAGGCGCCCACCTCATCAGCGATGGAGCGGAATGCCTCAAAATCGATGGTGCGCGGGTAGGCGGACCAACCAGCAATGATCACCTGCGGCTTCTCAGCCAGAGCCTGCTCGCGGACCTTGTCCATGTCGAGGCGCATGGTCTCCGGGTCAACCTCATACGCGGCAACGTCGTAAAGCTTGCCGGAGAAATTCAGCTTCATACCGTGGGTCAGGTGGCCGCCATGTGCCAAGGACAGGCCCATGATCTTGTCACCCGGCTGGATCAGCGATGCCAGCACCGCAGCGTTGGCCTGGGCACCGGAGTGCGGCTGGACGTTGGCAAATTCGGCGTCGAAAAGCGCCTTGGCACGATCGCGAGCCAGATCCTCCACGACATCAACGTGCTCGCAGCCGCCGTAGTAGCGGCGCCCCGGGTAGCCCTCTGCGTACTTGTTGGTGAGAACAGAACCCTGCGCCTGCAGAACGGCGCGGGGGACGAAGTTCTCCGAAGCAATCATCTCGAGGGTATCGCGCTGACGAGCAATCTCACCGGAAATAGCCTCGAAGACCTCGGGGTCAAGATCGCGCATCTCCTGGTAGCGCACGTCTGAATTGTTCGTAGTCGTCATGAAAGCGTGGTGTCCCTTCCTAAAGATGGTCAAGATAGCCAGCGGCGCCCGCTCGCAGCACAACACCACCGACTTGAGAAATCGCCGAAGCTAGTTCTACATCCTAACGCCCCTATCCCCCGCGCGGGGGTCTCTAGGAATCTTTTCATTCGGGGCGATTGCACGAGGCGCCGGATGCAGTGCGACAATAGTCGGCATGGCGCGAATGACCGATGCGAGCCCGTACCTCGATTTTGACCGCGATACGTGGCGTGCCCTGCGTAAATCCATGCCACAGGTGTTGACGGCCACCGAGGTAGAAAAGCTCCGTGGTATTGGTGACCGCATCGATCTCACCGAGGTAGCGGAAGTTTATCTACCACTGTCCCGTCTCATTCACATGCAGGTGGAGGCACGCCAGAAGCTCACCACCGCCACCGAGGCATTTTTAGGTAACCCACCGACGCACGTTCCTTTCGTCATCGGCGTCGCCGGCTCTGTCGCCGTGGGCAAATCGACGACGGCGCGCCTGCTCCAAGTGCTTTTGGAACGCTGGGATTCCCACCCGAAGGTCGACCTCGTCACCACCGATGGTTTCCTCTACCCCACCGCCTACCTCAAAGAGCACGGGTTGATGCAGCGCAAGGGCTATCCGGAGTCTTATGACCGCCGCGCGCTCATGCGTTTTGTTACCGACGTTAAATCCGGCAAACCGCTGGTTACCGCACCGTTGTACTCGCACGTGTCCTATGACATCGTCCCCGATGAATT